>NZ_CP149822.1:5069421-5405895 GCF_038396755.1 Chitinophaga pollutisoli | reverse complement strand
AAAGCAGCCGTCCGTTTTTTAGCTGGATGCCGTGGCCCGGACCGGGCGCCAGCACTTTCCAGTTGTATTCGGGCTTGAAGCGGTCGTACACGGCAGTGATGTCGCGTGGTTGGGACCAGGTTTTGCCGTCGTCTTCCGAAGAAATATAAAATGCGTCTTTGTAATCTTTCTGGTACAGCAGGTGCACGGTGCCTTTGTCGTCGACGATGGGTACAGGATTGCCTACAGGTCCCTGTTTGAAGCTGTCGAGCACATGGATATCGCTCCAGGTGCGGCCTTCGTCGGTGCTGCGCCGCAGCGCCAGGTGCATGTCGGCCCAGTCGCTGGCATTGCCGATGCGGGCTTCGCAGAAAGCGAGCAACGTGTTCCGCCTGGTGACTACCAGCGCGGGAATGCGCATGGAAGCATACATCCCGCCCGGTTCAAAGACCACGTGCGTTTCCTCTGCGGGCGCGGATGCCGCGGGGCGCGAGGAATGGCAGGCGCCGAGGCCGAGTACCGCCATCACCGCGATGGCGGCCGCTATCTTCATTCTTCCGTTCATGATCATATATCCGTTTCAGTTATTTAATGTTCGCAATGGGAATCTGCCGGAAGGCGATACCGTTGAAGTAACGGCTAAGCCCGCCCTCGAACAGCAGCCCGATGTGGGTGTTGGACAGCTGCACCAAATCGGAGTAGCCCGACGGCCCTTCGAAAACAAGGTTCTTCTTATCCCAATCGCCGCCGTCGTTGCTGCTCATCCGTACGGTCATGCTTGTGCGTGTAGTGGCGCCGGGATTGGAGAAAAACAGCCGGTGGCTGCCGTTCACCATGGCCGACAACAGGGAGCCCTGGCATACGGGGTCCACCAGCGTGGCTTCGTCATAGGCTTCCGACCACGTGATCCCCCCGTCGGCGCTCACGCTGGCGAGGCGTTGGTAATCGTTGCCCCCTACGCGCATGTTCAGCATCAGCCTGCCATCCGCCAGTTCCGCCACCGTGCTTTCGTTTGGATTCAGCCCGGAGAGTTGCGGCACCTTTCCGCCCAGCTTCCAGGTAAGGCCGGCGTCGTCGGAGTAAATTACATGGGAATTCCCTCTTCTCCCCGCGCCCACTTCAATATAATCGCACGGCACGACCATCCGGTCTTTAAAAGCGCCTTTCGTGATCTGGATTCCGTGGCAGGGGCCGGTGGCGTACCATCCCCAACCGGGAGCTTTTACCGTGCTGGTGATTTCCTTCGGCGTGTCCCAGGTTTTGCCTTCGTCGGTGGAGGAAGTGAGGTATACACGGCGGGTATCCTTGCTGGTACCGGCGTTGATCATGCCGATATCGTCGTGCCCGTAATTCCAGGTCATGAGCAGGCGGATGGTACCGGTGCGCTGGTCCACCACGGGCGCCGGGTTACCGCAGGTATTGTCTGCGTCGCTCCAGATGACCTGCAGTTTGCTCCAGGTTTTGCCGGAATCGAGGGATCTTTTCATGACGAGATCGATATCGCCCTCATCGCTGCAATCGTTCTTGCGGCCTTCCGCGAAAGCCAGCAGGTCGCCGGATTTTGTCATGATGATGGCAGGGATGCGGAAACAGCTGTATCCTTCCGCTCCTTGCTGGAAAACATAAGGCAGCACGGAAGACGGCGGTTCGATTTTCGGGAAGATCTTTTCCGGATCGTCGTTGCAGGCCCAGGCCAGTGGCGTGATGAGGGATAAAGCCAGGAGTTTATGTATGAATTTCATCTTGATGCTTTTTATTTATATCCTTCCGTTTGATCGATTTTCGGGTTGTTGGCCAGCACGGTGGTGTTGAGCGGCCAGAAAAGCGGTGTGGTCTTGCCGGCAAGATTCGGGATGTACTGGTAAATATCGAGTGTTCCGCCTTTGTGGAAACGCACAAGGTCCCACCAGCGCTTGTTCTCGAAGAACAGCTCGCGCCCGCGCTCGTTGAGGATTTCCCTTTCAAGCGATAATTTATCAAGCGCGCCCGTGTATTCGCCGGTACCGGCGCGCAGGCGCACCTGGTCGAGCGCGGCTTTGGCGAGGCTCCCCTGGTTGAGGCCGGCGTGGGCTTCGGCTTTCAGCAGCAGGATATCGGCGAGGCGGTAAATGATCACGTCGTTATCGGAAATGCGGTCGTCGAAATATACGTTGCCGGGATATTTATTGATCCACGCGAAAGAGGGCCCCGTATTCGTCATTTCCACCACCCAGGTATAGGGAATGCGCTTGTCTGCGGAATTCGTGAATAATGCCCGCGACAGCGGACTGATCTGGTAAGCGCCTTGCCCGTTGCCGGAGCTTTTCACCCAAGGCAGTTCGTTCAGATTGATGGCACTGCCGAGAATGGATTCGAAAGGCAGCGCGTTCTTGGCGTAGTTGCCGCCGGGCGTTTCGTCGCGCTGGAAATAAGCAGCCATCAGCACTTCAGGGTTATTCGTCGCGCGAACCGTTGCCACGTCCTTGAAGTTTTCATTGAGCCTTACGCCGGTGGCTTCAATCTCCGTGATTGTTTCCACCGCTTCCTGGAATTCTGGCTGTCCGCCACCCAGCACTTTGGCTTTCCATAACAAAGCGTCTGCCTTCAGCGCCAGCACCGAGCCATACGAAAAGCGGTATTTGGAAGGATAAGAAGTTTTGGAGAAAGCCGACATCGATTTGTACAGTTCGAGCGCCATGTCCGCATCCGCCAGGATCTGGGTCATAACGTCCGCCGCGGAAGACCGCGGCAACAGGGGCACATCGTCATTCACTACTGCCTGCAACATGAGCGGCGCATCGCCGATTACACGGGTAAGGTGGAAGAAAAACCACGCGCGTTGGGCAAAAGCCTCCGCCTGGATGCGCTTCTTCACATCGGGGTTCGAAGCGAAAGGGAACGGCTGGATCTTCTCCAGCAACAGGTTCACATGTCCGATGCCCCGGTACCATTCAGCATAGTTCAACGCTCCGGAAGCCGGTGACAAAGTATGCATGTAAGCCACTGAAAACCGGTTATTATTGGCAGCAATCAGTTCTTCACCGCGCTCCGTCCCGTATGTTACGTTGTTGGCCAAACTGCGGATCACCGTGTAAATCCCTGCTACATAGGGTTCAAAATCACCTTCGCTGCGGAAAAACACTTCGTCCGTGATGCTGGATTGTGGCTCCACTTCCAGGATAGCCTTACATCCGGTGAGGATGCCGGCGGCAAGGAAAACGGTCCATATGCGTATCGTCCATTTTTTCATAACTCAACTGTTAATACGTTTAAAAATCAGAATCTCATATTGGCTCCGACAGAAAACTGGCGTGGACGGGGATAACCGCCCGGATCGAAACCGCTGTAGATTTCAGGGTTAAGCCCTTTGTAAGCCGTCAGGTAAGCCACATTGTACACACTGGCGTAAACGTTCACGCCGTTCGAACGGATTTTTTTCACCCATGCCGACGGAAAATCATAAGACAAAGTAATCTCCCGCAGCGCGAGGAAATCTCCTTTTTCGAACATCACCGAAACATCGGAATTGTAGCTGCTGTTGTTGCCCAGGCTGCCGTTGCGCAGGTATTGCCGCTGCCCGAAATCATAGTCTGCAAATGAGAAGCGCGCATATTTTTTCCCGGCATCGCCCTGGTTCTTCCACACATTATCCGCCAGCGCCTGCGTAGGAGCGCCTTCATTGAATGCTCTCCCCTGCCCCATCGAGCGGGCGAGCGCGCCGTTGCTGATGATATGCCCGAGCGCGTAATCAGCGTTCACCCGGAGCGAAAAACCCTTGTAAGTAAATGTATTCTGTATGCCGCCGATCTTGTCAGGGTTGCGGTATCCCATAAAGACCTGGTCTTTCATGTCGATCACACCGTCGTTGTTCACATCTTCAAAAATGAAATCGCCGCCACGTTTGCCTACGCGCTGGCCTTCCGTGGATGCCAGGTTGTCCTTGATGCGGGAATTCCAGGCTGCCGCTTCTTCGTCGGTCGCGAAAACGCCCAGCACATTGAAGGCATAGATGGCAAAAGGGCGTTCCCCTTCCGCCAACCCGCCGGCTTCCACCATCTGGCCCGAAACCTTGTCGAACACCAAATCACCACCCTGGCGGTTCCTCGCACGGCCATTCCCGGGTAATTCGGTGATGGTGGTACGGTTGAATGCAAACGTGAAATTCGTATGCCAGTTGAAAGCATTGCGCTTGATGATATTGGCGCCGATCGCCACTTCGATGCCCCTGTTGCGCAGGGCGCCGTTATTGGTCATGATGGACGTAAAAGGTGATTCTGAAGGAAGCGGCATGGTGGTCAGCCGGTCTTTCGTCAGCTTGTCGTACACATCCACCGCCACATTAATCCTGTTATCCAACAAACCAACTTCCAGCGCGATGTCCGTTGTTACGGTCGATTCCCATGTAAGGCGCGGATTCGCCAGTCCGGTGCGAACGATGCCCGCATACGTTCCATATGCCACTGCAGAGTATTCCCCATAGGTGTCTGTAATGCCAATATCATTCATCCCCGCTACCCCCCATGAAGCACGCAGCTTCAGGGAACTTACCGCGCGGTTGCGCACCCAGAAATTCTCGCGGTCGATGTTCCAGCCTGCAGACAACGATGGGAACAAGGCATACTTTCTCTCCGGCGCGAAATTGGAAAAT
This sequence comes from Chitinophaga pollutisoli, assembly GCF_038396755.1. Classification (NCBI taxonomy): domain Bacteria; kingdom Pseudomonadati; phylum Bacteroidota; class Chitinophagia; order Chitinophagales; family Chitinophagaceae; genus Chitinophaga; species Chitinophaga pollutisoli. The sequence continues at coordinate 5,401,289 of NZ_CP149822.1, read as the reverse complement.
CCATCGTACCGTAAGGAGCCGCCAAACATATACTTACCCTGGTAGTCGTATGCAAACTGTCCGAAAAGACTGGCAGACCGTGTCTCGCCCAACCTGGTCGCAAAATCGCCTACATTGGACACCAGCCGGCCGTCTATGGTTGTAGTGGGTGTTTCGTCAATTGTATAGATGTAATCGTTGGTTGCGCGTTGCGAACCCATGTCTTTCGAGTGGTTGGTGTGACGGGTAAAGTTCATCCCAGCGAGCACTGTCAAACGGTGGTCCTTATTGAAATCCGTATCGAACTGCAGCACCTGGTCGAGCATCAGCTGGCGCGCATTGTTCGTATAGTCATCTTTGAAACGCTGCGTGGAAGGCTGAATTTCGTCGGGGGCGTAGCCTTCCGCATGATCAGTTCTTTATAGTCATCGATCACGTAGGAAATCGACGGTTTCCAATGCAATCCCTTTGCGATCGTCAGGTCCGCCGCCACGCGCGAAACGAGGCGCTCGGTGGAAGTGCGTATATCGTCGTATTTCAGCATGTGGAAGCGGTTACGGACCGTGTACAGCTCCCCCGGCATGGGATTCCCGTCGTCCTTGAAAGTACGGATGAGCGGCGTGATACGAATCGAGCGCACCAGGTCGTTCTGGTAGTTGTCCACATAGTTGGGTTTTGTGTGCTGGTAATTGACCATGAAATCCAGCCGCAGCCTGTCGGACGCCTGGTAGCCGAAGTTACCCAGCGCGCTGTAGCGCTTGTAACGCGTGCCCACCAGTACGCCTTTCTGATCGGTATATCCCATGGAGAAATTGTAATCAGCCTTTTCCGTGCCTCCATTGAGGGTGAGGTTTGTGTTGTTGGAAAGACCGGTTTCCCAGAGTTCGTCCTGGTAATTGTTGTCTTTGAATAAAAGTTTGGTGCCGGGATTGATGGGATCATCCATCACGCGCCAGCCGCGGTTCAGCAGGTTATCAACGTAAGCCTGGCCTTCCACCTGCACGATATTATCGTACAAAGCGGTGTAGTAAATATTCTTGCCGTAATCCCCCGGGCGGGTGTACACCCGTGTTCCGGCCGAGAAGCCGCCATTGTTGAGGAGCGTCGCTTTTTGAATGGCGTCCGACGTGTTGGCGACGGTAATGCGCGCCAGTCGGAGGTATTCTTCCGCGGAAAGGTAATTGTAATCGCGGGCCTGGGTTTCCCAGGTGCTGCGGTGGGAAAGCGTCACGGATGAGCGTGCATTGAGTTTTCCCTTCTTCGTTTTGATGACGATAACGCCATTGGCGCCGCGCGCGCCGTATATCGCCGTGGATGCCGCGTCCTTCATCACCTGGAACGATTCGATATCGTCGGGATTGATATCGTTAAGGGAGCGGAACACGCCATCGACCACCACCAGCGGCGAACTGCCGGTTGCGCCTACCGCCGCGCCATTATTTGTTCCCAGACCCGACCCATAGACGTTGGGTTTTGTGCCGCCGCGAATAAGGATATTGGTAGCCCCGATACCGGGCTGCCCCTGCGTGATCGGGATGGATACGCCGGCAATTTTACCCTGCATCGCCTGTACCGGATTCGGGTTAGGGTTGTTCTTCAACTCCGCCACATCCATTTTGGCAATGGCAGCGGTATTCTTGCGGGTCGATTGTTCCATATACCCCACAATCAGCACTTCACCAAGTTGTGACGAAGTTTCGGCAAGGTCAACGTTGATCTCACGGCGGTTACCTACCGGAATTTCTTGCAAGGCATAGTTGATCATTCTGAACACCAGCGTTTCCGTGGCGGCGCTCACCTGCAACCGGTACCGGCCGTTCACGTCCGTAACGGTGCCCCGCGACGTGCCCTTGACGGACACGCTCACGCCGATTATAGGCTCCCGTGTGGCGGAGTCGCGCACGATGCCGGTCACCGCTCCTTCCCCGGATTGGCTGAAGCCAGGCAACGCAACAAGCAGCAGCAGGCAACAGCAGCATAATCTTAGCAATGTCATGTGTGGAAGTTTTGTGTACATAAGATTGAATGAAAAGTCCGCACCGCTGATGTTCGCACATCTGCGGCAATAGCCCTGCGGTACCGCCTAAATCACAGGCAGCGGCCAGCAGGACGCGGGATATGAATGAATAAATTGCAGGAGGATGGTTACAGCCCCTCTAACGTTGGAATACCGTCGATCATAACGCTCGTCTTATTTAGTAGTTATGTTCTACATTTTAAAAGTAGGCAATTTTAACAAAATCCTCGCATTAAATTTTTGTCCCAGTAAAAAAAATGAAAAAAGCCCGCTCATGGCGGGCCTGAGGCGTTATTTTTTCTTGCGTAGCCGGTCGATGTGCGGCTGCAGGTGTGAAGCCATGCCGTCTTTAAACGCCTGGACAGTGCCCTTTTTCAGTATCCGGACCAGGTCTTTGTGCGTGATCTCTCCTGAAACATACTGCTTGTCTTCCAATTTCATCACATATCCAAACACAGGCAACAACAGCGTCTGGAACTGTTTCATCGTTTCGTTTCCAGTCATTTCGTAAAGTTTGCCGTGGAAGGCGATTTCGTTGTTGATGCGGAAGTTGTCGCCTTTTACTTCACGGGCTACGATATCTTCCAGCTCCTCTATGTCTTCAGGGGTTTTGTGGATGAAGAGCAGGTCGGCGATACCCAACTCCAGCACGAGCCGTAGCTCAAAAAGGTCCTGCAGGGTGGTTTCATCCATGATTTCGGGGGTTAGCACCTTCTGGAAAGTACCCACGATATCGGGGTTGCTGATCACCATGCCCGTTTTCTTTTTCGTTTCGATGATGCCCAGCATCTTGAACCGGCTCAGCGCTTCGCGCACCACGTTCCGGCTAACGCCCAGTGCCGCCGCCAGCTCTAGTTCGGTGGGCAGCGGATCTCCGGGTTTGAAGTTTCCTTTTGCAAAATATTCCCGGAGGCTGGCTTCCACCCGCTCGGCCATGGATTTCGCGGCAATCGGCTTGATACCGTTCAGCATATATTTTTAGTTTTGTACCACAAGTGAACAAATATAATCATTTGGATGGGATTCCCGCCATTTGGCTTACATTTGAACACGGAACAGCCGCCAGACCGGTCAAACAGATACATCAGCCCCAGATACGCATAACCCCGGCATTACCCTTCCACCGTCAAAAAAATTACCGATCACCGTCCCGCCAGGCGCGGGCGCAACTGTATTTCCATGCGTAACATCCGCCGCAAAACCAGCGAAGCTTCGCGGAAGCCTTCCGCCCAGCCGTCCTTCTTCAAACCGCCGCACGCCTCCGGCATGCCCGAACACCTCGCCGCCAGCAAAGAAAAAGGCGCCCCCCTGCCCCGGAGCACCCGCCAATTCATGGAAAACGCCTTCCAGGCCGACTTCTCCAACGTCCACATCCACACCGGCGAAAAAGCCGCCGCCATGAACACTGACGTCCAGGCCAAAGCATTCACCTACGGGTCCGACATCTATTTCAACCACCACGAATTCCAGCCCCACACCCCGGAAGGGCAGCACCTCCTCGCCCACGAACTGGCGCATGTGCTGCAACAAAACCAGCAGATCGCCCCGCGCATCCAGCGGGTAGACATTCATCACCGCAAGCTCACCTGGGCCGACTTCGCCGCCGAGGTTCCCAAGAAAACCTCCGGCTACGAAGCCGTTACCAGCTCCGATATCGAAGATTTCGACACCTCGAAATACCCTTTCAAAAAACTCACTGAAACCGAAAACGGCACCACTTTCACCGCCGGCAAAAAAACCACGGATTGCGAAAAAGGCAAGGACAAAGACAAGAAAGCCGCCGAACACCCGGAGAAATACAAAGCCTATAAAGTCAATATCGAAGGCGACACCAGCAAACTCAAAGCAAAAGCTTTCATGCGGCAGGATAAATCCTGGGCGAAGAAATGGCTGTACGATCCCAAAGAACGGGAAGCGCATGCAGACACGTTCGTGCCCGGTTGCGAAAGTTCCTTCAACTCAAAACAAAAATCGGCAGACAAATCCTGCGACACCGACGTAAAGAATTGCGAAAACGAATTCAAGAAGAAGAAAATCTCATCCTACAAGATCTACAACACAAACGTTACCAGCGCCGCCGATTGCGGCAACATCAAAACGCCCTGTGTTAAAGACAGGATGACCGGCATTAAATATCAATGGAAAAACCACAACGGCGTTACGGTAGACGCCAGCAAACTCGGTGACTGCAAAACTTCCTTCAAAAAATCCCTCATCAGCACCGGGCTGGAAGATTCCAGCACCTCATTGCTCAATCACGAACAGCGCCATTTCGATATCACGCATGCCGTGGCGGAAAAAATTTCCTCGGAAATGCAAACCCTCGCATCCTCGTTCGCTACCAAAGAAGTGGAAGCCTGCGGAAAAGGAAATGCCATGGCTGCGGCGGAAAAAGCGCTGGCAGGCCAGCGCAAACAGCTGTCCGACAAAATGAAGGCTGTTAAAAAGACCCTGGGCACGTACCAGAAAAACTATGACGCCGAAACTGACCATAGCCGTAAAACCAAAGCGCAGGACTGGTGGAATACCAATATCGACGCTGGTTTGCCGAAGTCGTCCGGCGTGAAGGATAAGTTTATTTAGGGACTGTTCTGTTGCTACCTGTCTTTCACATCCGCGATCATGGCTTCGAAGAACCAGGTGATCCCCGCCGCCGCGTAGCCCAGGAGGCGCGACTCGTCGCCCAGTTCGGAGGAGATGATCTGGGTTTTTTCCCGGATCTGCGTCATGCAATAGGTGTTGATCGCCTGCTGCATCGGCAGGGTGATGTACTGGCGCGCCGCAGCGATCTTCCCGCTTAAAATCACCATTTCAGGGTTGAACAGCTGGATGAGGATGGAGATCCCTTTCCCGAGGTTGGTCCCGATATTCGAGAGCAGCTGTATGGAATACTGGTCGCCCTTGTTGGCTGCACGGATGATCAGTTCCGTTTCGATGCGGTATATTTCTTTGTTGGAAAGATCGTTGATGATGGAGTTTTGTCCGGATAGAATCCCTTCCCGCGCCATTTTCGACAACGTCATACCCGAAGCCACCGTTTCCAGGCAGCCGTATTTGCCGCAATAGCATAATTCCCCATTTTCCACGAAGGGCATATGTCCCATTTCCCCGGAAAACCCGGAGCTGCCATGCTGTACTTTGCCGTCCATAATGATGCCGAGCCCTATGCCCCAGTCCATTAAGATCACCAGCACGTTTTTCCGGCCAATGGCGTGGCCATATCGTAACTCCGCCAGTGCAGAGCCTTTCACGTCGTTTTGAATGACTACCGGCAACCCGATCTGCTGTTCGAAGGCTTCGCGCAGGGTGAGCCCGTCTGTTTCATCGAGCAGGTAGCTGTAGTTTTCGCCTGTTTCCGGATCGATGAGCCCGGGCATGCCCACGCTGCACCCTACCAGCCTCGTTTCGTCGATATTGGCTGAGGCAATGAGCTCGCGGATATGTTCGAGCAGGGTTTCGAAAAAGGCTTTCCGGTTGCGGGACAAGGTTACGGAGACGGTTTTGACCGGCGTAACGAAGTGATTGTTGTTGTCAACGATCGCCATGCTGGTCTTAAACAGTTCAATATCAATGCAAATCACATAAATTACGTTCTTCTGCAACCGGAAAAGGTCTGGTTTGCGGCCCCCGATCGACTCCCCTACACCGCGTTTTTCCACGATTTTCTCACGCGTCAGCTCCCCCAGCATCTTGAATACCGTGGGCGCGCTGATGCCGATCGTATCGCATAGCGCGGAAATAGAAGATGGCCCCTTGGTGTATAAGTGTTGCAACATCTTGTATCTCAACTGAATTTGCTTCTTACTTAGCCCCGGATCCATCAAAAACGGGTCACGATTAATTAACTTAAGGTTCATAACTCCAGCATTTTCGATTAGACTGCAAATCTTTGAAAAATTTTTTAATGAAGTAATTTGTTTTTACTAAAAAATAAAAAAAGATTGAAACAGTGTGAAATAAGACCAGATATTTGAAATGCATACATGAAATAATCTGAAATCAAAACGGAAGTGTTGTTAAAACATACTTAAAGTTTTCAAACCGGCAAACCTCCGCACAGGGTGATCCATTACATTACCCCCCGGGGCCTATGCCTTAAGTTTATTCATCCAGGTACCTGCTGACCTTGTAACATAGTATATCCGTCCGGGCTATAAGCCCCTCTCATTCTCTTGTCCAACCAGTACATCCGCGATGCGAAGGCGCAACACGGGCGGGGCATGCTATGGCTGCAATCAACCAATTATTCACAAAACGGAAATTTCACCAACACGCGTAATTGTTATGAAGTATCTCTTCCTATTATCATCGCTAATGCTATGCCTTTTGCATGCCAGCGCCCAGCAGAAAAACGTCAGGGGCAGCGTGCAGGACACTACGGGCGCCCCTATCCCCGGCGCTACGGTTATCGTGAAGGGGACCAACATCGGTACGGCCGCCGGGGCCGACGGCCGCTTCGAAATCAGCGTTCCGGGCAACTCCGCCGTGCTGATCGTCAGCTCTATCGGGTTCCAGGAACGGGAATACCAGGTAGGCGACAAAACCAACCTCAACATCCGGTTGTCCCAGGGCGGTAAAGACCTGGACGGCGTGGTGGTGATGGGTTATTCCAAGGTAGAACGGCGCCACGTGGCCTCTTCTGTCGCGGAAATGGACATGAAGCAGGCGAAAAGCCGCCCCATCGCCAAGCTCGAGGAAGCGTTCTCCGGAACGATCCCCGGCGTAACCATGATGCAGGGCTCCAACCTTCCCGGCAGCCGGCCCGGCGCCATCTCCATCCGCGGTATCAGCACCCTGCAAAACGCAGACCCGCTGGTGATCGTTGACGGGATGGAAATGTCGCTCTCCGACATCGACCCTAACCAGGTAAAAAGCATCACCATCCTGAAAGACGCCGCTTCCGCCTCCATGTACGGTTCCCGCGGCGCCAACGGTGTAATCGTGATCGAAACCGAGCGCGGCACCACCGGCAAATTCAAAGTGGACCTCAACACCTGGTACGCCGTATCCAAACCCATCGACCTGCCCAAATTCGTGAACGGCGCCGATTACATGCGCCTCAACAACGAAGCGCGTATCATGCAGGGCCAGACCCCGTCATTCTCCGCAGATTCCATCGCTAAAATGGAATCCGGCGAGTTGAAGAGCATCAACTGGCTCGACGAGGTGATCCAACGCAACGCCACTTCTTCCAACACCGCACTGAACGTTTCCGGCGGTGGCGGCGTGGGTACATTCAACCTCATGCTGGGATATATGAACGAAGGCGGCCAGAACAACATCGAAGGCACCCAGAAGTTCTCGGCTCGTTTCAACACCAACATCAACATCGCCGATAAATTCGTACTGCTGGCCGACTTCTACGCGCACCGCCTGCAGGTGGACCGCCTGTACGCCAACGACGACGGGCACGGCCTCTACGCTCTCGCCTGGCGGATGAACCCTTCCCAGCAAGTGTACTATCCGAATACCGGGCTGGGCATCAACGAGCATTACCAGTTGCACAACAACATCAACCCCGTGGCATCCATCAACCGCGGCGGTACCAAAAACTACATGCACGACTGGAGCACCATCAACCTCCGCCCCAAATACAACATCACCAAGAACCTCAACATCGAGGGTAACGTTTCCTATGTGATTAAAAAGTCTGCGGAAAAATGGCAGCGCCCCACCTTCAAGTTCTATGACGGCAACGGCAAACCCGTTACCACCTGGGCAAATACTGTAGGCGCCACACAGAACGTATCGGAAAGCCAGCTGACCACCCGCGCGCTCATCAACTATACGGCTAATCTCCGCGGCAGGAAAGATAAAATCTACCTCACTGCCGGTGCGGAATCCATGAGCTGGATCTTCTCCAACTTCAATGAGATCTCCAAAGCTTCGTTCTTCGGTAAACTGAACTACTCGTTCGACAGCCGTTACATCCTGGAAGTAACAGCCCGCGGCGACGGTAGCTCCAAATTCGCGCCGGGCAACCGCTGGGGCTTCTTCCCCTCCGCGGCGCTGGCCTGGAACGTAACTAATGAAAAGTTCATGAAATCGCTCGTGAACAGCGGTGCGGTGGACAACCTGCGCTTCCGCGTGTCCTACGGCCAGATCGGTAACGAAGATGTAGCGCCATATCTCTGGGAAGAGATCGTGAACACCTACGGCTGGACGATGCGTATGCCCAACCCCAACTTCTCCTGGGAAAAACAGAAACAGTGGAACGTGGGGATGGAACTAACCACCCTCAACAAACGCCTGACCTTTGTCGGCGAAATCTATAGCAAGCACTCCTTCGACCTGATCTACGACAAATTCTCCGTACCGCCGCTGACCGGCTCCCACACCCTGGAATCCGCCGTGAATATCGGCGAGGTAGAAAACAAAGGCTTCGAGCTGTCACTGAAATGGAATGACAAGATCGGTGAAAACTTTACCTACAGCGTGGGCGGTATGCTGTTCGACAACAAGAACAAAGTGCTGAAAGCGGGTTACCGCAGCAACGATACCCTCATCTTCAAGGATAATGCCGACAAGGTTTGGTATCGTGGCGTGGCCATCGACAACTATTACGGTTACCAGTCCGACGGATTTTTCCGTGATGCGGACGATGTAAACAAAACTCCTGGCAAACTGCCGAACGCGCTGCCGGGCGACATCAAGTACATCGACCAGAACGGCGACGGTGTGATCAACAACCTCGACCGTGTGAACCTGGGTGATCCGTTCCCGCACATGAACTACGCGATCAACGTAGACCTCTCCTACAAGCGCTGGGACTTCTCGGTGATCGGCCAGGGTGTCGGCAAACGTTTAGGTTACCTGTCTGGCCTGGAGGGTTATCCTGTACATGTTGACGGTGGCACCAACGCCCTTGGCGCTCCCCGCCAGTATTATGCTGACAACCGGTGGACGCCTGAGAACCCGAACAGCCGTTTCCCCCGCGTATGGAATGGCGCCAGCACCAACACCAACCTGAGCGACGTATGGCTGGGTGACGCTTCTTTCTTCCGTATCAAAATGCTGCAGCTGGGTTATACTTTCCCGAAAATCGGCGGCAGCATCCGCAACGTAAGGGTGTACGTGAACGCACAGGATGCGATCACCTTTACCAAATGGGAAGGACTTGAGCCTGAAAGAAACGGCGGCGGCGGCAGATACCCCCGTATGGCCGTGTACAGCATTGGATTGAAAGCTACTATGTTCTAATCAACTTATTCAAATTGATCATGAAAAGACTTCTTTATGCATCCCTGATCTGTGGCGCTGTCGCGATGTCCGGATGCGAGAAATTCCTCGATAAAAGAGACCCGACCGCTACCAAGTTCGACGAGTTCTTCAATACTGAAGACGATCTCCGCCGGGTAGTGTATTCTTCTTACACCGACGTTTTCGCGGGCGTGGGGCTCAATGCCAAACTGATTTACCAGGACGATGGCAAATCCGACGATGCCTACAGCCGTTTGGAAAGCCATCACCACCAGCTGATCGCCAACGGCAACTTCAACTCGAATACGACCGCCTTCAACTGGTACTACGATCTGCACATGAAGCATACGGGCCGTTTGAACGTGTTCATCGGCAGCATCGACCTGCCGTATGTGGAAGATGAAGCGGTACGTACCAAATACAAAGGCATCCTGGAAGGGTTGCGCGTATGGCACTATTTCTGGATGGTTTCCCGTTGGGGAGATGTGCCCTTCTACCTGGAGCCCGCCGATCTCGAAAAGGCGACCCAGCCTTCGAAACCGAAAGACGAAATCCTCGCCACATTATTCCCTATGGCCGAGGAAATCGCCAACAACCTGCCGCCGGACGCTTATACTTCCGACGCCTACATGTTGAACCGCTATTCCCTCAAAGGCATCATCATGCGGTACTACCTGTTCTTCGGACGGTACGAAGACGCGGCGCGCCTGGCCAAGGAGATCATGGATTCCAATAAGTTCTCCCTGCATCCGAAATACGGCGACCTGTTCAATTACAAGGCCGACAAAAACAACAGAGAGTTCATCTATACGATGGACATGGCCAGCCACGGTAACTCAGCCACCAACTCCTTCCAGCACCTGGGCCCGCAATACCGCACCGGCAACGGGCAGTCGTTCGTAGTGCCGTTGAAATCGCTGGTAGACACGTACTGGACCCTCCAGGGCGAAAAAATCGAAGATTGCGAACTCCACACCAAGGAAGAGTATGAGCTCAATCCCAAGCTCAACCGCGACCCTCGCCTGGCGGCCAGCATTTATATGCCCGGCGACATGTTCCAGAACGAAGCGATCAATATTTATGATCCCAACAGCCCGATGCACTTCGAAAAAGCGCGCGCCAGCCGCTCCGGCTACTGGTACCGCAAGTTCGTGGACGAAGCGGACGCCTTCCGCACCGGCGGCAATATGCACTTCCCCTGGCTCCGTTATGCGGAAGTATTGCTGACTTACGCCGAATCGAAGATCATGCAAGGCCAGATCGACGACCTCGCCAAGCAGTGCATCAACGATATCCGCCGCCGCGCCGGCCTGGATATGGAGCACGCCGACGTGACCAAAGGCAAATATGTTAACTACACCCAGCAGCAATGGATCGATTTGATCCGCAACGAGCGCCGCATTGAAATGGCAGGCGAAGGCCGCCGCTACGACGATATCATCCGCTGGCGCATCGCCGAAGAAGTGCTTAACAAGCCCGCACTCGGCCATACCCGTATGGTAGATGGCGAAAAAGTAACCTTGAAAATCGAGGACCGCTCCTTCCGTCCGAATAACTACGTGTGGCCGTTCCATGAGAACAGCCTGAAAGTGAGCCCCGGCCTCAGACAGAATCCGGGTTATTAATATGTCAGGTATGAATTGGTAAGAACGGCCGGTCGGAAGACCGGCCGTTTGATTTTAATATGTATCTTCCTGCCAGGAATTCCTCCCCCGTTATGAAAACCCGCGCCATCAACCAGTTCATCAATTTCTTCTGGACCATCGTGTGTTTCACGCCGGTACTCTGGTATTGGTATGCGGCCGGATGGGGAGCCTGGTCATGGATTATCCTCGGAATTTCCCTCATCCCCGCCTTCTTCCCCGACCCACTGCTCCGCCGGATGCAGCTCGCCAAAACCCGAAGAGGCTTCGAGCGCCTGGGCGCCAAAACTTTCCGTAAACTCACGCAGGACGGCGATTGGGCCAAAGCAGCCACACACAGCGCCGGCAGCACCATCGGCAACCTGGAGGGCGCGGAAAAATACCTCTCCACGATCCGGATGTACGAGAAATTCCACTGGATTTGCGGGGTCTTTTTCCTGCTGACAGCCCTGCACGCTTGTGCAAACGGATACTGGATAGCGGGGTTGCTCGTTACTATCTCCAATGGCATCTTCAACTTCGCCGCGATCGTTTTGCAGCAATACAACCGGCTGCGGATCACCAGTGCGCTGATCAATGCGCGGCGCATCCGTCAGTAAACGGCAATGGCCGACTCCTTCCGGAAACGGCCATTCACAATGGTATTTTTCCTGTTTACTTGATTTTTCGCGGATTTGCTCCAAATATCTCCCGTAAAGGTCCACCGCCGCGGTTTCATCGCCGGCCCTCAAAAGCCGGAACAATTGTTGGTCATTATGTTGTACGGTTTATTGCAATGCCGGTGTCGTCCTTCCTTCGAGCAAACTAAAAATAAATCGGCAGTAAAAGAAGGTCAAGTCAGTCGCCGGCGTCCATACACGCTGATTATCAGGCGGGAATTGTTGCAGGATAGATGTACGTTATATCACTTCCCCGGCATAGGGAACACCTGGTGCGTTTGCGCCCATTGGCGCCATTGGGCAGATAGCCGCGCCACCACTTCGGGGTGCCGGGCGGCGAGGTCGTTCATCTCCGATTCATCTTCCCGGATGCGGTAGAGCCGCCAGGTGCTGTCGCCCGAGAGCGACACCAGCTTCCATTCCCCGTTGCGCGCAAACCGGGCGCCGAAATGTTCGTTGAACAGCGTCCGGTCTACATCCCCTTTTCCTTCCAAAGCAGGTTTGAGGCTGATGCCGGTATACGGGAGGATAGGATGGCCCTTGTAGGATGAAGGATACTCCGCCCCTGCCAGTTCGAGAAAAGTAGGCATAAAATCCATGACATGGCCCACCTGACCGGAGAATCCACCTTTCTGCCGGATGCCCTTCGGCCACCACGCGATCATCGGCGTACGCACCCCGCCTTCGTACGACTGCGCCTTGGCGAACTGGTAAGGCGTATTCGCCACATTCGCCCAGCGCTCTCCGATGGACGCAAAACTCGTCTGCGCACCGGGCATCACATCCTTCCCGACCGGGTAATGGATGGTGCGGCCGTCGCGGGTCTGGCCGGGACGGTCGAACCCAGGGCCATAACGCATGCAGTTTTCTGGACTGGCGCCGTTGTCGCTCAGGAACACGATGAGCGTGTTCTCCAGTTCCCCGGATGCCTTCAGCGCCTGCAGGATGCGGCCGATGCCCTGGTCCATCCGGTCCACCATCGCGGCATGAACAGCCATGGCGCGGGCGTCCCAGGCTTTGTCGGGGTTATTGTCCCAGTTTAGCTTGTTGCCGGTACGCGGCGGAAGCGGTGTCGTATTCGGATCGATGATCCCCTTTTCGGCCATGCGTTGGTACCGCGCTTCACGGATGGCGTCCCACCCCGCCGTGTAGATATTTTCATATTTGGCGATTTCCTCCGGCGGCGCCTGCAGGGGCCAGTGCGGCGCGGTGTGAGCTACATAGAGGAAAAAAGGCTTCCCTTCCCGCCCGAACTCCCGGATATACGCCACAGCGGAATCGTTGATGGCGTCGGTATGATAATAGCCCTCTGGAACGGTTTCCACCGGCTCGGTGCCGTTCACAAGGCTGAAGGGGTCGAAGAAGTCCACCACGCCAAAGATGTTGCCGAAGTATTTTTCGAACCCGCGGTTTACGGGGTATTGTTCAACGGGTGAAAAGTAAGGATGCGAAGCCTGGTGGTTCAGCCATTGCAACTGCGCTTCCCGCGTAGGTTGTTCGATGGTGTTGGACACATGCCATTTGCCCGACATAGCCGTCCGGTATCCCGCGCTGCGAAGCACTTCCGCGAGTGTGACGGTATTGGTGCCGAGGGCGCCGCGGTAGCCGGGCTCCTTGCGGGCGGCCGTCATTTCCCCTATGCCTGCCTGCTGGTTATAGAGGCCCGTCAGCAGGGAAGCGCGCGTGGGGCAGCAGCGGGAAGTGTTGTAAAACCGGGTAAAGCGCAGGCCGTTACTGGCGAGGAAATCGAGGTTCGGGGTATGGATTTCACCGCCGTAGCAGCCCAGGTCGGAATACCCGAGGTCGTCCGCAAGGATGAGGACGATATTGGGCCGCTCGTCTTTCTTCGCCCCTTTGTTGCCTTTCCGGCTGCCGGCGCAGGACGCCAGCGCAAGGCCCGCCAGCATTAACCAGGTCGTGTTTTTCATATCGTACGTGGAAATATTTTATATTAAAATAGACATCCCTCCGCCAATTTCCACCCCCGGAAACGATCCGGCGAAATATTGAAACGAATTGACGAAACAATGGCATAATTTAGGTCTTCACCTATACCGGCCTGGCATAAAAAAACCTGCAGTGCTGCAGGTTTCCTTTCTCTAAAACACTCAAATGTATATCCAGTTTATGATTTCAGCCAGTTCAACAGGTCTTTATTGATTGTCTCATGTTCCGTGGTCGGCATCCCGTGCGGGAAGCCCGGATAAGATATCAGCGTGCCCTTTTTCGCGAGTTTGGCGGATTTGGGCGCAGCGTTTTCGTACGGCACGATCTGGTCGTCTTCCCCGTGCATGATCAGCACCGGGATGTCCACGCCTTTCAGGTCTTCCGTGAAATCCGTTTCGGAGAACGCCTTGATGCAATCGTAGTGCGCTTTGATGGAGCCCATCATCCCCTGGCGCCACCAGTAGTCCTGGATGCCTTTGGATACTTTCGCGCCTTCGCGGTTGTAGCCATAGAAGGGAAAGGTGATGTCCTGGTAGAATTGTGCGCGGTGTTTGGCCGTATTGTTCCGTATATCGTCGAACACCGAGATATCCACGCCGCCGGGGTTGCTGTCGGATTTTACCATCACGGGCGGCACAGCGCTGATGAGTACGGCCCTTGCCACGCGGCCTTTCCCGAATTTATGCGCATACCGGATCACTTCTCCGCCGCCGGTGGAATGCCCCACATGGATCGCATCCTTCAGGTCGAGGTGCTTCGCCAGTTCGTGCACGTCTTCGGCGTAAGTGTCCATGTCGTGGCCGCCGGCCGACTGCCCGGAGCGCCCATGCCCGCGCCTGTCGTGCGCTATCACCCGGTATCCCTGTTCCAGGAAGAAAAACATCTGCACGTCCCAGTCGTCGGCCGACAGCGGCCATCCGTGGTGGAACACGATCGGCTGGCCGGTTCCCCAATCCTTGTAAAACATTTTCGTTCCGTCTCTTAAAGTGATCTTGCTCATTGGATTCGATTTAAATGTGAAAAAGATTTCTATTGCGGTCCAATCTACGCAGCCCGTTGTTTTCCAGGAACTTGAACACGAATTCCGGCAACCGAATACAGGATCCGGTCAACGAATGGTTTCCGTCAGGCCGCCATTTTTTTACAACCGATAATTTTAACTTGTTCGCTACTACCCTATATTTAACACCAACCCCATCATATAAGCATATCCCGGCATACAATAAAAAACGGGCACCGGTATAACTGGCGCCCGTTGCATTGTCGGGGATTTGCTTTGCGCAGGTGATGTTTTTTAGAGGTTACCGTACCAGCCCTGGAGAGTCAGGTAGGAATAAATTTGTCTCGCTCGGTAGCGCATGGGCGTACCATTCACAGTGCCGGTCCATTCTTCGATCGTTTCCATCCCGTCGAAGGAATGGTTCGTATGGCTCACACTCATCACGTACCCGTCTACCGTGATGTAATCCGGGTCCAGCGGGTCACCGTATACTACCATCGTGGCGGTACCGCCGGTGGTGAGGTTCACGGTATAGCTGGCCGGTGCAGGTGTATGCGGGTAATCATCCCAGGTTTTGAAGCCGGAAATCATACAGAAGGCCTTCGATACGGCGGCGTGGGCCTGGGAGATATTTATATTGGGCAATAATGCTATGGACGCAAACAGGGTAAAAAGAAGGATCTTTTTCATGGGTTTTAATTTACCCGAGGTGAGAAAATGAAGGAACAGCCCACGCAAAGCAGCAGAAAAGCCAGGTGTAACACCGGTCAACGGAAAGGGAAGCTACCGGCACGGAGGCCGGTAGCTTAGGGTTATCGGTTCCTTTCCTTTACCAACCGAATATTTGTTTCAGCGCAGGGTTCAGCACCGTCTGTTGCTGGGGAACGGGTTTATAGTAAAATTTGGGCTCGGTGAATGTCCGCGGCTGGTCGCGGTCTACAGTGAACAGGATGCGGCCTTTGGTGCCCTCGGAGAGGAAGAAGTTGTTATCCTTCCCGGCGGCATCTTTGAGGTGGAATTTCGTGAGGTTCTTCTTCACATCTTCCGGCAGACCTGCGATGGGGGACTCGTCGTTCGGAGAGGCCAGGATGGCAATATCGGGGTTACCGTCGCCCGTTACGTCCATGGCACCGAGCGCAGGCACATACATGCCGCCCTGTACGTCCTGGAGGCGGGCGCCAGCTTTCCAGCGCATCAGATCGGCATAGCGGAAGCCCTCACAAGCCAGCTCTACCCTTCTTTCCCGGCGCAGCTCCAGCAGCAGGCCGCTGGCCACACCCGGATATTGGGCCGCCAGTACGGGATCCGCCGCAGGCGCCAAAGTCATGGCGGGCATTTCCACGCGGTCGCGCAGCAGGTTCACGGTATTGTTAAGATCGGCCAGCGTGATCGTTCCCAGCTCTGCCTTCGCCTCAGCGAGGTTCAGCAACACTTCGGCGTAGCGGAAGATCGGCAGGGCGGTATAGTTGGCATCCCATCCCTGGCGCTGCGATGGCAAACGGGGATAGAATTTCACCTGGTCGTACCCGCCGATAGTAGGCTTGGTGATGTACGGCTTCCCGTCCAGGTTCGGTGAAAACCCGGGCGACGCGAAAGTTTCATTCATACGGGGATCACGGTCCTTCAGCACCTCCAGCAACGTTTTGGTGGCGTAGCCGGGCTGTGCGGTGAAAGGCGTACCGTCCTTCATAAGATATGTTTCGGCCAGGCTGTTGCTTAGCGCCCAGAGATAACCCAACACGGTATGCGTATTGTTGGAAGCGCCCAGTGTCTGCTGGTTATCCTCCCACATGATCACTTCCTTCACGCCACTCAGCGTGGCGCTGCAAAACAGGGCACGGTAATCCTCCCCGATCTTCCCTGTATTGTGAATGGCAAACCGGTTGCTGCCCATGATCTGTTCGGACGCCCATACGGAACGTTCCAGGAAGCGCTTGTGGTCGGCGGACAGATTCAGCTCCGGATGGTACTTCCGGTAGGTGCCTTCATACAGGCCGAAACGGCTCAGCAAGGTCAGCGCCACCCATTTGCTCACCCGGGTGCGGTTACCCTCGTCGGGCTTAATATGCGCTGCCGCATAGTTCAGGTCGGCCAGAATGGAGTCTGCTATAAGGGCGCGGGTATCGCGGCCTTTGTACAGGTCCGGATCGTCGTTCGACAGGGTCTTGCCGTACCAGGGCACGTCGGAATAGTCGCGCAGCTTGTTGAAATAAAATAGTGCCCTGAAAAATTTACCGATACCGACAAAATGCCGGATGGCCGCACCGTCGCCCTGTGCCTTTCCGGAATTTTCGAGCATGAAGTTAATGCGGCGCAGGCGGTCCCAATCGTTCCAGCCACCTACCGTTACCGGGGTTATCGTGCCGCGCACGAGATTATCCACGTAAATGGATGCCTGGTAGTTGCTCGTATTGTCGGACTGGATATCGTCGTACGAAGGGCCAAGTTGGCCATAAAGCCCGTTGGTGTAGGTTTCGAGGTCCTGCGGGGAATTGAAGAACACTTCTTTGGTTACTTCGGTTTTCGGAAAGCGGTCCAGGAAGTTCTTCTTGCACGATACCGCCGCCGCAGTCACCAATCCGAAACATATATACAGCTTGATCTTTTTCATGTGTTGTTTGCTTATCCGTTAAAAATTCAGGTTCAGGCCGCCGGAATAGGTTTGCTGGAAAGGATACACGGAACCGTCCAGTCCTTCCGGATCGATTTTCGCTTTCAGGTGCGATCTGGTCCAGATATTTTCCGCGCTAAAGTAAAAGCGCAGTCTTTCGATCCGGGCTTTGCGGGTGAAGTTGCCGGGCAGTGTATAACCTACGGTAATGTTCTTCAGGCGCAGGTAGGCCGCGTTTTGGAGGTAACCGGTTTGCGCGGCACCCAATTCGGACGCATCTTCGGCGATATAGGATTTCAGGCGGGGGAAGTAGCCGTTTGGGTTTTCAGGCGTCCAGGCGTCGAGGTTGTGCACCTGCACGTTGGTCCAGGGTTGTGCGTACACGCCCCAGAAATAGTGGTTGCTGGGATTGGGGTACCAGTCGCGCTTGCCGATGCCCTGGAAGAACACCCGCAGATCGAAGCCTTTCCAGTCGCCACTCAGGTCCACGCTATACGGCAGGCGCATGCGGTTGTTGCCGATAATGTGGCGGTCGCCGGGGTCGGTTACGGTATTTTTGCCATAATCCACTTTTCCGTCGCCGTTCCGATCAGCGAACTTCAGGTCGCCCACATAGAACTTGAGTTTCTGGTCATCGGAGCCAACCGCGGTCTGGTCGGCCCATTTCTGCAGCTCTTGTTCCGACTGGAAGAACCCTGCCGAAGTGAAGCCCCAGATCTCACCCAGCTCCTCTCCTACATAACGGTCGCCGATCAGGCGGGTCGGGTTGTCGAATTTGGTGATGTACGCGCGGCTGTCGGCCAGGATGAAGCGGGCCGAATAGTTCAGCGGGGAACCGCTTACGGTCACATGGTCGCTCCATTTAAAGCTCAGCTCCCAACCGTTCGTCTTCAGCGAAGCGCCGTTCTGGTTCGGTTCTGCCGTACCGAAAACGGAAGGCAGCGTTTTGGATTTCACGAGCATGCCTTCCGTTTCGCGGGTATAGATATCCGCGTCGATGGTCAGGCGGTTGTTCAGCCAGGCCATGTTGAAGCCGAAGTTGCGCGTCTTGATCTTTTCCCAGGTCAGCGAAGCGGAAACGGCGCCGGGCTGGTTCACCATCATGGGGCGCGAGCCGTCCAGGATCTGGCCGATCTGGCCCGATGCCATCGTGGGAATGTAAGCGTACGGCTGCGAAATCGCCTGGTTGCCCAGCGAACCGTAGGACCCGCGGAATTTCAGGTAATCAAGGCGGATGCGTTGTGCAATGGGTTTGAAGAACTGCTCTCCCGTAACCACCCATCCCGCAGATACGGAGGGAAAAAAGCCCCAGCGGTCTTTGGAAGGGAAGCGCGATGTACCGTCGTAACGTCCATTCAGTTCCAGGATGTACTTGTCGTCATAGATATAGTTCAGGCGATAAAACAGCCCCTGCACCGCCCAATCGGCGATGGACTGCGACTGCGTAACGGTTCCGGTAGCCAGCTGCGGCGTAGGCAGCGATGTGCTGATGAGGCCCTGCCGCGTAGCGCGGGCAGACTCGTCGTAACGGTATTCCTGGTTGTAGCCGGCAAGCGCCTGCACATAATGCTTCTTCGCGATCGTTTTATGGAAATCGGTATAAACGTTGAATACGTTGTATCGCGCGGCATCCGCGCCCGTAGTGGCGTAGGAAGGATTGGCGCCCGAGTACTTCACGGGCTGGCCGGGGCCGTCATAGTAGGGAACCGATATATCGAAAGAATGGATGGTATTGTTGGTGCGGCGGATGGTAGCGTCGCCCTTCAGGTCCCACATGTCTTTGATGATGTTCAGCTCGCCGTTCAGCGTAGCGGTATACTCATTGATATAGCTCTTCGTGCGGCCGCCTTCCTCCAGCCTGCCGAGAAGGTATGCACCGTCCTTGGTCCAGCTGCCGTCAGGGTTCCGGGGAACGGAGAGCGCCGCCGTGCGATTCAACTCATGGAAAAAGTTGCCGTCGAGGAACACGGGCGAGTTGTAATCCCGGCTTGTAAAAGTGGTATTGGCCCCCAGCTTGATGCGGTCGCTCAGCTGGTAGTTCACTTTCGCGCGGAGGTTGTAACGGTTCATGATATCGTTGCCATACTTCAGCTGCCCTTCGTACCGGAAGTACTCGCCGGAAAGGTAATAAGCCACTTTGTCGCTCTTCCTGGAAACGCTGAAGTTGGTGGTGGAGGCAGGAGCGGCGTTCCGGTAAGCTTCATGCAGCCAGTCGGTAGTACCATAGTATGCGTATTTGGTAGCATCGGTGGGATCCACGATCACCGCGGGGAGCGAGGGATCGGCGGAGCGTTTCTTTGCGTATTCGCGCACGGCGTCCGGGTACAGGTTGTACAGCGGTGTGGCGGCGCGGTGTTTATAATCCATGGTAAGGTACGGGTCTGTCACAATCTCGGGTACCGCACCCAGGTTACGCAGGGCGTAATTGGTGTTGACGGATACGGACAACTTATCCGAAGTACCCGATTTGGTGGTGATGAGCACCACGCCGAAGGCGGCGCGGGCGCCGTAAATCGCGGCGGCGGATGCGTCTTTCAGCACGGTGATATTCTCAATATCGGCCGGGTTGAGGCGGTTCAGTTCATCGCCCGTTGCCGGGATGTTATCGACCAGGATGAAAGGCCCGCCACCCGAAAGCGAGGTATAACCACGCACATTGAACGAGGGATTGGAGGTCACGCGGCCGTTGCCCACGGTGATGTTCAGGTTCGGCAACAGCCCCTGCAGGCCATTGGCGATATTATTGATGGGGCGGTTCTGCAACTCCTTCCCGGAAACCATGTCTACCGCGCCGCTGAGGTTGATCTTTTTCTGTGCGCCATATCCCACAACTACTACTTCCGTCAGCCCGCTGGAGCCGTTTTTCAGTACGATGCGCAAGTCGCCTTCACCCGATCCGGCAGGCAATTCCTGGGATTCGTGGCCGATATAGGAAACGATGAGCGTGGCGTTGTCGGGGATTTCCAGGCTGAAGCGCCCTTCGGCATCGGTCTGCGTACCTCTGGTGGTACCTTTGACCATAATAGTCACGCCGATGAGCGGGGTACCATCTTCTGACAGTACGATCCCTTTTACAGGGCGCGCCTGTATGGTTTCGCCGGCGGGCGTGATCACGATCAGCTTGCCCGACAGAAGGCGAAAAGATAGGTTGGTTCCTGCCAGGGTCTCCCGCAGGATATCCATGACGTACGCATCTTTTACGCGGATGTTCACTGTTTTGTCAGGGATGGTTACGTTGCGGTAAAGGAAAGTATAATCGCTTTTTTTGCTTACCAGCGTCAACAGCTTCCTGATGTTGATGTTCGCGTAATCCAGACTGAGCTTTTCCTGCGAATATCCATTTGCGCTTACCTGCAGAAACGCAGCCAGCAGCAGTACGGAAGTCAATTTCATACGCAGTAATATTTTTTTTAATCGCTCTTCAGGTACAGGTAAAATGCATGTACGGATTTTTTTCATACTTTTGAATTGTCGGTTGAATAAAAGGGCCGTCCCCATGTTCTCAAGACAAGGCGGCAGTTATCAGCCAACAGACAAAAAGGAGGTGTAGCCGCACTTCCTTTTTTTGTTGGCCATCAGTAGCGGAGTTGAAATGCTATATCATAGGCGCAGCTTTTTTGTACTTAAATGGTTTACCAGATTTCAATTTGATTTCCTTCCTGCATACGGTACCGGAACTGCAAGGTGAGTTGCAAGGCCTGCAGCACTTCGGATAGCGGTTTGTTATTAAAGGCGCCGGAGAATACCTCGCCTTTGAGCTTATCATTTTGTAGCGTAATCTTTACATCATACCATCTTTCCAGTTCATTAACCAATTGCTCGAACGTCACGTTTTCAAATTCCAGGCGGCCCTGCATCCAGGCGGGCTCTTTGCTGGCGGCCGCTATCGATCCGTCTGCCGGGTCGGGCTGTATTACAGCTACCGGCACGGGCCTGAGGGCAGGCGCTGGCGCGTCGTCCAGGACCGGCAGGTCGATCACCACCCTTTCCAGTGGTTGTAACCGGATCTGCGCTTCTTCTCCTTTCGTTTTATAGGCTACTTCCACCTTCCCGGAAATCAGGTAAGTTTCCACGCGGCGGTCATTGGGATAGGCTTTCAGGTTGAAGGTCGTACCCAGCACGCGCACATCCACTTTGCCCGTTTGAATGATAAAAGGATGTTCCGCACTGGCCTTCACGTCGAAGAACCCCTCTCCCGTAAGACGCACCACCCTTTCGCCGCGTGCCAGGGCCGCGGAGTCATAGGTCAGCTTGCTGCCGGCATTGAGTATCACGCGCGATCCGTCGGGCAGCTGCACTTCCTTCTTCGTGACGCCAAAAGCCGTTTCGGCGACAGACGGGCGCGCCGGCTCTCCCGCCATAAAATATAATACTCCGCCTGCACCTGCCAGCAGCAGCAAGCCTGCCGCTGCCATCCAGCGCACAGGCAGCCGCCTGCGGACCGCCGGAGCCGGGGTTTGCGCCAGCAGCTCGTCGATCTGGCGAAGCCCGCGCCTTTTGCGCGCCAGCTCCTCTTCCGTAGCGGCGTCGCCGGGCTTGGGAAGCGGCGTCAGCTTCTCCACCATGTTCAGGGTATACTGGAGCCCCGGCTCAGCCGCCAGCAGCGCCGCCAGCTCTTCGAGCTCCGCGTCCGTCGCCTCTCCGGCCATCCTCCTGGACATCAATATGAATAGTCTCTCGTGTGAATCGTGCATCTATTTGGATCCTTTTACATCTGAAGGACGAGCACTTATTTCAAAAACCCCCAAAACGATCCAAAAAAATATTTCTTCCGCGGAGCGCGCCGGACAAACGTTTGCAGCAAGCATCGGAATAAAAGGGTATGTATTATTTCCCATTTAATTTGCCTATTTTACAACACGACAGTGAGACATTCTTTTTTTCATCGCCCGATTTGTTAACTTTAGCATAATCTACGTATGATAAATTGCAGCTGGTATGATTGACACTGCAGCCTTATTCAGGAAAATGACGGAGGAAAACGACCAACAGGCTTTCCGGCAATTTTATGACCACTTCTTCGTGACGCTTTTCCGGTTCACCTGTTCTTTACTGAAAGACCGGGAAGCTGCGGAAGAAATCACGCATGACGTATTCGTGCAGTGCTGGCAGAAGCGCCATATGCTGGGCGATGTTCGCAATCCGCAGGTGTATCTGTTCGTGGCGGCACGCAACAAGGTGGTGGATCATACCCGCCGGCAATCCGCGCAGCGCAACATTCCCCTGCATGAGAGCGACGAAGGGCAGCTGCAGTTCTCCCCCGATCCGGAACAATTGCTTATTACTTCCGAAATGATGGGAAAGATAGAAGAAGCCATCCGCGAGCTCCCGCCCAAATGCCGCGAAGTGTTTATTCTCGTGAAACAATACGGCCTGCGCTATAAAGAAGCCGCGGCCATCCTGGACCTCTCCGCCAAAACAGTGGAAAACCAGCTGGCCATCGCGCTGAAGAAGCTCTCCACCGCTGTGACTTTCCGGCTGGGTATGCAGGTCATGAAGAAGATTGATCCCCTTACGATATGAAAAAGGCCCGCCGGAATGGCGGGCCTTTTTATTTGCAATCAGTCTTGTTACGCCTCGTCGCGTACCTCCACCTTGGCGATGCGGTGCTGGTCCATCTGCTTCACTTCAAAGCGAAGCCCGCGCCAATTAATGCTGTCGCCCGGGGCGGGGATGCGCCCCAGCCGGTCGAGGATGAAGCCGCCCAGGGTGGCGAAGTTCACGAGGTTGATTTTCTTCTGGTCAGCCGGGATGTGCATCCGTTCGAGGAATTCCACGAAAGGAATCTGTGCGTCCACGAGCATGGCGCCATCGTCCTGCCGTTTCATTTCATATTCAAATTCATTCGTTTCTGAAATATCCCCCACCAACGCATCCACGATATCATTGATGGTGATCATCCCTTTCACCGCGCCGAACTCGTCGACCACCATGCCCTGGTAAATCCTCTCCTTGCGAAAGAGGTCGAGGATCTGGTAAGTGCGGTTATGCGTGGTAACGAGGAGCAATTTCTTTTTGTAGGATTCCAGCTGCCGGAGGGATTCGGTGAGGTTGTCGTTCAGCAGGTCTTTGGAGTATACGAAGCCATAAACCGAATCGAGGTCGCCGTTGGTGAGCGGGTACAACGTGTGTTTATTGGAAAGGATTTTTTTCCGGTTGACGTCCGCGGGATCGTTCACATTGAGCCACACCAGTTCATTGCGGGGCGTCATGAGCGTGGAAGCCTGGCGGTCGCCGAGGTTGAACACGTTCTGGATGAGCGCTTTCTCCGTTTCTTCGATCACGCCGCCCTGGTGGCTTTCGGCGATGATGACTTTCAATTCCTCTTCCGAATGGATGTCACCGTGCTCGTGTACGGGTGTGATTCCAACGAGCTTCAGGATCGCGTTGGCGAAACCATTCAGCATCCAGATAAACGGGCGGAAGATCACATAGAATACCTTCAGTGGCAGCGCCACCGCGAAAGTGGTGGGCACCGGTTTGCGGATCGCGAGCGATTTGGGCGCCAGCTCGCCGAAAACAATATGCAGCACGGTAATACAGAAAAACGCCACCGGCAGGGCGATCTTGTGCGCCGTCGCCGGATCGATCGTAAGGCCCATTGCACCAAAAAGGGATAAGATAAGGGTCGTCATTACGTCCTCACCCACCCAGCCAAGCCCCAGCGAAGCCAGGGTGATCCCCAGCTGTGTAGCGGCCAGGTAACCGTCGAGGTTGTTGACGATGCTCCGCGCCACGTTGGACACGGCGGCGCTGCGGCCGGCGCTTACTTCGATTTGTGAAGAACGCACTTTCACAATGGCGAATTCAGCAGCTACGAAGAAGCCGTTCAGCAAAACGAGGAATAAAGTAAGCAGGATATCGAAAGTCATTTTGTCTTAAAAGTTAAACCATAAAGATATGGTTTACTGTCACTTTCCGCAAGTTGTTTTCACTACGGTTGTGAGAGACGCCACCATCGCCAATGCCGCCCGGATCGCCCTCGGCGCGGGGCTTGTTTTCACGGGCATCGCGCACCTTTCTTTCAAGCGCCGGGAATTCCAGGCGCAGGTTCCGGATTGGGTATCCCTCAGAAAAGACGATACCGTCGTCTATTCCGGGATCGCGGAAATCACACTCGGCAGCGCGCTTATCCTCTGCAACAAACGCCAGCGCAAACCCACCGGCAAAATCGCCGCGGCTTTCTTCACCGCCGTGTTCCCCGGGAATATTTCGCAGTATGTCAACAAACGAAATGCTTTCGGCCTGGATACCGACCGGAAACGCTTCGCCCGCCTGCTGTTCCAGCCGCCGCTCGTATATTGGGCGCTGAAGTGTACGCATAACAAATGAAGCGCGGCGATACATAACCGTTGATCATATTTTCATGGGACATTGCGAAATAAATAGTATATTCACTATACAGATCAATCAAAAGGAAAAGGAGCGATAAAAAACAATGCAAATATTCGCTCACATCCCGTCAATATAGCGTCAGAGATAAGCAAGCGCCCCGGGGGCGACATTCAACATTTAACCAGAGAAGCCACAGGGAGTAAGATCCGTATTCGTGAACACTGAAATCGTCCGACTGTACCATGTTCCATCGTTATGTAATTTTTGCCATCGGCCTCACCGCCGCATTTTCTTCCTGCAACACCCACTCGCAGCAACATACCGCCGAAGTGATGCCGGATTCCGTCGATTATAACTTCCATATCCGCCCGATATTATCCGACAAATGTTTCGCCTGCCACGGCCCCGACGCCAACAAGCGCGAAGCCGGACTGCGGCTCGACATTGCGGACAGCGCCTACAAAGCCCTGCAGGAATCGCCCGATCTGCACGCCCTCGTGCCCGGGAACCCCAGGGCATCGGCCGTGTACCTGCGCATCACCACCGAAGACAGCTCCCTGCGCATGCCCCCGCCCACATCCAACATGGCGCTCAACGCCCATGAAATCAAAATGATCGAAAAATGGATCAAACAGGGCGCGAAATATAAACCCCACTGGGCGTTCGTTCCTCCCGCCTCCCCCGCCCTCCCCGCGGTTGACGACGAATCATGGCCCCGCAATGAAATCGACCGCTTCGTGCTCGCCCGCATGGAAGAAAAAGGCCTCGCCCCCAACCCGCAGGCCGACCGCGAACGGCTCCTCAAACGCCTCAGCATCGATCTCACCGGCCTCCCGCCCTCCGCCGCGCGCATGGAACGCTTCGCCAAAGACACCACCGAAAAAGGATATGAGCGAATGGTAGACGAGCTCCTGGCCGACAGCGCCTACGGCGAAAAAATGGCCATCCACTGGATGGACGTTGCCCGTTACGCCGATTCCCACGGGTACCAGGACGACAACATCCGCACCATGTGGCCCTGGCGCGACTGGGTCATCTACGCCTTCAATAAAAATCTCTCCTACAAAGATTTCGTTACCTGGCAACTCGCCGGCGACATGATGCCGGACGGCGGGCGCGAACAGCTGCTGGCTTCGGGCTTCAACCGGAATCATAAAATCACCGAAGAAGGCGGCGTTATCGACGAGGAATACCGCGTGTCGTATGTGCTCGACCGCGCCAATACCTTCAGTAAAAGCCTCATCGGCATCACCATGGAGTGCGCCCAGTGCCACGATCATAAATACGACCCCTTCTCCCAGAAAGAATATTTCGAGCTGTACGCTTTCTTCAACAACGTGAAGGAAGTAGGGCTTGAATCCACCGTGGGCGGGCCGGAAACGTACGCCAAGAAGCCCTACATGGAAATCACGAAAGAAGACCTGGCCGGAACGCTCCGATTCATTAACCAGCAGGATACCAACCGGCTCATCGTGTCTGTTATGGGCGACCAGGAAGAAGTCCGGAAAACCTTTGTGCTGGGGCGCGGCGTGTACGACAATCCCACCATCGAAGTGCAGCCCGGCACACCCGCTTCCGTGATGCCGTTCAACGCCACCTATCCTTCCAACAGGCTGGGGCTGGCTTCCTGGCTCTTCGATCCTAAAAACCCGCTGACGGCCCGCGTGTTCGTTAACCAGATGTGGCAGCAGGTGTTTGGCAAAGGTATCGTCAAAAGCACGGGCGATTTCGGGATGCAGGGCGACCTGCCCAGCCACCCGCAGTTGCTCGACTGGCTCGCCGTGGATTTCATGAATCATGGCTGGGATATGAAAAGACTGATGAAACAGATGGTTATGTCACAAACCTACCGGCAATCTGCCACCATCTCCAAAGACAAGCTGGAAGCCGATCCGGATAATATCTACCTGGCGCGCGGCCCGCGTTTCCGGCTGCCGGCCGAAATGGTGCGCGACCTTGTGCTGGAATCGAGCGGATTGCTCGTGCACACCATCGGCGGGCCCAGCGTGAAACCTTACCAGCCCGAAGGATTGTGGGAACTCGCTACTTCCGGCAGGGGGCAGCTCGCCACTTACCGGCAGGATCACGGCGAAAGTTTGTACCGCCGCGGGTTGTACACCTTCATCAAAAGAACGGTGCCGCCGCCATCCATGATGCTGTTCGACGCCAGCAACCGCGACCAGTGCGAAGTAAAGCGCTCGGCTACGAATACGCCATTGCAGGCGCTCATCATGCTCAACGACCCCACAGTGCTGGAAGCCTCGCGCGTGTATGCGGGGAAATTACTGCAACAGGGCGGCGATGCGGAAAAAAATATCCGCCAGGCCTTCCGCAGTATCGTTTGCAGAACGCCATCGCTGAAGGAAATGGATGTGCTCGCCAAATACTATGCGCAGCAGCAGTCATGGTTCAAGTCGCGCCCCGCCGAAGCCGCGAAGCTCCTGCAACATGGGGAGTACCCCCAGGCAGAGGGGCTTGACAAACCGTCGTGGGCGGCGATGATGCAGGTCATTACCACCATCTACAACCTCGAAGAAACGTTATCCAAAACCTGAATCCTCCGTTCAGCCTAAATAATCGCATCATGAAAAACGAATTCATAGAGCGCCACCTCAACATGAACCGCCGCAAATTCCTCTCGAACCTGAGCCTGGGTGTAGGAAGCGTGGCGCTGGGATCTTTGCTCATCCCCGACCTCTTCGGTAGCAGCAGCGAAAGCGAGGCCGCGTTCATGCCAGGTGTGCCGCACTTCGCTCCGAAGGCCAAACGGGTGATCTACCTCTTTCAAAATGGCGCGCCCTCGCAGCTCGAGAGCTTCGACTACAAACCGAAGCTCCGCGAAATGATGGGCCAGGAACTCCCCGCCTCCATCCGCATGGGGCAACGGCTGACGGGGATGACGGCCGGACAATCGTCGTTCCCCCTCGTCGGCTCCTATTACGACTTCCAGCAATACGGCGAGGCCCGCGCCTGGGTGAGCGACCTCTTCCCGCACACGGCTAAAATCGTGGACGACATCTGCATCGTGCGGTCGATGTTCACGGAAGCCATCAACCACGATCCGGCGCTGACGTTCTTCCAGACCGGCGCGCAGCAGGGCAACCGTGCGAGCTTCGGGTCGTGGGCGAGTTATGGGCTGGGAAGCGAAAACAAGAACCTGCCGGCCTTTTGCGTATTGCTTTCCCGCGGGAAAGGCAACGGGCAAGGCGTGTACTCCAAGCTCTGGACCAACGGCTTCCTCGACAGCATCCACCAGGGCGTGCAGTTCAGCAGCGGCGACAACCCCGTGCTGTACCTCAACAACCCCAACGGCATCGATTCCACCAACCGGCGGCAGATGCTTGACCAGCTGGCGGCATTGAACGACCAGTCGTACCAGGAGTTCGGCGACCCGGAAATCAGCACCAAGATCCAGCAATATGAAATGGCGTACCGGATGCAAACGGCGGTGCCGGAACTGACCGATTTGTCGAAGGAACCGGACGACATCATCAAGCTTTACGGCCCGGAGTGCCTCGTTCCCGGCACTTTCGCCGCCAATTGCCTGCTGGCCCGGAAGCTCTCCGAAAGCGGGGTCCGCTTCATCCAGCTGTACCACCAGGGATGGGACCAGCACGGTAACCTGCCGAATGAAATGGCCGGTCAGGCCAAAGACGTGGACCGCGCTTCCGCGGCACTCATCACCGACCTCAAGCAGCGCGGCCTGCTCGATGAAACGCTGGTGATCTGGGGCGGTGAATTCGGTCGCACCAATTACTGCCAGGGCAAGATGACCGCCGACAACTACGGGCGCGATCATCACCCCCGCTGCTTTTCCATCTGGATGGCCGGTGGCGGCGTAAAACCCGGCATCGTATACGGCGAAACCGACGAATTCGGGTACAACATCGTCAAAGATCCCGTGCATGTACACGACTTCCATGCCACCGTATTGCACCTCATGGGGCTCGATCACGAAAAACTCATCTTCAAACACCAGGGCCGCCGCTACCGGCTTACAGATGTTGCGGGACAAGTACTCCCCGGACTGATGGCCTAAATATCAATATATGGAAAGAAGAAAATTTATTCGCGCAGCAGCGCTCGCCACCGCAGGATTTTACATCTCGCACGATCTGTTGGCTAAAACGAAAGGCCCGGTTTACGGGCATAACGGCATGCGGTACACGCTCGACACGAAATGGAGCACGGCGGACGCAACGCG
Organism: Chitinophaga pollutisoli; assembly: GCF_038396755.1. NCBI lineage: Bacteria > Pseudomonadati > Bacteroidota > Chitinophagia > Chitinophagales > Chitinophagaceae > Chitinophaga > Chitinophaga pollutisoli. Next base: position 5,372,694 of record NZ_CP149822.1, on the reverse strand, counting down.
TTTTCCCGTTAAAGATTGCCACGAAATGGTGCAGGACAAAAAAGGCCGCATCTTTTTACTGACCAACGAAACGAAAAACAACGTCCTTATATACAACAAGTCCGGTAAGCTGCTGAAAAGCTGGGGCACCGAATTCCCCGGCGCGCATGGGCTGTCGCTGGCCAGCGAAGGCGGGGAAGAATTTCTCCTCATTACCGACACCGACAAGCACCAGGTCTACAAAACCACGCTCGACGGTAAGATATTACTGACGATCGATTGCCCGATGGACAGCGGGAAGTATACGAAGAAAGAAGCTTTCGTGCCCACGGAAACGACGGTGGCCGATAACGGCGACATTTACATCGCAGACGGCTATGGCGCGCAATTCATTTCCCGGTTCGACCGCAACGGCAAGCTGCTGGCGGTGTTTGGCGGGCGCGGCGAAGGCACTGCGTACCTGGACAACGCCCACGGCATCACGGTAGACCGCCGGAAAGGCACGCCCACACTGCTCGTTACCGACCGCACGCGGAACTGCTTCAAGCGGTACAGCATGGCCGGGGAATTGCTGGAAGTGATCGAGTTGCCAGGGGCATGTGTTTGCCGGCCGGTGATCCGCGGGCAAAACCTTTATGCGGCGGTGCTCCGCTCGCCCGATATGAACCTGGAAGGCAGCGGCTTCGTGACGATCCTGGATAAAGACAACAAAGTGGTATCGAATATCGGCGGAACGGAACCGAAGTATGCCGATGGCCGTTTGCAGCGGATGCAGCAGGCGGAGAAGATCTTCATACATCCGCATGACGTGTGTGTAGACGACGATGAAAACATTTACGTAGCGCAATGGGCTTCGGGCAAGGCGTATCCCTATAAACTCGGCAGGGTCTGATGAAACAACCGCAAATTAAATGGCAATACCTGGGCGGAAGATTGCTTTTCGCCTGTAATATATTCGTGCTGGTTTTACTGCTCGCCGGCGACCGCCTCGCCGTTCCTTCCTGGCTCCAGGTGGCGGGGCGCATGCACCCGCTGGTGCTGCATTTCCCGATCGTGTTGCTGATGCTGGGGGCGGTGCTCCCGTTCATCCGGCTGCGCGAACCTGAGGCGGCGCGGTGGAAAGACCAGCTGACGGCGGGGCTCCTTTTACTGGGCGCGCTCAGCACGGCTGTGACCGTGATGATGGGTTTGTTCCTGTCGCGCGAAGAAGGATACCCGGCCGATGGCGCGCTGTTCTGGCATAAATGGGGCGGAGCGTTGTTGCTGTGGACCGCTTCGGCCTGCTACTGGCTCCGCGATTCGATAAAGATCTGGGTGCCAAAAACGCTATCCGTCGCCATGGTGGCGCTATTGATGATAACGGGGCACTTCGGTGCAGTGGTCACCCACGGGGAAAATTTCGTACTGGCGCCCGTAACACCGGCCTACCAGGCCCCGCAGGTGCCGCTGGAACAGGCGGAACTGTTCGCGCATGTGGTTAGGCCGATCCTGGAAGAAAAATGCATGAGCTGCCACAACCCTTCCAAAGCAAAAGGGGGGCTGGATATGAAAGCGGAAGATAAAATGCTTTCAGGTGGAAAGAACGGCAAGCTGTTCATCCCCGGCGATCCCGCGGCGAGCCTGCTAATGCTGCGTCTGCATCTTCCGGAAGCAGACAAAAAACACATGCCGCCGGCCGGCAAACCCCAGCTGACGGACGACGAGATCGCCATCCTCCATCACTGGATCCAACAAGGCGCGGATTTCAAAGGAATGGTGAAAGCCCTCCCCGCGCAGGATACCCTCCGCCTCCTCGCCGCCGCCCGCCTGCAACCCGCAGGAACGGATAACAGCCTCGCGCAGTTGCCACATGCAGACGAATCCCTCATCGCCAAACTCAACAACAATTACCGCGTGCTGTACCCCGTGGCGCTCAACGCCGCGCCGCTCGTGGCCAACTGGTACAATAAAGACAAATTCGATATCGCCTCCGTGAAAGAACTGCTGCCGGTAAAGGCCCAGCTCACGGAAATACACCTGCAGAAAATGCCCGTCACCGATGCGGACCTGGAAGTGCTGGCGCAATTCAAAGAGCTCCGCGTCCTCAACCTGAGCTTCACCCAGGTAACCGGCAAAACGCTCGGCGCACTGGCAAAACTCCCGCACCTGGAAAGCCTTTCCGTTTCCGGCGCGCCCGTTACCCTGGAGCACCTGCTAGCCCTCAAAAAAGCGCCCGCACTGAAAAAGCTCTACGTCTGGAACACCGCGCTCACCGCCGAAGACATGCAAAAGGCGCAGGCCGCGTTCCCGCAGGTGGCGGTCGTGAAAGGTTTCGACAACGAAAACAGCGAGCGGCTCAAACTCAACCAGCCCACGCTCGTCAATACCAATTCAGTTTTCGGGAAAAACATGCAACTGGTGCTGAAACACCCGGTGAAAGGCGTTGAGATCCGCTATACAACGGATGGTTCCGCGCCGGATTCCCTGCAATCACCCGTGTTTGGAGATAGCCTCCTGCTCACTCAAAGCACCGTCGTCCGCGCCATCGCCTGCAAGAAAGGCTGGTACGCCAGCGATCCGGTGCAATATTCCTTCAGCCAATCCACTTACCGGCCAGATAGCATGGCGCTGACCAGTTTCCCGGAAGGACAGTATGTTGGCGAAGGCGCCAAAACGCTGATGGACGAAAAGAAGGGAGATTTCAACTACGGCAACGGGAAATGGCTCGGTTTCAACAGCCGTCCCATGGATGCGGTGGTGCTCTTTGCTGAAGCGGTACCTTTGAAACAGGTTTCTTTCAGTACATTCCGGCACCTGGATGCGTACATCTTCCCGCCGGAACAGATTGAAGTCTGGGGCGGAACCGACGCGAAGCACCTCCGCCTGCTGAAGAAACTCTCGCCGCCGCCGGGGCAGAAAGGCGAGCCCAACAGCACTATCACGTATGATTGCAGTTTCCCTGAAACACAGGTTTCCTGCCTGAAGATCGTGGTAAAACCCATCGCGAAGCTGCCGCAGTGGCACCCTGGCAAGGGGAACCGCGGCTGGGCGTTCGTGGATGAAGTGATGTTCAATTAAACGAATCCGACAATAGCAAAGCCCCGTACATCGCTGTACGGGGCTTTCTTTATGCGTTGACTGCAGGCTACTTGAAGATGGCTTCGAGTTTGTCTTGCAGCGCTTGTTCGCGGAGGTCTTTGGCGATCACTTTGCCGCTGGGGTCCAGCAGGAAGTTGGTAGGCACGGCGCGAATGCCGTATTCTTCCACGATGGGGCTCTTCCAGCCTTCGAGGTCGCCCACGTGCGTCCATGTGAGGCCGTCTTTGGCGATGGCCGCGAGCCAGGCGTCCTTCTTCGTGTCGAGGGTAACGCCGAGCACGGTGAAGCCTTTATCTTGGTACTTCTGGTAAGCCGCCACTACGTTGGGGTTCTCCTTCCGGCAGGGACCGCACCAGCTGGCCCAGAAATCCACCAGCACGTATTTACCCTTGAACGATGAGAGTTTCACGATGTTACCGCTGGTATCCGCCAGGGCGAAGTCTGGCTTGGCGCCGATGCCCGTTTTGGAAGCGATGCGCTGGTGTTCGGTAATTTGCTGGCCGTAAACGGAGTTTTTCGCTGCGGGGGCCAGCATGGCAAACAGGCGCTCCACTTTCGGCGGGTTCGGGTAATCGATGAAGCGGTGGATGATAATCAGGGGCGACACGGGTGATGCCGGGTAGCGGCGCACAAACTGGGTAACCGCGGAATCCAGTTCATTGTCGAGGTCCGCGAATCCCTGGCGTGCCTGCGCCAGGCCTACGGAGTCCTTCGCTTTGGTCGCGGAATCGATGCGCTGGTATAATCCGCCGGCTTTCTTCGTGATCCCGCTCCAGGTGCTCCCCCACTCCAGCCACTGCGCCTGTGAAGCCGAGCCCTTCAGTGCGGCGTTCGCCAGGTTACTGTCGGCCGTAAAGGTCATCGGTTTGTTTTCCCCGATGAAGCTATATCCGCCGCGGGCGCCTTCCACGCTCAGAAACTGCAGCGTAGCGCCCTTCAGCTTGCCGGAGAAAGAGAAGGAGCCGTCTTTGCTCACAACAGAATCCGACTTGTTTGACTTCCCTTCCTGCCAGCGCAGGTACACTTTCTTTCCTTCGATGCCCGCCACGCGGCCCTTCAATTTGAAGCCCTGCTGAGCGAACAAGGGCATGCCTGCGGCGAGGCATCCGATCAATATGCTAATTTTTTTCATCTGCTATATTCGATTTATGGTACTTTATAACCGATATCCACGATTCTTCCGAAGCCGCCGTAGGCGTTACCCGACAGGCTGATATCCCCGATGTTGGACACATCGAAAATGTACACGCGTCCCGCCGTACCGTTCCAGGTGGCCGCTACCAGTTTCGAAACGCCGCCCGGCTCGCGCCGGAATTTCATACTTGTCACCTGCTCAGTTGCAGGAAACACATGTTCCTCAGCCGCAGTATTCGAAGTGGTTTCGTAACGCATGATTTTGTTGCCGGTAGCATAAAATATATGCGGGGTGATAGTAGAACCCGCCGCCGCCGTCAGTTGCGCGGCACCCGGTGCGTTCATCTGCTGTTTGGCCAGCGTGATCACCGGCGATTCTCCCGTATTCACGATCGCCTTGAATTGCAGCAGCCAAGGCACCCCGGCCGCATCTTTCATTACGGCATTGTAATACCTTGTTACGTTAGCCGAATCCATGAACACCAGGTCCATTCCGGTATTGTTCATATCGAATTCCGTGCTCACCTGCGTCGGAAAGCGCTGCAACCCGCTGGTGGCCACCGACAGGAAGCGCTTGCCCACATTGTCGTGCACAATGGCCGTATAAGTGGAACCGCCCACCACGTAAGGCGATACGGTATAATTCGGCGTTCCCTCCGGCGTCAGCAAAACACCACCCCACTTCTTGGAACCCGGAAAACCACCCACCAGGTTGGCATGCACCTTCCCGTCGTTGATCGCAATCCCCATCGAAGCCGAAGGCGTCCATCCCGGAGGGGTATTGCTCATCCAGGTCTGCACCACGGGCTTCTGCACCTCCGGTGCGAGGAAGAACAGGTATCCGAAATCGAACTTATGCTGCAGTGTCTGGTAATTCAACTCCATCCCGCCGTTTTCATACAACAGGTACATCCTGCGCGAGGAAGCCGATATATCGTCCGTAATCGACCACGCCGACAGCTCCAATTTCACCGGCTTGCCTATGGTAAGGCCGGCATTGATCGTGGAATAGATTTGATGCTCTGCCGAACCGTCGGGCAGAATCATCGAAAAATCACTATTGTTGCCGATCTGCTCCAGGAACATCCAGCCGCGGGCGTATTTGTTGCCGATGGTGAGATTGTAATAATGAACACCCGAAAGACCGGTGCGCTTATCCGTCACCTTATACCCCAGCCGGTAGTTTTGCCCCAGGATAAACACAGGGCTCCCAACTTTAATGGCCAGGTTCCGCTCTCGCGAAACAGTGTCGGTTGGCACAACATAGGAGGACGACGGACTGTTGTCGTAAACGGTCCATTCATACATCAGGTCTGCCTCCGCCGCAGGCATCGACTGCTCGATATCCGGCGAAATTTTCAGGCTGTCATTGAACACCACGCTCAACGCTTCCGGCGCACTGCCGCCTTCGATCACGATTTTGTTAACAGGCTTGTAATCGTAATTTCCATTGTCTTTATAACATCCTGCCAGGCTTACCGCCGAAAGCAGGGTCAGTATTTGAATTCTCATTGCAATGCGATTAATCGGTTAAGGGAATTCTACACGATCTCCGTTTTCGTCTATCATCGGCCCAAATTGCTCCTCGTATTTATACAAGGCATATTTCACCGTCTGGATGAGGAATTGCTGATCAGCCGGGAAAATGGTGCTGTTCCAATCCGTTTTGCCGGTAGACTGGATCATGAACCGGAATTTCGTCTCCGAATACGCTCCGAAGCTGCCGGCCAGGCTCACATCCCAGCGCGCGGGTTTCAGCAACTGGTCGGTCACGCTGATCTTGTAATGCAAACGGTCGATCGGCGAAGATGCGGGCTTGTCGTTGTACCCCGGCTTGAAATCTGCGGATTCCTGAACAGACAAGTCTATGGTCAGGATGCTATCTTTCATTCCAGGTTTGCGGTACAGGATGACGGGAATACGCTTCTGGAAAGAATCCGCCGGCATGACCAGCGGCCCCATCTCAAAGTGGTATCCCAGTTTCGCCGTGGAAGTGTCCGAAACGGCGATGTTGATGGCGCGGTCTTTATCAGCAGGCAAGCCCATAATGCGCAGCGTGATCCATGCCGTGTCTTTCATCAGCGATGCATCCTTCACGGCGAAGGAATACACGAGGCTGTCGGCGTTCACGACGTTCTTGGTGAAATAGATCCGCGAATCCTGCTGGTACATCAGCCGGTCGTCCTGTCTGCAGGCCGCAAGAGATGCGAAGGCAGACAATATGGCAATATATCTGAGTTTCATGTTGCTCGAATTTATTTACCGAACTGGATCTCATCCAGCGGCAGGGGAAAAATGTATTTCGTTTCTGTCATCGTGCCACCCACGCCGTCGGGGATCGTGGCGGTATTTTTCCGCTTGAAGTAATACCAGAGTTGCCCTTCGCCGTAAAATTCCTTCCGGTACTCCTTCATGATTTCCGCTTCCAGGTTGGTGGAAGAGGCGAGCTCGGGGAGGCCACGCGCGGAGCGGACGGCATTGAGGAATCCCAGTCCGTCGTCGGGATTGGCGGAAGCTTCGGCTGCGATGTAATACATTTCCGGCACGCGGATCACAGGCACCAGGCGCTGCCTTACGTTCCGCTCATTATCCGCATGGAACTTCCTCGTGTAGATGTTGCCCTGGGTCGTTGCCACTGTCCAGAACGAGCGCGCCTGCACCGGCAGGCGAATATCCGTTCCATAACCCGGCATGCTCGCTTCGAACATGGTGTTGATCTTCGTTTGCGTGTTGTACAGGTCGCGCCCGTCGTCGTTGAACGATACCGCCGCTTTGAAAATGTTGTCAGATACACGCTTGAGGTGCGACACATAAATCGAGAAGATGTGCTCGCGGGTCAGGGTAAGGTCGGAATCGATGGCCGCAGGATCGGTGCTAACCACGTCGGCGGCGGTCATCAGGCGGAATTTATTGCTGGCAATCACTTCCTGTGCGTATTTGAGCGCATTCGGCTTATCGCCTTTATACAGGTACATACGGGCAAGCAATGCCTTTACGGCCCAGTAATTCAGGTGGTTTTGCCGGAACATGAGGAAAAGGTCGCCGCTGGTGGAATTCTGGTTATTGGCAATCTGGTCGATATCGGTGTGGACAGACAGCAATTCCTCCGCTTCCAGCAGCTCCGCTTCGATACGGGTAAGTATCTGTGCTACGGATTGCCGTTCTTTCGGCATAATCGTAAATGCGTCCATGTACGGAATGGCTGGTTGGGCATCGTTAGCCGGGCCGGGAACGGGTGCGTACAGCCGCAGCAGGTCGAAGTGCAGGAAAGCCCGCAATGCCAGAGACTCACCTTTGATGATCCGGTAGGCCTGTTCGCCGAGGAGCGATTTCCCGTTGTCGACATTCCGCAGGATATAGTTCGCCTGGGCGATGCAGGCGTAAGAAGTGGCCCAGATCTCCGCTATCTCGTTTTCCACATTCAGCCCGGTGGCGTTGTAAGTATAATTGTAACGCGCGAGCTGGCCATACCAGTTACCCGTGCCCGCCTTGTTTTCGTAGCGGCCAGCCAGTAATTCCACCAGTCCGAACGAAAGGTTGTTGCCGTACAGCGAATCCGCTGCCGAACGCTGGTAGATACCGAACAAGGCATCGATATAACCCTGGCGGGAAGAAAACTGCTCGTCTTCCTTCATCTGCGTTTTCGGCGTCACATCCAGCCACTTGGAACAGGCGCCCAGCATGGAAGCTGCTGCCATCATTCCCCCCAATATCAGTATGCGGTATTGTTTCATATCAGAAAGTAGTTTGAATTTGGAGCGTATAAGTTTTCGAGAAAGGATAATCCAGCCCGCGCTCGCGCCGGATGCTGGAGAACCGGAACAGATCACCCGTGAAGAACGTGATGCGGGTGTTTCTCATGCGATACTTGTCCATCATCCCGTCCGGGAAACGGTAATACACCGACAGGCTCTCGCAGCTCAGCTCATTATCATCCTGCACGAAGCGGGAAGATGCGCGCGTGAGGCCATTGTTGCCGCCGGAAGCATTCCTGATGCCTTTAAAGAACACCACGTCGCCCGGCTTCATCCAGCGCTCTTCCGCCACCCGGCGGTCTACGTTATACATGGAGGCGTTCACGTTCTCCACCCGGTCGATCAGCGTCTGGTTATACGCCTGCCCGCCATAGCGGAACCGGAAAAATACGTTCAGCCCCACGCCACGGATCTCGGCGTTGGTACCGAAGGTGCCTTGTACTTTCGGCTGCCTGTCGCCAACGATGATCTGGTCGAGCGGGCTGTAGGTGTTGGTAAGCCTGCCGTCGCGGGTAAGGAAGATCTCCTCGCCCGTGGAAGGATCGATGCCCAGGCTGGGCACCACCCAAATGGCCGTGGTGGATTGCCCCGCGGCATAGCGCGGCAGCGGCGTGGACGATAAAGTCGTATCCGCGCGCTTGTTCATCTGCGCGATGGTATTGGAAACCCTTTCGATGGAATTCTTCACCTGGAACGCATTCACGAACACCGACCAGTTGTCGCGGCTATTCACGCTGTTGATGATATTGTAACGGGCGCTCACTTCCCATCCTTTGTTCAGCACATCGCCCATGTTCTCATAATAGAAAGGGAAACCGGTAGACGGCGCCGTGGAGATCCGGGCGATGCTGCCCTGGGTGCGGTCTACGAAGTAGTTGGCCGTCACGTCCAGCTTGTTGAACAGGGTAATGTCTGCACCGAAGTTAGACTTGCGCGTTTGCTGCCAGCCCAGCGCCGTGTTGCCGTAGCCCATCAGGCCCGAGCCCACGATGCCGCGGTAGTCGGACATCGGGAAGTACTGGCTGGTGGTAACGCCCAGGTAACTGTCGAAATTCTGGGAACCGGTATAGCCGAAGGTATAGCGCAATTTCAGGCGGTTGATCCAAGAAATATCCCGGATGAAGGATTCGCGGTGCAGGTTATAACCGAGGCCCACCGACCAGAAAGGCGCGAAGCGGCGTTCGGACCCAAAGCGCGACGAGCCATCCACCCGGTACGATACGTCGACCAGGTAACGGCTATCGTAAGAATAACTCAGGTTGCCGATGAAGCCGGCCAGGCGCGCGGTGCTCTCCATTCCGAAAGGCCGGTCACCTTCCGCGTACTTGCCGCCGAGGATGAACTGGTCCATACGTGGGTTGGGGAACCCAACCACTTTCACCGTAGCCGTGCTGTAAGCTTGCTCCTGAAGGTTGGTCGCCAATGTGCTGTAAATGCTATGCTTGCCAAAAGACTTGTTTATGTCCGCGCCCAGGAAGCCGTCCAGCGAAGTATTGATCCCCGTCGAACGGGTGTAGCTGCCTTTCTCGAAGGTCGGCGTTTGTACGAATGCCGTATGCTGCGCAGGCCGGAACACGTTCGCTTCGTCGTTCTGGCGCATATACGCCAGCCTGGCGTTCACGCGGAGCCAGGGCTTCGCCTGCCAGATCAGCACGAAATTGTTGGTGAGGTTGTAATAGCTGCGGTTGTCCACTGTATTCAGCGTCGTGTTGTACAACGGGTTGAGCGCTCTGCCGGGGTTCTGCCCGTCCAGGTTGTCGTACAGGTCGAACTGGGAAAGCCGGTTGCCGCTGGGGCCGTATACTTCCTCCAGGAACATTTTCATATTGCCATGCTCGTCGTAAGGCGTCCAGTACGGATTGAGCTGTGTGTATTGACGGAAATGCCCGTAGGGCGAATTGTTGGCCTTGTTGAAACCAAGGGAAAGTTCATTGCGGAATTGCAGGTTCTTGTACCGGTAGCTCAGGTACGTACCCGCCATGATATTCCGGCGGTCCGAGCCTTTCATCACGCCTTCCCGCTGATCGTAGCTGAGGTTGACGCCATACAGCGCCTCGTTCCCGCCGCCTTCCACGTAAATGTTATGTTTCTGGCCAACGGCTGCCCGCAGCGGCAACGCCATCCAGTCGGTATTCACGCCGCGCTCCACTTCCCCGAGGCGGTGGTTGTAGTACAGTTTATAATTCTCATCCTGCCAGTTCCAGGTATTATCATACGTGCCGATGCTGCGCTCAAAATTCAATTTCTCGCGGGCGTCCAGCAGGTCGTACCCGCGCAGGTCCGGTGCTTCCACGTTCACGTTGCCGCTGTAGGTGATGTTGAGGCGGCCGCTTTGCGGGCGGACGGTCTCGATCACGATCACCCCGTTGGCCGCGCGCGAACCGTAGATCGACGTAGCCGCAGCATCCTTGAGGATATCCACTTTCGCGATGCGGTTCAGGTCGAGGTCGTTGATGCGCTGCAGGTTCACCTCGAAACCATCGAGGATGAACAGGGGCACGTTCGGTGAATTGGCGTAGTTGAAAGTATTGGCGTTGTTACCCGCGCTGAGGTCTACCAGGCTGTTGCCGCCGCGCAGCGTTACTTCGGGCAGCGCGTTCGGGTTGGAGCCGAAATTGAGATTGTCGGGCATCTGGAACGAGGGATCCAGCGCGCTGAGCGCGGTCAGGACGTTGTTGTTGGTCACCTTGTTGAGATCTTCTCTCGTAAACGAAGAAGCCGCGCCGGTGAAGTTGGCCTTCGGTCGGCTGTACATCCCCGTCACTACCACGTCTTTGATGGACTGCTGCGAAGCCTTGAGAGAGATGGTCAGCGCCTCTCCCGCTTTCGGCGTCACCGTCTGCGATTCGAACCCCAGGTAGCTAATCTGCAGCTGCTCGCCGGGATTTACCTGGATGGCGAACTCCCCTTTCAGTCCCGATACCATGCCCCTGGAAGTGCCTTTCACGACGATGGTGGCGCCCACAATAGGTTCCTGCGTTTTCGCGTCGATCAGCCGGCCTTTCACTTCCACCGGGTCGTTGCTGGCCTCCTTCTCCGGCTCCTGCCTGCGCACAGGCTCGCCGGCCTTGAGGATGACGGTTTTGTTGTTGATGGAATAAGACACCGGCTGCCCTTCCAGCGCCGCGTTCAGCGCCTGTTGCAGGCTGGCGTTGGTGACACGCAGGGTCACGGGTTTGGCATCCTTCAGGCTGGCGTTGTTGTAGATGAAGGAATACCCTGTCTGTTTCCGCAGCTCCCGGAAGACTCCGGACAGCGGCATGTCTTTCACGGTAAGGGTCACCTGCTGCGCTCCGGCCTGTCCGGCCGCGAGTATCAATAGCAGGATGAAGCATGCAGTACGGACAATGCTCCGCCTGCCCGCCCCTGGGGGCGAATTAAGATAATAGGTACTTCTCATACTGGTACAGTACGTTTAAAACATTACAAATAGCAACTGCGAATGCGTCACGATGGAACAGCTTCCAGATTTTGGCTTATGAGGATCACTTACGGCCTGGCCGTTACAATCCTGTTCTCGGTATGGAAATGAATGGTACCCGTCATTTCCAACATTTTCAATACTTCTGATAAATTTTCCCCGCGGGAGATTTGTCCTGTGAATACAACTCCCTTCAATGTTTCCGTCTCATATCTTGCTTCGATGTTATACCATCGGCTTAATTGCATCATAATTTCGGCCAGCGGCGCTTTCGTAAAAATGAACATGCCGTCTTTCCACGCCGCTGCGTCTTCCGCATAAGGATCATCTTCCACGGTCATACGGCTGCCGCGGTCCCACCGGGCCGACTGCCCTGGTTTCAGCGTCACCGCATGCTGCGGCGATTGCAGGCGCACGGCGCCTTGCAGCAGTACCGTTTTCTGTTTCTCGCTTTCGTATGCCGACACGTTAAATTGCGTGCCGAGCACAGCCACTTCCATATCGGGCATGGCCACGATGAAGGGATGCGCCGGATCTCCCTGGATGTCGAAGAATGCTTCGCCCCGCAGTTCCACGCGCCTTTCCGCGCCCCTGAACGATGCCGGGAAACGCAATTGCGAAGCGGCGTTGAGCCAAACGCGGCTGCCGTCGGGCAAGCGCACCTGGAACTGACCGCCCCTGGGTGTGGCGATGGTGTTGTATACCGGGGGGCCATCTGCCGCGGCTTCGTCTTCGTACACCAATTCAGTACCCGCCGCCTTCGCTACCGTAGCGCCGCCTTGTGCGGCGAGCGCACCATTGCGGGCGGTATCCAGTTCAATCACGGAACCGTCAGCCAGGGTGAGCGTGGCCTTGTCGCCGCCGGGGCGAACGTCGGCCATCATCCCGGTGATGGCGGTTGTATTGGGAGATGGCGTGGATCGCAGCAGGTACCAACCCGCAGCACATATTCCCGCGAGCACAGCCGCGGCGGCGAGGCGCCTGGGCCATATGCGGCGAACGGGCCGGGTGCGTTGCTGCACCTGCTCCAGCATCCTGCGTCGTACAGCGGCGGCATCTCCCGGTAATTCGCCGGAAGCGGCGACATTGTCGTACCAGGCGTGCAATTCCGCCTGCTCCGCTTCGGAGGCGGTGCCTGCCAGGAATTTTCCGGCCAGTTCTGCTATGCGTTGATGATCCATCTGCTGTAAGTATAGAGTCGTCTCAAAAAGGATTACCCTTAGTGAATGTTAAATATTTTTTATAATAATGTGGCACGGAATCAGAAAAAGAGATGAAATGCCCTGCCAAGGCTGATCCGGATGGATTTGAGGGCTTTGGTAAGATGGGCTTCGGCGGTTTTGAGGGAGATGCCCATTTCTTCGGCTACATCGGGCAGCGCGCGGTCGTGGAGTTTGCTGGCGCGGAAAACCAGGCTGCACTTTTTGGGGAGCTGGTCGCTCAGCTTGCCGACCATTTCGAGCAGCAGCTTGTCGTCGATCTGCCCGGGGGCTTGCGCATGCGGCGTGTAGCGCTGTGCGGCGTGATGGTGCTCGCGGCGGCGGCGGGCATTGTCGAGATGGCGGAATACGGCGTAGCGGAGCATCGCCGCCAGATAGGGCTGCACCGACTGAACGGTCAGTTCGCCACGCTTCTGCCAGATGTTCACGAAAACGTCCTGCACCAATTCCTCCGCCGCCTCCGCATCTTTCAGGTGAAAATACGCGGAAGCGTACAACCGGTCCCAGTAACGCTCGTAAAGTTCTGTAAAAGCCTGGTGATCGTCTCTGCCTATTCGTGTAAGTAATTCAATATCCTCCAAAGCAAGCCCCAAATTGGTTGATTGATTCTATACAAATGGTTGATTCGTTGCACAAAATACAATAAAATGTCTATTGTGGTGCAAAATTTTCTTCATCTACCCCTACATTCATTACATGTTAACAGCAATTAATATCGGGATATAGCAATTATTTTGAGGTCGATCTTCTTTCAATCAGCCGCGATTTCAGCACCACATCTCCTTTCGCCCCGCCCTTTTTCCGGATAATACGCAGCAACTCCCGCGCCGCGGTTTCCCCGATTTCGAATGCAGGCTGGGTGATGGTGGTAAGCGAAGGATTCAGCAGCGCCGCCGTCTGCAGATTAGAAAAACTGATGACCTTAATATCTTCCGGAATTTTCAGTTGCACCTGCTCGCACACCCGGTAACACACTACCGCCAGCTTTTCCAGCGATGCAAATATGCCATCGGGCTTTTCCTTTTCCAGCATGTTGCGGATGGCGGCGAACGCTTCGTCGTTGTCGTTGGTACATTCCAGGATGAGCGGCGCCGGCTGCTTCGAATATTTCTCCAGCGCCTCCAGGTAGCCGCTTTCCCGGATTGTGCCTACGGGAATGCTCTTATGCACCTTCAGGTAAGCGATCTTTTTGCAACCCGTATCGATAAGGTGCCGCGTGGCGGTGACGGCGCTTTCGTAGTTGTCGGACGTCACCTTCACATTATCCAGCCGCTCGCTCACCCGGTCGAACAGCACCAGCGGGATGCCTTTGCGGTTCAACTCTTCGAGGTGCTCGTTATTGTTGTTTTCGTCGGTGATGGAAAGCAGCACGCCATCCACCCGGCCATTCGCCAGCGTATTGATGAAAGAAACTTCCAGGGCGTGATCGCCATGGGTGAAATACAGGAGGAAATGATACCCCTGTGCCTGCGTGATCTTCTCGATCCCGCTGATGACAAGCGAAAAGAAATCATTCACCATATCCGGGATCACCACTGCAATAATTTTCGACTTCTGTCCGCGCAAACCGCTGGCATTCGGATTCGGCTGGTAATTCAGCCGCTTGGCCAGGGCAAACACCTTCTCCTTCGTCTCGGGGCTTATTTCATGGCTATCCCTTAATGCACGTGATACTGTAGAAATGGCGAGATTCAGTTCCTTTGCCAGATATCTGATGTCAATCTTATTCATGAATCTGCTCGAACCTCTTATAAAATAACGCTTTTCCAACGACATGTTACGCAAAACAACCCGCTTTTCACGGAAACGTTTCCGTAAAAAAATCGATTTAGCGTTATAAGTTTGACTAAGTTAACCGTCGCAAATATAGTTCCACAAAGTAATACCACGTTCGAAACAGTAAATTATTATGACGAAACACATGACTTGCACCAGCTGATAACCAGCCTGTACCGCTGTATTATTCCTGTCCCGTGACGCACCGATTTTCTTGACACGCCTCCGTGCCAGGACACAGCCCGGACATGCATATCATCCATCCTTCAACCGCCCCGGCAGGGCGCGGATGGGCTATCTGCGTCCCTTTTCAACCGAAATCAGAACACGTATTAATACCATCAATTGAACATTCACGCTATGAAAAGATCAGTATCCAGCATGGCCCTGCTCAAATACCATTTGTATCTGAGAGCTTCCATCGGGGTCATCATCTGCCTGAGCCTCTCGCTGTCAGCCGCAGCGCAGAAGCCCGACAGTTCCACTCGCATCCATACTTTCAACGGCAAACAACTGCTGCAGGAAGTAACGGGATCTTTCTCGCAGATCAGGGGCGCTTCCGTAGAAAACGTGCCGGTCATCAACAACGAAAACCGCTTTCAAGGTTTGCTGTCGGGACTATTCGTCATGCAGAACAACGGCGAGCCCGGCGACGAAAGCGCCACCTTCCAGATGCGCGGCAAACGCACCTTCCGCACCAACAGCCCCGTGATCCTCATCGACGGATTCGAACGGAGCATGGACTTCCTCGATCCCAACGAAATCGAAAGCATCACCGTCCTGAAAGACGCTGCGGCTACGGCGCAATACGGGCTGCGGGGCGGCAACGGCATCATCCTCGTCACCACCAAACGCGGACAGGAAGGCAAAATCAAGATCACCTTCAACGCACGCGCCGGCGTCAAGGCCCCTACCACAAAGCCCAACCTCCTCAATTCGTACGACTACGCCACACTCTACAACGAAGCGCTCACCAACGACGGGAATGCGCCGCGATACAGCGAAAGCGACCTGGAGAAATACAAGAACGCGTCGATGGGGATTTACGCATCCGATATGGACCGCTACCTCTACCCCGACATCAACTGGTACGACCAATACATGAACAAATCCACCTGGCAACAGCGTTACAGCGCCAGCGTGGAAGGCGGCAATAAAAACGCCCGCTACTTCCTTTCCGCAGGATACACCGGCAACAGCGGGCTGTATAAAGTCGACAAATCCGCCAATACTTATAATACCAATGCGGACTTCAACATGATCACCCTCCGGTCCAACATCGATGTGAATGTGAACAAACGATTCGGCATTTCGCTCGATATCTCCGGCAGGCAAGAGCAGCGTACCTATCCCGGCGCCCGTGGCGACGCGGCGCTGCGCGTTTTCCGCTCGCTCTACAAAACGCCACCCAACGCCTTCCCCGTGTTCACGCCAGATGGCAAGCTGGGCGGTACGAAGGACTGGTCCGCCAACCCTTACGGCCTCCTGAACCGGCAGGGGTATTCACTGTATTATGTCCGCAGCATGTTTGCCACGCTCCGCGCCAAACACGAGCTCGACTTCATTACCCCCGGACTTTCCGTGCAGGGTACCGTGGCGTTCGACAGCTGGTACGACATGGTGACCAACCGCAGCAAAGGCTTCAAAGTGTTTGACCTGCGCCAGCCCAGCGGCGACGTGGAATATAATCCTGACGGCAGCATCAAATACGTGGAAACCGGGTCGGATTCGCAGATGTCGTCCGGCGTGGAATACCCTTCCACCCGCCGTATCCTCAACTATGAAGGCGCGCTGAACTACCAGCGCACGTTTGGACTCCACGCCGTGTCTGCCGTTGTGGCGATGAACCAGCGGATTATTTCCACGGAAGACGGCACCAATATCCCCAGGGCTTACCTCGGCGGCAACGGGCGCGTGTCTTACGCGTTCAACAAACGTTACCTCGCCGAATTCAATTTCGGTTATCAGGGATCCGAACAATTCCTGCCCGGCCACAAATTCGGTTTCTTCCCCGCGGCTTCGCTGGGCTGGGTGCTGACGGAAGAAAATTTCCTGAAGGATAATTCCTGGATCAACTTCCTCAAGCTGCGCGGCTCGTACGGCATCACCGGCAACGACGATATCGGGGGATATTTCCTCTGGTTCCAGAAATACGCAGGCGCCGGCGGCGTGAATTTCGGGTATACGTCGGTGGGCTACAGCGGCTGGAACGAAACGGCCTTCGCGTTGGACAACGTGACCTGGGAAAAGGTACATAAAACGAATGTGGGGATAGATGCGGTGTTCCTGAAGAACAGGCTGAACGTGACGTTTGATTACTTCTACGAAAAGAATACCGACATCATGATCCAGCCCGCCCTTCCCTATCTGATGGGTATCCGTTTCCCGGATTTCCCGATCGGGATCATCGAAAACAAAGGCTTCGACGCATCGCTGCGGTATACCCAGCAGTTCGGCGGCCTCGAGGTTTCGCTCCTCGGTACGGTGACGCGCGCGGAAAACAAAGTGATCAACCGCGGCGAGGAAATCCCGCGCTTCGCGTACCAGGCCCGTACCGGCCGCCCGCTCGACGCCATATACGGACTGGAAGCCCTCGGGTTGTTCCAGAACCAGGACGAGATCGACGCGAGCCCCACGCAGACGTTCGGACAGGTTCGTCCGGGTGACATCAAATACAAAGACCAGAACGGCGACAACGTGATTGACGCATACGACGAAGTATACCTTGGCCAGGGGAACTTCCCCACGCTGCAATACGGCGCGGGACTGGGGCTCCGTTTCAAGGGCATCGACCTCAACCTGCTGTTCACCGGCCAAAACGGCCAGCAGCTGGGCCTCACCGGCGAATCCGTATGGGAATTCCACGACAACGGCACCGTGCGCGACCATCACCTTGGGCGCTTCAATCCGGAAGATCCTTCCAGCCAGGCGAACGCCACTTATCCGCGCCTTTCCCTCAGCAACAAAGCCAACAACCAGCGCACTTCCACCTACTGGCTGCGCGATGGCAACATGGTACGGCTGAAAACGCTGGAACTGGGATATACCTTGCCGAAAAAATTCGCGGAAAAGATCCGGCTCGACAATGCGCGCATCTACGCCAGCGGCTACAACCTCTTCACCTGGTCGTCCACCGGCCTGGTAGACACCGAAGCCCGCTCCAGCCACTACGTGCTGTATCCGATCCAGCGCATCATCAACGCCGGTATCAGTGTCACCTTCTAAAAGCTTGAAAATGAAAAAACGTAACCTGACGATACTTTCCATACCCATCTGCCTGGCGGCGGCATCCTGCATGAAACCGCTGAACGTGGTGCCGGTGGAGTTCAAATCCGCCCAGTTCGTGTTCAGCGACTCCGGCCGGGCCGAGCTCTTCATCAACAACGCCTACACCGACCTCCCGGCAGACGTGTCCAATTCCTTCAACTGGCTCGACGGCAACGCCATGCTGGCTTCCGCGACCGACGAAGCGATGCACGTTTCCACCAACAAAACCGTTCCTTCCGCTGCGCAGCGCATGAGCGCCGGCAACTGGAACCCTTCCAACATGAAATACTGGCGCGCGGGCGACGGCGCGGGTGAGATCGGCGCCTGGATGAAGTACGGCGGCTATCATGGCAACCGCAAAGCCAACACCGCCATCAAAAACCTCCATCTTTTGCCCTCCACCGTTACCGACCGTTTCCGTAACCGCATGATGGGCGAGGCGCTCTTCCTTCGCGCCCTCCACCACTGGTTCCTCTTCCAGCGCTGGGGCGGCATCCCGATCGTGGACCGATCGTTCGAAGCTTCCGAAGATGTGCTCATTCCCCGCAACTCGGTGAAGTCGGTCGTGGATTTCATCGTTCGCGACTGCGACGCGGCGTTTGCCCTGCTGCCCGAAGAGCCCTATTATGAGCCGAATGAAGTGGGCCGTGCAGACAGGGGCAGCTGCCTGGCCCTCAAAGCGAAAATATTGCTGTACGCCGCCAGCCCGCTTTACAACCGCGCCGGCGCGGATTCCCTCACGGCCTACACCACGCCCGTGGCCGACCGCTGGGCGATTGCCGCCCAGGCCGCGCAGGACGTCGTGAACCTGAACTGGTATACGCTCTACAAACCCGGCGCCAACGGGCAAACGAACTATTCCAGCTTCTTCAACGCCTGGGGCGCCGGCACCACCAACCGCGAGCTTATCTTCGCCCGGCTGCGCACGCCCAACCGCGATACGGAAAACGACAACTTCCCGGCTGGGTTTACCAACGCGAGAGGCGGCACCTGTCCTTCCCAGGACCTCGTGGACGCCTATGAGATGGCGGACGGCACGCTTTTCAGCTGGAACAACGCCACGCACGCCGCTGCACCCTACGCCAACCGCGATCCCCGGTTCTACGCCAGCATCATTTATAACGGCGCGCGTTACAACCGCTTCGCCGGTCAGAACAATTACACGTTCCAGATCTTCACCGGCGGTGTGAATGCCAGCGGAAACGCCAAAACCGAAACGGGATATTACCTCAACAAATTCATGGATTACGCCAACGTAAACCCCGCACAGGGCAACGGCAATACTTATCACAACTGGGTGTATTTCCGGTATGCGGAAGTGCTGCTCAACCTCGCCGAAGCCGGAAACGAAGCTGGCGGGCCCTCTTATGTGGCTGCGTCCGGCGGACTGACGCCCGTTCAGGCGCTGAACCTCGTACGCGAGCGCGCGGGCATGCCCACCGTCGAAACGGCGATGGCCAACCGCGGCGTTGCACTGAACCAAACTACCCTGCGCGATTTCATCCGCAACGAACGCAGGATAGAACTGGCTTTTGAGGATCACCGGTACTTCGATGTAAGGCGGTGGATGACGATCGAAACCCTGCCGAAATTCATCCGCGGCGTGGAAATCACCCGCAACGGCGATGGCTCATTTACGTATGACCCGACCGTGCAGGTGGAACAGAAGCTGTTCGACAAGAAACATTACTTCTTCCCGATCCCGCAAATCGAAATGAACCGTAATCCGCAAATGCGCCAAAACCCGGATTGGCAATAAAATCAAGACAGATGAAAAAAATACTAACGTTCCTCATACTGCTCTGTTTTTCCATCCCGGCAGCGATGGCTCAGAGCAAAACCATCACCGGGAAGGTGGTGGACGCCGCCGGCGAGCTCCTGATCGGCGCCGGCATCACGGAGAAAGGCACCTCCAACCGGACGGTCACCGATCCCAAAGGCGAGTTCAAAATCACGCTGACCGGCAACGCCCCCGTGCTGCAAATCACATACGTGGGCTATGTGACCCAGGAAGTGACGGTTGGCGCTAAATCCATCGTACACATCACCCTCGAATCCGACGCCACCAAGCTCGGCGATTATGTGGTGGTCGGTTATGGTACACAGAAGAAAGCCAGCGTGGTAGGCGCCATTTCCCAGGTGAAAGCCGAAGAACTGCAGCGCGCATCCACCCCCAATCTTTCCAACGCCATCGCCGGGCGTGTATCCGGCGTGGTAACCGTCATGGGCTCCGGCAAACCGGGCGCCGACGATGCGCAGATCTACATCCGCGGGATGGCCACCACCAATACTACCGCGCCGCTGGTGCTGGTCGACGGGGTGGAAAGGGAATGGCAGCAGATCGATCCCACCGACATTGAGACCTTCTCCGTGCTCAAAGACGCATCCGCCACAGCGGTGTATGGCGTCCGCGGCGCCAACGGCGTAATCCTCATCACCACCAAACGCGGCGCCCCCGGCCGGCCGGTACTGTCTATTTCGACGCAGGCCGCCGTGCAGCAACCCATCCGCAAACCCGATTACCTCGGCTCCTACGATTTCGCGCTGCTCACCAACGAAGCGCTGAAAAACGAAGGCAAACCAGCCGAATATACCGCCAGCGACCTCGAGCATTACCGCCTGAAGAACTCGCCGTACACGCACCCGGACAATGACTATTATGAAGACTTCATGCGCAAGGCTTCCTGGCAGCAGCTGTCGAATGTGAGCGTAAGAGGCGGCAACGAGGTGCTGTCGTACTTTATCTCCGCCAACCACCTCCACCAGGAAGGGCTGTACAAGGAATTCAGCAATTCCCGTTACCCGACCAATACGGTGTACGACCGCATGACCTTCCGCTCCAACCTCGACTTCACCGTGAACCCCACGCTCAAACTGGGGCTCGATCTGACCGGGCGGTTCGAGGAAAGGAAACAGCCCAACTTCGAAGAAGACCTGTTCGATAAACTGAGAAGGCTGCCCCCGAATTTTCAATCTTACATCAACCCGGATGGCAGCATCGGCGGGCGTTCCGACGAAAGCCGGTTGTCGCCGTATGCCCTGCTCTCGCAGTTCGGCAACCGCCACCGCAACAAGAACGTACTGGAAGGTGCTTTCACCATCAAGCAAGACCTGAACAAGATAACCAAGGGCTTGTCGTTCCGCACGCTGGTAGGTTTCGTCAGCTCCATCGAATCGCGGCGCGACATCGTGGAGAAGCCTTTGTTGTATGAGTACACCCGTTTCGGGCAGTACCTCCTCAACAAAAACGCCACGGAAATTTCCATTTCGACAGACCGGAAGCCAGGCTTCCGGCGGCAGCATTTCGAAGGGTCGTTGAATTACAACCGCACCTTCGGCGATCATGCGGTAACGGCCATGGTGCTGTACCAGCAGATCCAGCAGTTTGAAGAAGCCAGGATCCCCACGGGGTACCTGGGCTGGGTGGGGCGCGCCACTTACGGATACCGGAATAAATACCTGTTTGAAGTGAACGCCGGTTACAACGGCTCCATGCAATTCGATCCCAGCCGGAGATACGGATTTTTCCCGGCGGTTTCGCTGGGATGGGTAGCTTCCGAAGAAGCGTTCTGGGGAAGGGATAATTTCGTCAACTACCTGAAAATCAGAGGCTCATATGGCGAGATTGGCAACGACAGGATCGGGAAGTTTAACTATCTCTACGAGCAACGGTACAATTATGCACCGGCCGAAGACGGCTGGAGGATCTACTGGGGCGAGCAGCCCGGTTCAGAAAGGGGCATTATCGAAGGGCAGCCCGGCAACGCTTTCGTAACCTGGGAACGCGCGAAAAAATCCAATATTGGTTTCGATGCGCGGATGTGGGATAACCGCATCACCCTGACGGCCGATGTTTTCGCGGAAAACCGCCGCGACATCCTCGCCATCCCTTATTCCGTCCCCCTCGTGTTCGGCATGAACAACCCCCAGAACGACACCCGGAAAGACGGTCAGGGCCTGCCCCCCGAAAACCTCGGACGCGTGCGCAACAAAGGCTTTGACATGGAGCTTGGGTTCAACGACAAGAAAGGCGACTTCACCTACTTCTTCAAAGGCAACTTCACCTTCGCCCGCAACGTTATCCAGCGGATTGACGAAGAAGGCAAACGGTATGACTGGCAGAAAAGGGAAGGCCGCCAGATCGGCCAGCACTTCGGGCTGACCGACATCGGCCTGTATTCCATGGACGATTTCGAGCTGGATGCCAACGGACAGCTGCAACTGGAAGGCGGTTTCCCTGTACTCAAAAGCAAAATGCCCATTCCTTCCTACGGCGTGGTGTATCCCGGCGATATCAAGTACGCCGACCGTAACGGCGACGGGCTGATCGACAGCTACGATGAAGGCGCCATCGGCAAGGGAGTTGTTCCGGAATTCATTTACGGCCTCACCGTAGGCGGCAGCTACAAAGGGTTTGACGTCAGCGCGCTGTTCCAGGGCGCGGGCGGGGCGGATATGTATTTCAGGGAAGACGCGGTGTGGGAATTCAGCCAGCTCGGGAAAGTGATGCGCCATCACCTCGGCAGGTACAACCCCGATGATCCTTCCAGCTGGGACAAAGCCACTTATCCCCGCCTTCACCCCACGGAAAATACCAACAACCACCGCAAATCCACTTACTGGCTGTATACGCGGAATTACGTACGGCTGAAAACGGTAGAGATCGGCTACAACCTGCGCAAGCCGCTCCTGTCGCGCATGCGCATGTCAAGCGCCCGCTTTTTCGTGAACGGAAACAACCTCATCACCTGGGACAAAATGATGAACTGGGACCCTGAATCCGACAGCGAGATCGGCAAAGCCTATCCCCAGCTGAGAACCTGGAACGTGGGCGTCAGAGTAACCTTGTAAAACAGCAATCATGAAAACGAGTATCAAAAAACTGACATACTTCCTCCTGCTCCTCACGCTCGCGTCGTGCACCAAAGACGGCGCGGGGCTGCTCGACAAAGCGGAATCCGGCGACCTGAATGAGGAAAGGGTGTTTACCAACGCCAAATACACCAAGGAATTCCTCACGGACATTTACCGCCGCATCCCCTACAGCTGGGATAACAACGTGTATCTCGACGCCTGCACCGACGACGGTGAATCGCGCCCCTGGTGGGGATGGGTGAACAACGTACACGTAGGCGCCTACAATCCCACCAGCATGCCCGACAAGTTCAAGCGCTGGGCCGATTATTACGCCGCCATCCGCGCCTGCAACCTTTTCCTCAGCAAGATCGACAATGTGCCAATAGACCCGGAGCAATATATGAACTCCGTTGAAGTGCGCGACCGCCTGAAGTACGAAGCCGTGCTGCTGCGCGCCTATTTTTATGCGGAGCTCGTTCGCTGGTACGGCAGCGTGCCGCTGATCACGAAAGTGCTGACACGCGATTCCCCCGAATTGCTTTCCGGCCGCGCGAGCCTCGCCGAGATGCAAAAGTTCATCAGCGACGAATGCGACCGTGCGGCAGCCAACCTGCCGGCGCGGCAAACCGGCAGCGACTACATGCGCGTGACCAGCGGCATGGCCAAAGCTGTGAAAGCCCGGGTGATGCTGCACCTCGCCAGCCCGCTCTTCAACAGCAACACCTCCGGCAGCGAAAGCCCCTGGTCGTGGGGCGGCTACGATGCCAACCGCTGGCTCGCGGCGGCTGAGGCGGCAAAAGCCGTGATCGATCATACCGACGAAAACGGCGCGCCGGTGTATAGCCTGGTGGTGAGAACGGAGCCCAATAACTATTTCGGCACCCGGGTCACCTATCCCGGTTCCATGAAAGCGATGGGCTGGTTCAACGTATTCATCACGCGGGTGAATACGGAATATATCCTCGGTTACGCCCGGAAAGGCCTCACCAACGAGCTCGATAAATGGCAACTGCCCGGCGCCATGCAGCGCTCGGGCGACGCTTCCTACACCCTTCCCACCTACAACTACGCCGCGTGCTTCGAGACCAAAGACGGCTACCCGGTATATCAGACCGACGAGTACGGCGTGCCGAAACTGGACGGAAACGGGCAGTTCCTGGTGAACGCAGCTTCGGGATTTGATCCGCAGCAGCCATACGCAAACCGCGACTCCCGGTTCTACCATTCACTTTGGTACAACGGTTCCATGTTCAGCGGGATCACGTTTAACCCATGGCGGGGCGAAGACGGATCCTTCGGGCAGGAGTTCCTCAACGGCTACGCCCACACCGGCCTGTTCCTGCGCAAGTTCATGGATCCGAAAAACATTTCCATCAACAACAGCGGCGTGCAAGGGCAAACCAACCACAGCTTCCCCGTGTACCGCTTCGTGGAAATGCTCCTGAACTACGCCGAAGCCATGAACGAATACCTCCCCGACGGCGCCGACCGCAGCGAGGCCATCGCCGCGCTGGACAAAATCCGCGCGCGGGCAGACATGCCTTCCGTGGCCGTCACTTTCGCCAACAACGGCTGGAATCCGGCCAGCCAGGCGCAGCTGCGCAAGTTCATCCGCAACGAACGCAGGATAGAACTGGCGTTCGAAGATCACCGCTTCTTCGACATCCGACGCTGGAACATCGGCGAACAGACGCAGAAAACCGTGTACGAGCACGATATCCTCAAAAAAGCCGACGGTTCTTTCGTGTATAAAATCCTCGTCTGGGAAAGAAGGGTGTTCCAGCAGAAACATAACCTGCTGCCCATTCCCCAATCCGAGGTGAACAATAACCCGAACATGCAACAAAATCCAGGCTGGTAAAACTGAACAACCATGAGAAACATACTTTTAATATGCGCCGCAGTACTGGCGGTTTTCAGCAGCTGCAAAAAAAGCGACAAGGAATTTTTCGACAAGTTTCCGCCGGAGATCCTGTTTTATGAAGGCAGTGCCGTGCAGAACCCGGACTTTGTAGCGGTGACATTGCCCGCCGGCGTTTCCGAATGGAACGTAAAAGCCCGCGTGAGCGCGCCCTTGAAGCTGAAAGAAATTAAAATGTACAAGCAAACCGGCGGCGCGGAAACGCCCCTGGAATCCTATAATGACTTCCGGCTGTCGCCGAACGTGTACCATGTCAACTACGTGCTGACGGGTATAACGGCGGAAACCACCATCCGCATCGACGCCACCGACCTCGACGGCAAGCCCACGAGCAGGACATTCGTCATACGTGTAACACCGTAACGTGCTATGAGAACGCCGGCTCCTTCTGGGGCCGGCCTTTTTCCTTCCGCCAAAATTTCCTAATAGAAAAAGCCTTCGGTATCCGAAGGCTTTTTCTATGCTTTATTGTTTAATCAGCCAATTTTTACCGATTTGCCACCTGCGGCGGCGGAGGCGTAGATGGCTTCGATGACTTTCATATCACGGAGGCCTTCCTCACCCGGCACGTTATTGGGCCGGTTTTCGAGGATGGCTTTACATACGCCATCCATGTGCGCAGCTTGCTGGTTGATGTGGGTGAACGGCATGGCGCCGGTACTGGTGCGCCCTTGCTGGCCGCCGTAGCCGTAGGCGTTATTCACTTCGAACCAGCCTTTTTCCGCCGCGGCGTAAAGCCGGTTTACGCCAGTGATATAGGTGGTGAACGAATTGGCGATGGCGCCGTTGGGGAATTGCAGTTGCCAGGCCAGGGATTCCTCCACGTCTTTAAACTTGACGGGATCGGTTTTCGGGAATTCCTGCGCCGTCACGGAAATGGGCTCCAGCCCGATGGTGTACCGGGCGCCCTGGATGGCGTAAATGCCGACGTCCATCAGCGGGCCGCCGCCGGAGAGGGCGTGCTTGAGGCGCCATTGATTGGGATCTCCGGCCCGGAAGCCATCGCTGGCTTCCACGAGTTTCACTTCCCCGAATACTTTCTCCCGGCTCAGCCGCATCATTTCCAGGTGGAAGGGATCGTAATGCAGGCGGTAGCCGATGGCGAGCTGTTTGCCCGCTTTTTTACAGGCGTCGATCATCTGCCGGCCTTCCGCCACGCTCACGGCCATGGGCTTTTCGCAGATAACGTGCTTGCCGGCCTTTGCCGCGCGGACGGTGAATTCCGCGTGCATGGAGTTCGGAAGCACGATATACACCACATCGATGTCCTTATTGTCCGCTATGCGGTCGAAATTTTCATAATTGTAGATGTTCTTCTCCGGGATCCGGTACTTCTCCACCCACTTCGGGATCTTCGACGGCGTGCCCGTGACGATGCCGCGCAGCTCCACGAACTGCGTCTGCATCAGGGCGGGCGCCAGCTGATTGGTGGCGTATCCGCCGAGGCCTACCAGGGCGATGCCCAGTTTCTTTTGTTGGGAAAATCCGGCAAAGCCGGCCAGTGGCGAAGCAACCGCTGCAGCGCTGAGGAGCGCCGAGTAATGGAGGAAGTCGCGGCGGGATTGATGCATGGGCGAGGGTTTTTAAGGTTCGATAAGATAATAAATTCCCAGGGAATCCCAAACCCATATAGGGGTGGCGCCCTGATTTTCCGTCATGATGACAGCAGCACCCGATATCCGCAGCAAAAACCTCGCCCGCAACACTTATCGCCAGGATATCCGCCATCCGGCAACAGCAGTAACCTTTTTGTGTGATTATAACCGTGATAATGAATATGATTAGATTTAATTTTTATATATTACCGTCAGATATTCTTTTAACAGAATATTGTGAAGCCGTATATAATAAAACAGTGAAGTATCCGGTTTTAAACGGGTACCTTTGCACTTTTATGCCAACAACTACAACTGAGACTATTTGACTATTATCCTCTACTACCTGGTGCTCCCGGTCGTTTACCTGATCAGCATTCTCCCGTTCCCGCTGCTGTATTTGCTGTCGGACGTGGTTTTCTGCCTCTTGTACTACGTAGTGGGTTACCGTAAAAAGGTAGTGAAACAGAATTTGGCCAATTCCTTTCCGGATAAGACGGAAGCGGAGCGCGACGTGATCTGCCGGGATTTTTACCGGTATTTCTGCGATTTATTCCTGGAAACGTTCAAGACGCTGACCATCAGCAAGGCTGCCATGCTTCGGCATTGCGCGCTCACGCCCGACACCGTGTCGCTTTTCAAACGCCTGCATACCGAAGGCAAAAGTGTGGTATTGGTGATGGGGCATAAAGGCAACTGGGAATGGGCCGGGAATTCGTTCAGCATTTTATGCCCGCAACAGTTGTACGTTGTGTATCATCCATTAGCCAATAAACATTTTAACGGACTGATGTACAGGATGCGCACGCGCTTCGGCACCAAGCTCATCCCCATGCAGGATACGTTCCGTGAAATGGTGAAACTGCGCGGCGAAATCAACGCCACAGCGCTCATCGCCGACCAGTCGCCCCGGCCCGACAGCGCCCAGTGGGTGCCGTTCCTCCATCAGGACACGCCCGTTTTTACCGGCACCGAGCGCATCGCTTCCAAAATGAATTACCAGGTGGTGTATGTTTCCGTATCGCGGATCAAAAGAGGGTATTATTCCGTTTCGGCTGAAGTGCTGGTGGAGTCACCCGCGCAGGAGGCCCCCGGCAACATCACCACGCTCCATACCGCCAAACTCGAGGCCGACATCATCGCCCAGCCCGCTACCTGGCTGTGGTCGCACAAAAGATGGAAACATAAAAGAAAAACACAACCAACAACCGCAACTGTTTAAAGAGAACGCAATGTTAGAAGGAAAACAACTTATTCTGGCTACCAAAGATTACGCGCAGGAAAAGCGCTCCCTGAGCTGGTGGTACACCTTAAGCACCTTATGTCTGCTCATCGCATCCCTCACTGCCACGATGGTGATGCCTTATCTTGCGTTGCGGATCGCCTTCAGCCTTCTTTCCGGCTTACTGATCGTGAGAATGTTCATCATCTATCACGATTTCCAGCATCATACGATATTAAAGAACAGTCCGGCCGCCAATGCGATCATGACGGTATTCGGCATGTACATCCTCGCACCCGCCAGCATCTGGAAGCGCTCGCATGATTACCATCACCAGCACAATTCCAAGCTCTTCAGCGCCAGCATCGGCTCCTACCCGATCGCCACCGTCAAAGGTTTCCTCGCCATGAGCCGCCGCGAGCGCCGGATCTACCTGTTCACCCGCCACCCGCTGACCATTCTCTTCGGATACCTCTTTATGTTCATCATCGGGATGTGCGTGAACTCCTTCATCGCCAGCCCCCGCCGCCACTACGACGCCCTCATCGCGCTGATCCTTCATATCGCCGCTTCGGCCGCCGTGATCGTATTCTTCGGCTGGGCTTCCTGGGCCCTGCTCGTGCTGGCGCCCATCTTCATCGCCACCGCCATCGGAACGTATCTTTTCTATGCCCAGCACAACTTCCCGGGCGTAGTGTTCAATACCAAAGAAGAATGGTGCTACGACAAAGCCGCGCTCATTTCGTCGAGCCACATGACCATGAGCCCGCTCATGGCCTGGTTCACCGGCAACATCGGCCTGCACCATATCCACCACCTCAATGCCCGCATCCCGTTCTACCGCCTGCCGGAAGCGTATAAAGGCATTCCCGAGCTGCAAGCGGCCACCACCACCTCCCTCAGCTGGAAAGATATCCGCGCCTGCCTCAGCCTCAAAGTCTGGGACCCGGAACAACAAACCATGACCGACGTGCCGCCCATCCCCCGCGAAACGGCCATCAGCGGGCTCTACACCGCGCCTGTCGCCGGCAACAAACATTAATCCGACTTAGCGTCATACAAAAGCCGTTTACATCCCAGGATGCAAACGGCTTTTTCGTTTAATATAATATCAACGGTACTGCAACACCGCCTCCAGCGATTGCCGTAAAATCTCCACCGCCGCGGCCATTTCTTCGGGGTCCAAATTGCCGAACCCGATGCGCGTGGCCGTGAGGCCTTTGGTTTGATACAATATCGTCTTGGGCAGGAACAATCCCCGCGCCGCACATTCCTTCTGCAACTTCACTAGGCTGAAATCCTCCAGCCATTCCACCCACACCGCCAGCCCCCGGGGCGGCACCCGGAACCGGATGCGGCTGCCCAGCTTTGCCTGCAGCAGGGCCACAAAACCGTCGCGGCGCTCCTGGTAGATTTTCCTGTTCTTTTTCGACAGCCGGTGCACTTCCCCGTCCTGTATCCAATCGGTAAGCACCTGCTCCTTGATGACATCTTTCCCCGGCTCCAGGATGTTCTGGTGCTTCTCCAGCTCCCGGATGAAATCCGCCGGACCCGCCACAAAGCCGTATGCAAACCCCGACGGCAGCGATCTTCCGAAGGAACCGACGTACACCACACGGTCTTTGGCGTCGAATGCCGCCAGCGGCAGCACGGGGTTATTATCGTAATGAAAATCGTAATCGTAATCGTCTTCCAGGATCACGAAGCCATACCGGTTGGCCAGCTCCACTACCTCCATCCGCCGCTTTGCGCTCAGGCAGGCCGTGGTGGGATAGTGATAGTTGGAAGTGAGGTACAGCAGGCGGATGGGCTGCGCTTCGCATATTTCCTGCAATACTTGCGTGAGCAGGCCGTCTTCGTCGACCGGCGCAGGGATGATGTGCGCCCCGCTGTCGGCCAGCGTCATATTCGGGAGATAATATCCCGGCGAGGCTACCACTACCTTATCTCCCGGGCTGATCAGCAGTTTCGCGGCCAGGTAGAGGCTGATTTCGTGGCTGCCGGCGGTGAGAAGGTTGGCTGTGGAAATGCGGATCCCCCGCGTCAGGTTCAGGAAATTGGCGAAATGCGCTTTGAACTGTTCGTGGGACCTGGCCTGGATGTGCTCCCGGGCCACGAGGTTGCGCCGCCGCTTCAGTTTGGAAACGTACAGCCGGGCCAGCACATCGTTGTGGACCAGGCGGATATCCGGCTGGCCGTCGTTGAACTGGTACGGCAGGTCGCTCGTTTCGGTAGGGTTTTCCAGGATGGCGGACCGCTGGAAAGTAAAAGGCGTCGCATTGGCTGCCGTGGCGGCGGGTACATGGGCGGTTTTCTTTTGTTTCTGGTCTGACAGGATGAAGATCCCCTTGTTCGGGAGGATCTCGATAAAACCCTGAGATTCCAGGTCTTGCAGGGCTTTGATCAGCGTATTTCTATTGACTTCCAGGAGTTTGCAAAGGACCCTCGTGCCGGGGAGGCGCGTCCCCTCGGGCAGCAGCCCCGCCTGTATCGCCCGGATGAACCCGAAAACGATCTGGAGGTAAACGGCCGAGGGGTCGTCGCGCTTCAGCTGCAGGAAGCTTTTAAAAGGAATTTGAACCGGACTATCCATTTTCTTAAAACTGGTATACCAAGGTGGTACGGCAAGATACTAATTTTGCCAAAAAATAACCGGAATGAACAAAATATGCTTTGCCGCTTTGGCATTGATCAGTACAGACTTATGCGCACAAAACCTGCAAGACACCACGATCGGCATCGGGGAAGTTGTGATAAACGAGAACCGGTTCAGCACCCCCATCTCCAAACAAAACAGGAACGTTTACATCATAGATAAGGCGCAGATCGCCAAAATGCCCGCCCGCAGCCTGCAGGAAATCCTGCAATACGCCAATGGCGTCGATATCCGGCAGCGCGGCCCCTACGGCACCCAGGCCGATATCAGCATCGACGGCGGCAGTTTCGAGCAAACCGTGGTGCTGGTGAACGGCACCAAGATCATCGACATGCAAACGGCGCACAACATGCTCAACCTTCCCATTCCGCTGGAAATCATCGAGCGGATCGAAGTGGTGCGCGGCCCTGCGGCCCGGATCTACGGTATCAACAGCCTCACCGGGGCCATCAACATCATCACCAAAAAACCGGAGCATTCGGGCGTTCTCGTCAACGTTTACGGCGGTTCGAATTTTGAAAAAGACAAGGAAGGGACGGGAGAAACCTTCTACAGCAGGGGCATCCAGCTCGGCGGGACCATCAGCAAAGAAAAACACCAGCATTCGCTCTTCGGCGCCAACGACAAGAGCAACGGCTACCGCTACAACACCGGCTTCGAAAACACCAAACTGTATTACCAGGGCAATTTCCAGCTCGACAAAGCCAACGAGATCCTCGCTTCCGCCGGCTATATCCGGAATTCCTTCGGCGCCAACGCGTTCTACGCAGCTCCCGGCGATAAAAACTCCGGTGAGATCGTTCAAACGACGCTGGCTTCCATCCAATCCCGCCACCAGCTTTCTTCCCGCTGGTCGCTCATGCCCCGCCTGAGCTATCGTTACAACGACGATGACTACCGTTATTTCGGCCGCAAGGAGCTGAGCAAAGGCCGCAGCCGCCACTATTCCAATTCCCTGGCCGCGGAAGTCAACACCGCATATAAAATGAATGCGGGCGAGCTCGGGTTTGGCGTGGAAGCCCGGAGCGAAGACATCAATTCCTCCAACATCGGCGACCGCCGCCGCGAAAACCTGGGCGTATATGCGCAATACCGGACGGATCTTTTCAAAAAACTCAACGTCAATTTCGGCACTTACCTCAATTATAATTCCGATTACAAATGGCAGCTCTACCCCGGCCTGGACGCGAGCTATGCCATCACCAACGGGCTCAAGATCATCGGGAACATCGGCACCAGCCAGCGCATCCCTTCGTTCACGGATCTGTATCTCGACCAGCGCCCCGGCAATATCGGGAACGCCTCCCTTTCCCCGGAAAACGCCTTCCAGGGCGAACTGGGGATGAAATACATCCGTCACGCCTTTACATTTAACGCCAGCTACTTCTACCGCGACATCAGCCGCTTCATCGACTGGACGCGCAACGTGGACACCGAGCCCTGGCAGAGCCACAACGTGGGCAGCCTGCTGACCAAAGGCATCAATATGCGCTCGAACTTCAGCGCATCGCTGTCCGCCAGCACGCGCCTCAACGTCAACCTCGCCTATTCCTACCTGGATGCGGAGTTCAGCGACATCAACCCCGACATCAAATCGAAATACCTCATCGCCGCGCTGAAACACCAGGTCACCAATACCATCGATGTGCAACACAAAGGCTTCAGCGCCCTGTTCGCCACGCGCTTCAACGAGCGGACCACCGGCAAGGCGTATTGGATCAACGATTGCAGGATCAGCCAGAAAGTGAAACAGTTCACCGTATATGTGGATGCGCAAAACATTTTCAACACTACCTACTTCGAGATCGGCTCCATTCCGCTGCCCGCCCGCTGGGTGAGCCTGGGCGTCAAATTCACGACGATTTAACCATCATCTTTACCATAAAAAAAGCCCGCTATCCAATGGTAGCGGGCTTTTTCGTGCATGCGACGGGTCTATGGCCAGATCCCGCGCACTTTCGACACCTCCAGCGAGGTGATGGTAATATTGTTCCCCCAATACCGGAACCCTTCTTTGTTCCCGACGTCAGGTTTCCGTTCCATCGAGTACGAAAACGCACCGCCGTCGATAAACACTTCCACGGAAGATCTGTCAAGGTAGATCTCGGCGGTGAGTTCCATGCTGGTCATATCTTGCGGGGAATAGAACATGCCATTAAGCATATTGAAGTTAAGGTCGTAATAGACAAGCCGCTGGCCAGATAGGCTAAGGCCGGCATCCGTGGCATGCGACAGGCGGATCGTGGTTTTGATGTACAGCTGATCGTTTTGGCTGAAGGATGCGAGTTTTCCGCTGGCATCGCTGGCGGAAAGGTTCTTCCATTTACCGGCGGGCTCCAGCAGCTGCGCCACTTCCTTCACCGGACAGCTGAACAGGCGGGGACCGTCTTTGGTGGTGCGCAGTGTCAGTTCGGTCGGCAGCAGCATCATGTTATTGAAGGGCATGCCCTGTTGCGGGATGCGCCCCCACCCGATCTGGATCCGCCGGCCGTCGGCTGCGGGGATGTTGCTGAAGGTCTGCGCCGCGTAAATGGAACCGGCGGAGAAGTAATATTTCCCGTGCTCGGGCCGGAACGTTTTACCGTCGAACGAGCCGATCATGTACGTGTTGGAAGCGCCATACATCACCCATTTTTTATTGCCGGCGTTGCCATCGACCGGGAGTTCGAATAAATCCGGGCATTCCCAGAAACCGGTGACGTGGCTCTGGTAAGTCCAATCTTTCAGGTTTGATGACGTATAAATAGAATGGCCGTCGCGCTCGTTGAGCACCATCACCCAGTGTTTGCCCGGGGCGTACCAGAGCACCCGGGGATCGCGGGTGTCTTTACTGTTCCATTTCTCTTTGGAATCGATGAGGGGATTGCCGGGGAATTTGGTCCAGGTGCGGCCTTTGTCGAGGCTGTAGGCCAGGGATTGCACTTGCCTGTCGGGGCTATCGACCGTATACAGCGCCACCATGGCCGGGTTGCCGGGTTTACCGAAGCCGGAGGTATTATCGTAATCGATCACGGCGGAGCCGGAGAACATGGTGCCGGATTTGTCGGGGTGCAGGGCGATGGGCAGCTCTTGCCAGTGAATCATGTCTTTGCTCACGGCGTGGCCCCAGGACATGTTTTCCCATTCGCGTTCGTAGGGATTGTGCTGGTAGAAGAGATGGTATTCGCCGTCGTGGAAGACGAGCCCGTTGGGATCGTTGATCCATCCGCGGCGGGAGGAGAAATGGTATTGCGGGCGGCGGCGCTCCCGGTACAGGGAGTCCTGCCCGGCGATGCGGTCGTCCTGGTAGATGTTTGACATGCCCGTGCCGCTACCGTTGAACTGGAGGTGGAGGGATTTCCCTTTCCAGGCGCTGACGTCTACGAACACCCAATATTCGGGCGTGGCGCTGAGGCGGATGCGGAAGCTGCGCTCCTCTTCCCCGGCGGCTTTCAGGGTCATGACCGCGCGTTCGTCTTGTTGGGAAACGGGCAGGTTGAGGTATCGTTTGGTGACGGTGATGGTAGTGTCGGATGCGGAAGCTTGCAGGCAGGCGCCGAGTGCGGCGATGCCGGCCATTAGACGAGGTGATGTTTTCATATATAGTGGAACCCTGTTTATCCAAAGATATACAATGCGGGTTCAATCTCCATCTCATTTACCATTTGAGCAGCAGCCGCAGGTAGAACCCCGGGCTGGCGAGTTTCTTGCGGATGTCGACTTCGTGGAACATGCTGGAGAGGAGTTGCTGCAATTCCTGGTTGCCGGCGCTCAGGCGCATGAGCATGTTAAACAGCCAGGGGAAGCGGATGAGCCTCTGCAGCCGGGTGCTCATGGTCAGTTCGGGGCCCAAAACCCGGTACACTTCGGCGTCGTAAGCTTGCAGGGATGCGGCTGAGTAATCGTTGGCGGTTATGGAAGCGGCGGCCTGGGCGGCGGCCATGCGGGCGGAGTACATGGCGTTGCCGATGCCTTCGCCGGTGAATGGATCTATCAGGAAGCCGGCGTCGCCCACCAGCAGGTATCTTTCTCCCGAGAGCCGCCTTTTCTTGCTACCCAGCGGCAGGCCGTAGCCGTCGATATTCCCCAGGAGGGTAGCGTTTTTAAAGCGTTCCTTCATGACGGGGTCGTGCTGTACGGCGTCGAGCAGCATTTGCTTCAGGTTGGCTTTACGCTTTCCCGCCACCTTGCTCAACATGCCGATCCCTACATTGGCTTCGCCGTTGGGTAGCGGGAATATCCAGAAGTAGCCGGGCAGCACGTTTTTGAGAAAATGCAGTTCGATGAGATTGTCGGGGTGCAGGCCGCCGATGCCGGTGTAATATGCGCGGATGCCGGCCACGTAATGGGCCGGTTCCATATGGATATTGGCGACTTCTTTCGTAAACCCGGAATGGGCACCGTTGGCCGCGATCACCAGCTGTGCTTTGATGTGCAGGGTGCCGGCGGCGTCCGACAGCAGGTAGCCGTCGGGCTGCAAGGTGTATTTTGTGATGGCTTTACCTTCTATCAGTCGGATCTGCGGACAGCGTTTCATTTCATCGACCAGGAAATTATCGAAATGGATGCGCTTGCAGACGAATCCCCGGGGCTCGCCGGGCAGTTTCTGGTAATTGGGTTTGTAGGGGATGTTGATGCCCATACGGTTGGCGGCCACGAAGCTGACGCCCCAGCTGTCCTCCTTGAATACGAGCTGCTGCAACCGCTCCGCAATGCCTTTATCGATGCGGGAGAGCTGGGTGAGCACCTTTCCGCTGAGGCCGTCGCCGCAGACTTTATCACGGGGGAAGACGGCCTTATCGACCACCAGGCAGGGAATGCCCATGTAAGCCAGTTGCAGCGCCGTGGTAGCGCCTGCCGGGCCGGCGCCCAGTATACAAACTTTTGTTTCCTGCATCTTCGGTTTCAGGGTATGAGATCGTTTTAGGATAAGAAAAGAAAAGCCGCGGGGATCGATGGATCTGCGCGGCTTGACGAAACGAATCTAATGCAAAATTTTGAAATATCATCCAATTACTTATCTTTGGTTTATACTCCTTTTTAACCGGTACCCCATAAAAATTTAACCGTATTATTTATTGACATTACCCTATAATTGCGCCCCAATACCGGTATTATCCTTTGTATTCAAGCAACCCAAAAAATAAACTATACCCTGCATGCGATTTTTAATGATTACCTGTACACTCCTGTTCATTGGTGTTACCGGTAGCTATTCCCAAAACCGGAAAACGGTCGCGTATGATTTCGCCAAAAAGGAATTAACAGGCGCCATTCCCTTCGACCAGCCCTTCAACATCAAATGCGTCAACATTCCCGACGATGTGAAAGATCTCCATGTCGTTATCTATGACGTCAACCGCATCAATTACAGCGGCAAATGGAATAAAAAAGAGCCGCTGACCGACGAGGCGCTGCAAATGAACAAGAAAGCCTGCACGTTCTTCTATCAAACAGATAAGCAGGAACGCCATTCCGACACCCTGAACATCCCCGTGCTGGTATTCCTCCGCCCCAATGCCAGCTACCTGGTAGAGATAGCGGGTAACACCTACACCGAGCTCAGCGACGAAGAAAACGATGCTGCTGTTCAGGCGATTATGGACGACGACGGCTTCATTGCAGCCAACAACCAGGTGATCGTAACCCAGTTGCTGACACCTGCAGGATCGAAATCCTGGTCCCAAAACATGGCGGCGATCCATACTGCAGCGGAAGCTGCGGCCAAAAAGGTGAATGAGAAGTATACCCTGTCGGGAGATAATTACGACGAACAGTTTACCCGTTTCCTTAACGCCACCAACGCCCTCAACCAGATCCGCGCCGAACTGCGGCACCATAAGGAAGGGTTTTATGGCGAAGCGTACGACCTGCTGAACAGCTCCCCGGGGAAAAAACCAAAACTGGTGACCGACAAAGAAGGCGAGATAGATGCGTTGCAGCAAAAAATCGACGGACTGAAAGAAACCGCCAAAACCGACAATAGCGCCGCGCTTGCGCAGCAGATCGCAACAGCCGGGACGCAAATGGAAAGCCTCCGCAAAGAGCTGGCCCTCATCCAGGGAAGCCTGACGGAAAGCAAGCGGCAGATCGCCGGCAAAGGCGTACTGGATAAGGACCTGTCCATCGGGAAAATCTCGTCTTCCGTGGAAAAGAAAATGAAGCAAACAGATTGGTTCAATGCCACGAAAAGCGACCTCGATTTTACCACTGAATTCAAAAACGACCTGAATAAAGAAAAGATCAAAGGCCTCTCCAGCACCGAAATCGCCACTATCGCGGACGATATGGCCGGCAAATTCCAGGCGAAGATCGACAAACCGCTGGACGAGCTCCTGGAAGCGCGTGACGAACTGAAAAAGAATATCGCCGTCGAACTGGGGGAATCCCTGTTCTCCTATAAAGAAACCGGCAACACTTACCCCACATCCCTCGAAGAAAGGTTCAAAATGCACGTGACCCTCGACCTCGGTTACGCGTATGTGGGACGGGTAGACAGGTTCAACCTCTACGCGGGGATGAACTTTTACTTCCGCGCCATCGACACTTCGCTCCCGCTCAGTAATTACCGTGGCAAATTTACCGACGTCATCGGCTCCAGGGCTTCGCTCCTCCTGGGGGTATCTCTTACTTCCATTAAAAAGGACGGCATCCGCAGGGGTATCATCAGCGAGGATATGGCACTGATCTCAGGCGTAGGGTTCCGGCTGCTGTCGTTCTTTAAAGTCAATGGCGGGGCCTATTTCTTCTATCAATATCCTACCGATCCGCTGGCCAACAAGAGCAATTATCACGTAAAAGCAGCGCCGTTCGTGTCGTTCTCGCTGGACTTCAACATTCAGAGCTTCCTCGAAAGTTTCGGGAACGGTCATGTCGCAAACATCTTCAAACCATAAATTCATCCCTTATGTCAGTTGAAATAAATAACCTCACCCTGGACCCCGTGGAGTTCCGTTTTAAATCCGGCAAACCCGACCAGCCTTTGAAAATCGAATGGTCTGAATCCTTTTCCAGTCCCGGCCCCAACAAAGGACATTACCATTTGACGATATCGGAAGACGCCGACGTGGAGCTGGTTTCCATCTACATCCCTGAAAAAGATGAAGCATTAACGATCGATGATTTTGAAACGGCGCCCCATAACCTGCCGTACATCCTCGAATTCACATCCAAATCCCTGATCTGGTACGAAGACACGGAAAGCAGCAACGACCGCTGGATGGAGGTTTACATCATCATTACCAAAAGCCAGTCCGGCGAGGAAGGATGCGAAGTAGCCCTGGAGGTACGCGGCAATTATGTGCCGGGCTCTCCCCTGCTCCCTACCCTGCCAGCTTCCGACCGTGCCATTTTCAAATACCAATAATCCAATCAACGATTCATGAAATACTTTGCCATCATAACCGCCGTTTCGGCCATGATGCTTTCCGGATGCAGCAAGAAAGACGACGATTACCAGCTGGGGAAAGGATTGCAGCTGAAAGACGTCATCGCTTTCGCCAATACCTCCCAGGCCGAAGTTGCCGCGGATAATACATCCACCTACCTCGTTGGCGTGCAAATCAGCCGGGAGGCCGATTCCCTGCTGCGCGACGTCGTGTTCACCGTCAAAGGCGGCACTTTCGATAACGACGATACCATCCAGACCGTAACCGCCAACAGCAGCGGCTACGCGCAGGTCCGCCTCAAGAGCGACAGCATCGGCAGCGCGGTGGTACGCGCTTCGGTACAAAAATATTATACGATCGATACCGCGTATACTTTCGGCCGCTCCTATCCGAACGACTTCCTGCTATCGGCCAGTCAATATGTGGGCGATACGGCTTCCAGCTTCACGTTCACCGTGGACCTGTTCCGCGCGCCGGGGAAAGGGATCGTTACCGATCCCGCGAAAGTATATTTCAACATGGTGTCGCTCGATACCACCCTGCAACTGGTGATCCCGGCGTTTGCGTACACCGAAAACCAGCAGGCCATGGTTACCGCCACCAACCCCTTCCACCTGGCGGGCGACTTCGAGTTGCAGGTGAAAACATTGCGCACGGATACGGATACGCTGCTGCGCACATTGCGCATCCAGGTACGGTAGGTGCAGAAGAATATGCATGCAAAGGCTTCCCGACATAGCAGCCTTTGCATTTTTATTGCAACCGGTTAGGGGAAGGGTATTTCTTCCACCAGTTCCTTTTTATTGTGCAGTACTTTTTCGAATAATTCGGGATTGAGGAGGTCTTTGACGGAAGAGATCACGAAATCCGGCTGGTAACTGAAATGGTTGAGATCCTCCGCTTTGGTGACGCCCGACAAAGTAAGAACGGTGGTGAAACCCATGGAGCCGGCGCCGAGGATGTCGGTACCCATGGTATCGCCGATCATCACGGCCTGGTCGGTGGAAAGGCCGAGTTTTTTACGCGCCATCCGCATCATTACCGGGCTCGGTTTCCCTACGCTGAAGGCCTGTTTGCCGGTGGCGCATTCCACCATGGCCACGAAGGCGCCGCAGCCCGCGCGGTATTTGCCGTTGCCGACGGGGCAGTTGGGATCGAGGTTGGTGGCGATCAGTTTCGCGCCGTTCATGATCATATTGATGGCTTTGTCGACGGATTCGAGCATGATGGTGCGGCCTTCGCCGATGATCACATAATCCGGGTGATCATCCACGATGGAGAAACCGGCGGCATGCAATTCGGCCAGCAGGCCGCCTTCGCCGATCACGTAGGCCGTGGCCTGCGGGGTGCGGGAAGCGAGGTATCGGGCAGTGGCCATGCCGCAGGTGAAAACATCGTCGTCTTCTACATGGAAACCGAGTTTCCTAAGTTTGTAAGACACGTCGCGGTTGGTGCGCTGGCTGTTGTTGGTGAGGAAAAGAAATGGGAAACCCTGCTTGCGCAGGTTGTTGATAAATTCCACTGCACCGGGGATGGTTTCGGAGCCCCGGTAAATAACACCGTCCATGTCGATGAGAAATCCTTTCTGATTCATTATTTTGGTTTTAAAATGGAACCGCGAAAGCCCGCGTACGGAACGAAGCTATACGGCAATTAAAAAGCAAATTGAGATCAGATTTGATAAGTGGAGATGAATAAGGCAGGAAGGCCATGGTACATCGGTTTGCGTTGCGCATGGCCCGATGATCAAATATACAAATAAAGTTGAATCATGCATGTATTATTTGCGGAATCATTCTTTTTATTGACGCGATCAGCCGAGTACGTTCAGGCTGCTGATCAATTCGGGGTAATAACGCTTTGAAACCGGGAAGGCAACTCCGTACACGATTGCCGCTTCTTTTTCCACCGCTTCCAGGTGTTGAAGCGCAACGGCAAATGACTTATGTATCCTTACAAAGCTGCCTTCCGGCAATTGGCTCAGTGTCTTGTCGAGCGTAGCGCGGATCAGGTAAGATTCCTCTTTGGCGTATAACCGGAGATAGTTGTCTTCGGTTTTCAGTACCGCGATATCGGCCAGATTGATTTTTACAAATTTCCCGTCGTCCCAGATAAAAAAAGGTGGGTGCATCATAGCGATATGTTTTGGTGTTAAGCTTTGTTTGATAAGGGGTTATGATCAAATATAACGAAAAAACACATTTCGCGAACCCTGCTGACATCCTACTGCCATCCTTCAATGATTCTCCAAGGGTCTCCAATGGTGGTACAGGTTTGAAGGTGTTTAATTGAAGGATGACTGAAGGATGATTGAAGGATCATCGAATCAGGCTAGTGTTTTACTTGTCCAAAAATTCCGGTTACCCCAGGTTTATATACATTACGCCCCAACACGTCCCCGCTTTCACCCCATAATTTATTTTCGTTTTTATCTGCTCGTTACTTTCGTGTTGTCGGTTGTCGCAATGGAAGCATCGCTTAGGCAGACAGGGAGGAGCGACTCTTGAAACCTTCTTCCAAAGCGGCGCCGGCAGAAAACAAAAATTATTTCTCAAATCTTAAAACTTTATAAAATGGCTAGAATAAATGAAAACCTGCTTGTTAAAGGAGCAAGGGGTAATGTAGGTAAACAATTCGTTTACCGTAAACACGGCAACAGCACCATCATCGGGAAAATGCCTGTTTATGATCCCAAAACGGCGCGCTCTGATGCGCAGTTAACAGTTAGGGATCAATTCACTTCCGCGGCTATGTATGCCCGGGGAGCGGTTCAATCTCCCGAACTGAAGAAAGAATACCAGAAGAAAGCCGCACCCGGGATGTCGGCGTACAACATGGCGTTGCGCGATTACCTCAAGGCGCCGGTCGTCCGGAAGATTAACATCGATGCATTTGACGGCCCTCCCGGTTCCACGATCGTCGTCCATGCGAAAGACGATTTCAGGGTAACGGCAGTCCGGGTACGCATCCAGCGGGTGGAAACGGGTGAAATCCTTGAAGAAGGGAACGCCATCCTGGCGCCGGTCCACCGCGACCAATGGATCTACACCACCACGCAGGCGTATCCCTCGTTGGACGGATTAATCGTCACCGCAACCGCGACCGATTTGCCGGGCAATGAAGCCTCGTTGGCAGTGACAACGTAATCAGATGACAAAAAAAAGCCGCCCCGGATTGGGGCGGCTTTTAATAGTTTGATCGCTTAGTCCTGGCGATTCGCGTAGTGCAACGTCACCACGCCCGAAGCGAGTGTTTTGGAACTCAGTAATTTCAGGTTATTCAGCTGCGTCTGGCTATCGAACAGGCTGATTCCCTCGCCCAAGATCACGGGATGCAGGGTTAGTTTATACGCATCGATCAGCCCGAGGCCCATGAGGCTTTTGGCGAGGCCGGGGCTGCCGAAGATGACGAGGTCTTTGCCGGGCTGATGTTTCAGCTTATTCACTTCGTCCACGATGTTGCCTTTGATGAGCGTGGTGTTATGCCAGTCGGCGCTGGGTAATGTGGTAGAGAAAACCACTTTGGGGATTTCGTGCACCCATTTTGCATGCGCCAGGGAATGGCCGCCGGCCTTGGGGTCGTTCAGCACGGTGGGCCAATATCCGGCCATCAGGTGATAGGTATTTTTGCCGTAAACGGAGGCGCCTACGGTTTTGACCAGCTCCTCCGCATATTGCTGAAGCTCCTGGTCATAGGTTAAAAAGCCGAGGCCGCCGTTTTTGTCGCCCGCGAAACCATCGAGGGACATATGCGCGAATAGAACGAGTTTTCTCATGGGTGAAACGTTGGGTTTGAGGTAAATACCTTGTGATTTTTTACAATTGCATCGTACCAGAGCGACTAAAAAAACCAGCAAAATTTGATTTAGCCTTGTTTTCCAAATCTTATTAACTTATACAATTCATACCAGCCTACACTAACGAAGGCAATTCCGGCACAAACGAACAACTGGCCAGCTGAAAGCGGGAGCAGCCCGAAAACATCACGTACTGCAGGAACAAGCAGGATCGTCAGAATAAAAGCAACGGTTGCCAAAAGCACCCAGGGCACCAGGTTGTTCCTGTATTTGATCGTTTCCCTGAAGCTCGCCGTAAATGAGCGGTTGGCAAATGTAAGGAAGATGTTTGAGCATAACAGCGTGATCAATACTTCTGTACGGATCATTTCCATGGATTGCCCTTGTTGCATCCTGATATAATAAAGTACCAGCAGCCCCAATGTTACCATTATTCCCTGCATTATGCCGGTCCAGAGTTCCTTACCGGACATAATACCTGCATTCCGGTCGCGCGGAGGTTTTTCCATCACATCCGCCTCAACGGGTTCCCGTTCAAAAAACAACGAACATGTTGGTCCCATGATCAGTTCCAAAAATATTACATGCACTGGCGTGAAGACATTGTAAACCGGCCAGCCCAGTACCAGGGGTATAGTTACGATTAGGATAATTGGAATGTGAATGGTAATAATATACCTGATCGATTTCTTCAGGTTCAGAAATATTTTCCTGCCCTGCCCGATAGCTTTAATGAGCGCTTCCAGCTTGTCATCTGTCAGTACAAGATCGGATGAAGACCGGGCCATTTCCGCGCCATTTTGCCCCATAGCGATACCAATATCCGACTTCTTCAGGGCAGGCACATCGTTTACGCCGTCACCAATCATAGCTACGACATGGCCGTTCTTTTGCAATGCTTCTACAACACGCTGTTTTGCTTCAGGAAACATGCGCGCGAATATTGTTTCCTCCTGGACGGCCCGTTGCAGGTGGTCATCTGGCATTTCCATGATCTCCTTACCGGTAATACTCTTGTTACTACCAGGTATACCCACCCGGCCGGAGATATTGCGGGCCGTTTCCGCGTAATCACCCGTCAGCAATTTAATGGAAATTCCCGCCTGAAGCAGCCTGTCAATGATAGCGCGAACGGATATCCGCGGTGGGTCATACAGGCAGATCACGCCTTCAAAATTCCAGTTGAAATTATCCTGTGAGGCCGGAAGCGGTCCGTCAGGACATGCCGCACTGGCCACACCGATCATACGATAACCCTTCTCTGCCTCCTCCCTGACAATCTCCGAAATTGCGGCACGCTGCTTTTCGCCTACCCGGCAAACCGACAGGATCCTTTCTATCGCTCCCTTCGCCGCCGCAATTCGTCTGCCGCTTCCTTCATAAATGTGCGTCATCATGGGAGGCCTTCCTTCCAGCGGATACTCTGCAATTTGGCGCATATCATCCGACTGGGCGGATAAATTCGCCTGGCGCGCTTTCTCTACGATTGCTTTTTCCATGGCGTCAAACGGAACCCGCTCGCTTGCAAACATAGCATACAACAATACTTCCTCCTGCGACTCGTCGCTATCCGCTAATGTAAATTGTTCGTTTTCATATCGGTACACCAATTCTACCGTCATTTGATTTGCGGTAATAGTTCCGGTTTTGTCCAGGCAAACGACATCCACCATGCCTAAATTCTCAATCACTTGCGGATTACGGGAAACAATTCCCCATTTGCTGAGCTGGTACGCACCCAGCGCCATAAACGATGAAAATGTAACAGGTATTTCCTCTGGTATGGCCGACATCGCCAGCACCAGTGCAAACAATAAACTCTGTAAGATCATGCCTGACCGGGCAAAGTTGATCATCCAAATGATGACAAAAGCACTGATCCCAAAAATCGCCAGTCTTTTAACGTATTTTCCAACCTGACGCTGCAACAATGTTTTGGGCCCTGTAAGCGTTTCAGCCGCCTTGCCCAGTTTCCCCAACTGCGTCTGGCTCCCGATAGCTTCCACTTTCGCATAACACATACCCGAGTTGACGGTCGTACCCTGGAAGAGCTGATTGTTTTCTGAGTCGGCATGTTTTGATACCGGGAAAGATTCACCGGTGATAATCGCCTCATTTACCGTAAAATCATTGCCGGATATCATGCATGCATCAGCAGGCACCAGGTTCCCTTCTTCCAACAATACAACATCTCCAGGAACCAAATCTTCAGCGTTGATCACCTGTTCCTTGCCATCTCTTATAACCTTTACCCCTTCGCGTGTGTAAGTTTCCAGGGCCTTAAGCGCCCGTTCGCTCCGCTTCTCCTGAAAAATGGAAATGGCCGTAATAATCAATATTGCGGCTACCATCATGCCCCCTTCGGCAAACTGGCCTACGATCATATATATCGAAGTTGCCACAACCAACAGGATAAACATGGGCTCGGAAACTATTCCCCAAAGGAGCTGCAATCCGCGGGAATTGCCGGTTTTTATCGCATTCTTCCCAAATTGCTGCTGTAAACGCTCCACATCCGCCTGACGCAATCCGTCCGGATGCGGCAATTCAGCCACAAGGCCTGGTCCGTTCTGTACTTTCATATACTAAATTTACCTTATTCCATTCGATTAACCTATAATAAAAAGCAGGCGGAACCAGTTTTTGAATTGATCTTGATCAACCCTAACCGCGACCGGAATCATTCTTCAACCCTAAGGAATCAATGATATTGCGGTGGTACTCCAAACCCGTATACCCAATGTGATATGCAATCGATCCGCAATACCAATAGCCTAAACGGGAAAATTGAGCTGGTTGTTCTCTCTGGTGTTTTGCTTTTTTTCGGGAAAACGCTCTTCATTCCTCTTTTCATGGGTCTCCTGATTGCCATGATCATGTATCCGGTATGCAAAAAAATGGAAGACCAAGGCGCAACCAGAACGCTGGGGGTAACAATTTGCCTGTTGATTGTAATTGCACTTTTTGCT
Source organism: Chitinophaga pollutisoli (assembly GCF_038396755.1). Taxonomy (NCBI): domain Bacteria; kingdom Pseudomonadati; phylum Bacteroidota; class Chitinophagia; order Chitinophagales; family Chitinophagaceae; genus Chitinophaga; species Chitinophaga pollutisoli. Next base: position 5,328,681 of record NZ_CP149822.1, on the reverse strand, counting down.
GCGCTCGTGACCCTGTTGCTATGGCAAATCAGGGCCTTTATGGGCGACTGGCCTTTACTCGCCCAAAAGCTGGAAGCATCGCTGATGGATTTCCGGGAATGGCTGGCATTAAACTTCCAGATCACACTGGAGGTGCAGGATAACTGGCTACACAAACAGGCGGATGGCATCGCCGGATTTGTCGGGCCACTATTGACCGGCACGATCCGTATCACGGCCAACGCACTCTTCACACTTTTCATGACACCCGTCTTTTCAGCGTTGTTCCTGTATCACAGGCGAACTTTTGTACGCTTTCTGATCCGCATTCTGGGCTCCGAACGAGGTGCACAGTCAGCCGTTATACTGCAACAAGTGATCCGTACCTATTTCCAATACATTAAAGGCATGATCATGGTATACCTGATCGTGGGGATACTCAATACTATCGGATTATATGCACTGGATGTGCCGCACGCCTTCCTGTTCGGCATGCTGACCGCGATCATGACGATCATTCCTTACTTCGGTATCATCATCAGCGCACTGCTGCCGATTTCAGCGGCCTGGACAGTTCATGAATCGATTTGGTACCCGTTGGGCGTAATCGGCATATTCTCGTTCGTGCAATACCTGGAAGCCAACATCATCTTTCCAAAAGTTGTGGCTGCGCAGCTGAATGTAAGCACCTGGGCTACCCTGGTGGCGATACTCGCAGGCGGTATCATATGGGGAGTGGCGGGAATGGTATTATTCATCCCATTCGTGGCCATTGCCAAGATTACAGCAGATCACCTGGAGGAATGGTCGCACTGGCGGCTGCTGCTTTCCCGAACACCCGACATTTAAAATGAAAAATATGGAAAATTACATCCTGGATTTTTCCGAAATACGGCTGGCCAATCTGCCAGAGGTTGGCGGTAAAAACGCTTCACTGGGAGAAATGACTGTCGCGCTTTCCGGCCAGGGCATCCGGGTACCCGCCGGGTTCGCACTAACCACGGATGCTTTCCGGGCATTCCTGGACTTTAACGGCCTTTGGGATTGCTTTCAATTGCTTCAGCAGCTCGACCGGAAAGAATATTCCAACCTGCATCAAATCGGCTCGGCTATCCGCGGGAAGATGTTGTCGGGCGTAATGCCTCCGGCTGTCGACGGACAATTGCGGAAAGCTTACCGGGCCATGGATAGTAAAGGGCAGCAAGCAGTAGCCGTGCGCAGCAGCGCAACGGCGGAAGATTTGCCTTCGGCCAGTTTCGCGGGGCAACACGATTCCTTCCTGCATATTTGCGGCGAAGCGGCATTGCTGGACGCTGTGCGCCGGTGCTTTGCGTCCCTCTTTACCGACCGGGCGATAAAATACCGGGAGGAACGCGGTATTGCGCACCGGTCGGTCGCCATATCCGTGGGCATCCAGCAAATGGTGGATGCCGGCTCCGGATGTTCCGGTGTAATATTTACCATCGAACCCGAAAGCGGCAACCGCGAGATCATCCTGGTGACAGGCGTTTGGGGCCTCGGGGAAAACATTGTACAGGGCACGGTGGAGCCAGATGAGTACTATCTTTTCAAACCCGCTTTGCAGTTGAACAAACGTGCCATTTTTCAAAGCAAGACAGGACGGAAAGAAACGACCCTTGTCCATTCCGCCGCTGGGGGGCTGGAACACATTCCCACCCCTGAAGACCGCCGCAAACAGGCGGTTCTCGACCCGGTTGCAATCAGGCAACTGGCACAGTGGGCGTTGGCAATTGAAAAGCATTATGGCTGCCCGATGGATATTGAATGGGCGCAGGATGGGAATTCAGGTGAACGCTACATCCTGCAAGCACGGCCCGAAACCGTTCATACGATTGCCGGCGGATACGCCGGGAAGACGTATCAACTCACCGCCAAAAGTAAAGTGCTGGTACAGGGCGAAGCCGTAGGCAATCAAATCGCCTCCGGGAAAGCCCGGCTGCTGACATCTCCCCTAAATGCGGACTCCCTCCAGCCCGGAGATATCATCGTTACGGCCAATACCACGCCCGACTGGGACCCATTGTTGAAAAAAGCGGGCGGCATCGTCACAAACTCCGGCGGCCGCACGAGCCACGCCGCAATTGTTGCCCGCGAGACCGGCGTTCCCGCCATCGTGGGTACCGGCAATGCCACCTCCATAATTGCAGATGGCGCGCCCATCACCGTTTCCTGCAGCGAGGGCAAGACAGGAACCGTATACGAAGGCATACTCCCCTTTGAAACTATTTCCAACAAGGAAGAACAAGGGCAAATGCCGGAACGCACCCGGCTTATGCTTATCCTCAGCGATCCCGACCAGGCATTCCGGCTTGCCACGCAACCGAATGCAGGCGTAGGTTTGCTGCGAATGGAGTTTATTATTACACATGCCGTGAAGATTCACCCGATGGCGCTGGTGCGTTTCCAGGAAATCGACGATCCCAAAGTGAAGGCGCAAATTGAACAACTGACATGCGGTTTTGAAGACAAGACATCCTATTTCATAGCACAACTGGCTTCCGGCATCGCCACCGTGGCAGCCGCATTCTATCCACGGGAAGTTATCGTGCGGATGAGCGACTTTAAAACAAATGAATACGCACAACTCATCGGGGGACAAAAATTCGAGCCAAAGGAAGAAAATCCGATGCTCGGGTTCAGGGGCGCGTCCAGGTACTACCATCCACTATACCGGGAAGGCTTCGGCCTGGAATGCCGGGCAATTAAAATGGTGCGCGACGAGATGGGATTTACGAATGTAAAAACGATGATTCCTTTCTGCAGAACGGTTGGTGAAGGCCGGAAAGTACTGGACGTTATGCGTTCCTTCGGACTGGAGCGATCTGTCAACGGACTGGAAGTTTACGTCATGGCGGAAATTCCGTCAAATGTAATTGATGCGGAGCGCTTCGCGGAAATTTTCGACGGTTTCTCCATCGGTTCCAACGATCTCACGCAACTCGTGCTGGGAATTGATCGCGATTCGGCCATCCTCTCCGGCGAATATTCCGAAGAAGACTTCGCCTGTAAGACGATGATCGCCCAAATGATCCGGTCGGCAAACGAAGCCGGCGTCCCCGTCGGCTTTTGTGGCCAGGCGCCCAGTGATTTGCCGGGATACGCTTCGTTCCTTGTGGCCAACGGCATCACCAGTATTTCCTTCACGCCGGATGCATTCAACCACGGCCGTAAAATGGTATACGAAGCGGAATTGAAAATGAAGCGCTAAAAACCCTATCAAGGGGGGACATTGGTGAGCCGGCAGCGATCAGTCATGTGTGATGAAAATCGGGCAAGACAGGGTGCCGATGAAATAATCGGCGCTGCTCTGGGTGAAAAAACGGGAAACAGCCCCCCTGCCGTAGGCGCCCATCACCAGGATCGCTTTGCTATGCTTCAGCACAAAAGGGTATAGCACATCCTCCAATTTACCATGCAGCGACACAAATTCGTTGAATGCGAAATGCCGGCTCATCCAGGTGGTAAGCGCCCGTACTTCTTCCGCGTCAGGCTGATCATTATCACCAACGCATACAGCCGTGGCTTTCAACCCCGATAACTCCGGAAACAGGTATGCGAACTGCTTCATGGCAAGAACAGCCGAAGCGCTCCCGTCGTAGCAGAAGATAACGTGTTCCGGATGCATCTGCGACACCGGGGCGATAAACACCGGGCATTGCGCCGCGGAAAGGATGTACTGCACGGTAGGCGACGGAATGCTGTCCGGGGGCTGGCTGCCCGGCACGGCAGCGGCGTCAACCACCAGCAGATCCGCGAACTTCGTCTGTTGGATAAGTTCCCCTAGCCGGTCGGCCGGTAATGCCGATGCAGTCGTAACAATTCCCTTTCCCTGGCAATGGGTGACAAAATTTTCCATCCTTCTTTGCAGGAATGCGTGCGCTGACTGCTCTTCCGGTATGTCCGCAGAGATGATCGGCTCGACATAAGCCAGCCCGCCGATCCTGCGCAAACGCGGCAGCTCCTCGTAAACGGGTTCTTCGAGAAAATATCCCTGTATGCGGGATCTCCCCTCCTGCGCCAGGTAGCAGGCGAAATCAATGGAGTTGATGGCCCATTCGCGGCCCTGTAATACGATCACTATCTTTTCCATGATTGTTCTTTTCCGGAAAGTTAACATCTGGCCAACAGCGCCACAATGACCAAACATGCGAGGTTGCGCGGAAAGGCATGATTTCGATCAGGCGAAAGTCGCATCTGTATCATTCTCAGCGAGCATTTTCCTGCTTAATTTCCATGACGAATTTTTCATCTTATCACTTAATAAATCGTAAGTATCATGAAAACGCTTTCTTCAAAACCCGACACTATTTTTCCCGCCCTCTGGGACGAGTTCTTTTCAGGATGGCTGGATACCAACGGAAAAAAGAACAAACCTTTCCTGACAGTACCTGCGGTGAATATCAGCGAAGACAAGGATGCATTCAAGATTGCCATGGCGGCACCCGGCATGAAAAAAGAAGACTTCCGGATCGACGTTTCCGACGATTTGCTGACCATCAGCGCTGAAAATGAATCCCAGCAGGAAGACAAGAAAGACAACTACAGGAAACAAGAGTATAGCTTCAGCAGTTTTACGCGTTCATTCCAGGTACCCGAATCCGTTGTCGCCAGTAAGATCGAGGCGAAGTACACCGATGGCATACTGGAAATCTCCCTGCCCAAGAAAGAAGAAACCAAACCCAATCCCAGTGTGAACATCGCTGTGAAGTAGATACACTTCCTGAAAAAGGCCCCGTCGTAGTTGCGGGGCCTTTTTTGTCGTTCGATCTTATGCTTTTTCAATGTACGCCAGCGCGCAGCCGTTTGTTGCAAAGGTTTCCTGTCTCTTCCAATACCCTGCCTACCTTATCCTGGGGGACTTCCGCCTTTTTAAGTACGTCGGGCCGCTCCAGCAGGTCGCTGCACAACACGACGTTCAAATGCAGGAGCCTTGATTTTTCGTAGTGGCTCAGGGTAGTGAGGCAGGTGACGGGGTAGAGTTGCTCGCGGTCGATAATGTCCTTCAATCCCTTTCCGGACGGGTAATCCCATGATAGCAGATGCAGGCCGGCGCATTTCCCAAATTGCAGGGCGTCGGATGAAAAGCGGGTATTGGTAATCAGCCAACCGACTGTTTTACCGGCTATTTTCATGTCTGACGCATGCGCAATGTCCTGGAAGCGCGCGTGTACATACAGCGCAATTTTCACATCGCATGTAATGCCTGCCTGATGGTATTTGCATTCGATAAAATGCAGGTCATCACCGGCGGTGGCCAAAACGTCCACTTCATGCTTTACGCAGCGGCCCCCAACGATCCGGTTGGTTTGAACCTGGTATCCCTGGCGGCGGAAGAGCTCGCCGATAAACTGTTCGAAAGGAAATCCGGATGGGCCTAGTTCCAGGATGGCGCGTTTGAGATGATAACGTGCGGCGGCGGGGCGGGTAATGTCTTTCAGCATGCCGAACGCCTGGTCATAAATTTCCCGGGTGGTGATGCCGGGGTAGATTTTATGGCGGAGGGAAGTGATGATCCCACCGGCGGTTTCGGCAGTTGCCCCTGAACGGGTCAGTGAACGAAGGAGTTTCTTTTCCGAGAAAGCGACCAGTCCGCCGTCCGATTTCCGGACATATTGTACCGCCTGTTGTGCTGACATATCATTTGTTTCCGTCAAGATACGAAACCAGCCAGCCGGCGCCGCTGATCCAGGTATGACGGGATGTTGATCGTGATCAATATCACCCTGCGCGTATCCGACCAGCATCATCCGGATCCCGGAAACGGTCATTTACCCGGCGGAACGATTGACTTAGTTTCATGTAATCAATTCCACCGGCATGTTACAGATACCTTTTATATGTTCCCTTTTCGGTATAGGCCTGATTGCCTGCGCCTGCACAGCGCGGCAGGAAACCGTTCGTCACCTGGGCCTGGAACGCGTGGATACGGTAAGGCCGGCGTTAATCCCTATTCGCGATTCGCTGGCGCCAGATACGGCGGCGTGGCACGGGGCCCTGCGGCACCTGGCGCATGGCGCGCCTTCCACCTGGTGGCCCGCCGGCGAAGACGCCCCTCCTTTACCGGGAGCATTACTGCCATTCCACCGCATCCTGGCGTATTACGGAAATCTCTACTCGCCCGCCATGGGTATCCTCGGCACTTTGCCCGAACAACCGCTTTTTGACACACTTTCCGCGGAAGCCCGCCGGTGGAAAGCCGCTGACCCCTCGATGCCGGTCATACCAGCCCTGCATTATATCGCAATAACGGCGCAAAGGTCCCCCGGCAAAGACGGCAAATACCGTCTCCGGATGCCACACGCGGAAATAGACAAAATCATCGCTATGGCCCGCCGCCAGGGGGCCATCGTTTTCCTGGACATCCAGCCCGGCCATAGCGATGTTGCCACTGAAGCCCGGACGCTCGCGGTGTACCTGGCGCAGCCCGATGTCCATCTCGGGCTGGACCCGGAATACAATATGACCTACGGCCAGGTGCCCTGCTCAGCCATCGGCACAATGGACGCCACCGCCATCAACGCCGTATCCGAATTCCTGGCAGACCTGGTCCGGGAATACCAGCTGCCGCCGAAAATACTGGTGGTCCACCGCTTCACGCAGGCGATGGTAACCAATGCCGACGCGATCAGGCGCAGGCCCGAGGTCCAGTTTGTCATGAATATGGACGGCTTCGGCTCTCCTGCGAAGAAAAAAGATACGTACAAATCTTACATCGGCCGCAAACCGGTCCAGTTTACCGGGTTCAAACTCTTTTACAAAGTGGACCCGGCCACCGGGGGCCGGCTGATGCAACCTCATGAGGTCCTGCTCCTGCAACCTTCACCAGTATACATTCAATATCAATAAACTGCATATGAAAAAGATCGTCATTGCCTTCGACGGCACCAATTACTCCTCCGGCGCTATGGCCTTCGCCGTTGGCCTGAACAAACTGTCGCCCATACTGCTGGCGGGATCGTTCCTGCCGCAGATATACCTGTCGTCGAGCTGGAGCTACGCCGTGGGTGGCGCCGGATTGTACAATCCATTGCTGGAAGACTTCAACGCGGAAGCCATCGCCGAGCATGTCCGGCGATTCGAAAAGACATGCAACAGCGAGGGGATCGAATGGCGGGTACATCAGTACCCTTATGACCTGGCCATCCCGGAGATCCGCAAAGAAACCCGGTTTGCGGACTTGCTGCTGGTCGGAGGGGAAACATTTTACCGCCACTACGGTATGGAACGCCCCAACGAATACCTGCGAATGGCCCTCCAGGAAGCGGAATGCCCGGTGATGGTAGTGCCGGAAGAATTCCCATTCCCTGATCGCACCGTTCTCGCCTATGACGGCAGCGAAGATTCCGTTTATGCCATCCGGCAATTCGCGCTCCTGTTCCCCGAGCTGTCAAAAATGCCCGCCACGCTCGTCCATGCCGCATCAAAAGACCATAGCGGCCTGCCGGAAAAGGATTATATCCTGGAATTGGTTTCGCGGCACTACCCGGACCTCACGGTTAAAACGCTGGAATCGACGACAAAAAAACAGCTCGGCGAATCGCTGAAAGGGCACCCGTCGAGCTTGCTGGTTTGCGGCGCCTTCGGCCGGACGGACATTTCCATGATGTTCAGGCGCAGTTTCGCGGCGGGGGCCATCATAGACCATCAATTCCCCATTTTTATCGCACACCGGTCATGACACGATGATCAATATCATCGTCCTGGCTGTCACCGTCATTCTTCAAGGAACAAATAGGGTTTAACTTTCATCAAAACCTGTATCATGAAAAAGATTCTTGCAACTGTCGATGCGCTGCATTTTTCGGAACATGAGCTAAAAAGTTACAAATATATAGCCGACAAGGCGCGCGGCGCATTAACCATCCTGTTCCTCGAGAACATCGCAGGCGAAGCCATTCAATACGCCGCACTTGAATCCGGCGCTTTGGATTACGAGGGAATTTTCGCCGAAAGTATGAAAGAAAGGAAGGAAAAATCGCTGGAAAACAAAAAGCGGCTGCAAAACTTCTGCCGCGACAGCGGTATGGATGTTACGCTTCGCGAGTTGCCAGGCGTACCGCTGGCGGAAGCCCTCGAAGAAAGCCGGTTTGCCGACTTGCTGCTGATAAGAAACGATACGACGTTTTCCGTTCTCCAGGACACCAACCCTACCCGCTTCGTTAAAGATTTGCTGGTGGAAGCGCAATGTCCTGTGATGGTGGTCCCCGAAACAACGCATTACATCCGTGAGATTTACTTCGCTTATAACGGCACTTTCTCTTCCACCTTCGCGATCCGCCAGTTTACACAGCTATTTGCCGACGCATTCAGCGAAATTCCCGTGAAGGTGGTTTACATCGCGGAAAACGGCGAAAAGAAAATTCCAAACGGCAAACTCATCAAGGAATACCTCAACCATCATTACGAAGAGGTTACATATCATACGCTGGAAGGAAAACCCACGGCGGAACTATTGGCTATAACGCTGCATAACACCAACGGCATTATCTCGCTCGGCGCCTACGGCCGCAGCCGTGCATCACGGTTCTTTCACCACAGCGATGCAGATTCCATTCTGCGCACGGCCAACATTCCCATATTTATCACCCATCCATAAAACAGCTTCCATGAAAGGATTGATCGTTTATAAAGGTAAATATGGTGCAACGATGCAATATGGCATCTGGTTAGGCGCCGCGTTGCATTGTCCTGTCGCCAAGTCGGATTTCGTAAGGCCGGAACAGATCACACAAGCCGATTATCTCCTGATCGGGACCAGTGTATATATCGGGCAACTACAAATTAAACAATGGCTGCAAGTTAACCTGCCGTTACTGGAGGGAAAACGGATCATCTTTTTCGTAATTGCCGGCGGTATACCGGACAAGCCCGGCGAAGTACGATCCTACTACGAGAAATGCGTGCCGGCCAGTCTCCGGGAAACTGCAACATGTTTTTACCTTCCGGGACGGCTAAACTACGGGCTTCTTTCGCTGAAAGACAAACTGTTATTACGTATCGGCGCGTGGTTCGCCGCCAGGAAAGGTCAAAAGATCGGGCTAGCCGACTATAACCATGTGCAACGGGAACACCTGGCTCCCGTGATCGAGGCAGCCAGGCTGCTGGAAGCGACTTACTCCGATCCGCAAAAAACGGCATTATGAAAATACTTATAACAGAGGAATTTCTGGTCCGCTCGATACAAGATGAGTTCCAATTCCGCTACCCGCACCTCAAGCTGGTGTTTTTCCGGCAACCGCATGGCCCGCACGAAGGCAGTCCCACTTCGGAACGGGTACATCCGGACACTCCCATTGACAAAATCCGTGACTTTCACTGCGCTGCATGGATAGAGATCGGAGAAAATACAACCGCCGCAGAACTGGAGTACAATTTCGCCCATCAGTTGGGCCTCAGTGTGCAGGTTTTTCGTAAATCCGGATCCGTCTGGCTCCAAACCACCGATACCGATGACCGTACACTTGGCGAACTCGAAAAGCTGGGCAGTTATGAAGCGCCGTTAAGCGATATTCCAGACGAAGACTTAAACGAACAAGCATGAAGCAAATATGGCTATTTATGGCAGTGGCAATGATGCTGCCATCATGTTACTCCACGCAGCTTACCGGCTACCGGCAATCCCCGGCCGGCAAGCCGGTTTCCTATAAGAAGATCCTTGTACTGGGCATGATGCCCGACAGCGCGCTGCGGCAGCGGATGGAATCGCATGTTGCCGGCGATTTGACGGACGCCGGTATTACGGCGGTAACATCGTTCCAGGGGTTCGATGCATTTGAATTTCTGAAAACGGAAGACAAAGTAGTGTCGCAACAATTCACGGAAAGAGGAATCGATGCCGTATTGACCATTTCCCTGGTTAACAAAACGACGGAAGGCGCGTTTTTGCCCGCGAGCCTTTACCACTTGCTGACCGATCAATACGCCAATGAATATTACTGGATGCTGGCGCCGGAGCTGCAAAGGCTGGAAACCCAGTATGCCTGGGAAAGCAGTTTGTACGATGTAGCGGAAGGCATGCGCGTCTTCGCTATCCAGTCGGTTACCTTCGACCCTGCGTCGCACGAGCGGATGGCCCATGAATACGGCAAGGTGCTGACGCGCGAGTTGTTCAGGCGTAAAATCATCTCCAGGCCCAAATGAGAAGGGGCACCTTCAGGCATGACTAATAAACAACGCTTTGGATACATACGTGGCCAGCGGATCAGCGTGGCTGGACGAAAAGAAGGAAGACCAACCGCTGCGGCCATAGGCGCCCATCACCACCATGAGTTTGTCGTTTCCCAATACATAATCCATCAGGGCCGCCCGGCTATCTTCCCCCACACTTACAAAATCCACCTGCCGGAAATTTGCCCTGAGCCATGCCGACATCAGCTGGATTTCCTTCTTGGTCACCTTTGCATCTCCGTGCGCCGTCAGGACCGTTAGTTTTCTATCCCCCAACCTGGGAAATATCGCACAAAAATGCTTGATGGCGAAAACGGCCGACGGGCTGCCATCGTAAGCGAACACGATTTCTTCCAGGCCATCAAACCTTTCTGGCATGAGAATAACCGGGCATTCCGCCTGCGATAATAAATTTCTTGCGAACGACGGCGGATGAGCCGGCGAAGCAATACCCAAGCTCATGGCGGGATCAATCAACAACAAATCTGCGTACCGGCATTCCATTAATACCGCATCCGCCACATGATTACTGAGCACCTGTGGAACGGCATTGATGCCCACCTCTTCGCAGGCATGTTTGAAAACATCGAGGTTCCGTTGCACACATGCATCCCGCAGTTCACCGATTGGCGCATCCCTGCGTACCTGGACTCCGCTGCAAACTATCTCTTCCCGCAGGGCAGACTCGGCGGCAGCATCGTGCGGCGCCAGCTCTACGAGAAAAGCAGAAAGCGGGGAGTTCAGCAGGTTGCAGACGAAGCCCGCGAATTCGAGTGGATGCCGGTCGATCTTATACGCGTCCGCCAAATACAGTATCTTTCTCATGGTGGAATATTTCCAGAAAGTTACTTTCATTCGCCGGTGCAGTCAATGACACCTATCACGAAAAACATGATTGAAATAGGATTCAGATTGTCCGCCATCACTATTTCCCTTCCTTCTTTATTCTCCCAGGAAAATGAATTTCTTAAAGATTTTCGTACGTTTCGCGCGGTATTTCAGCAATGCAGTTTGCCGGATATGCGCCAATGCATCTTCGATATTGTCTGTTACGAGAAACAAATTCAGGTCGGATTGTGCCACCATTCTTTCCTCCAGCATCCGGGTGAGCATGGTATTAATGGGTTCCCAGTATTGGCTGCCGAATAGTACGACCGGGAAGTCGAGCACCTTTTTGGTTTGAATGAGTGTCAGCGCCTCGAAGAGCTCGTCCAGTGTTCCGATACCGCCGGGCATGATAACATATCCATAGGAATACTTGAACATTAATACTTTACGGACGAAAAAGAAGCGTGAGGTAAAATATTTGTGCAGAAATGGGTTGGGCTTTTGTTCCATAGGCAGCCGGATATTGCAGCCCAGGGCGATGCCGCCGGCTTCTTTTGCGCCCCGGCTGGCAGCTTCCATTATTCCGGGGCCGCCGCCTGTCATAACGGCGAAACCCAGCCCTGCGATGCCGGCCCCCATTTTTACGGCTGCATCATAATGCGGGGATCCCGGCAATACCCGCGCCGAGCCGAACACCGCGATACACGGAGGGGAAAAGTGAAAGATCCGGAAGCCGCGAATGAATTCCCACAGGATTTTCAAGAGAAAAAAGAATTCCCTGGCCCGTGAACGGGGGCCCTCCAGAAAATATCTTTCCTCCCTGAATTGCGCATCACGTTGGGCAGCATCGGGTTGGCCATTGTTTTGATCGTTCATGGTACTGATTTCCAGAAAATTAGGGCTTCCGGGATTGTTTGGCAATGGCATACATCATAACAAATGGTGACGGTCGTCAATCATCAGTTCACCATTCGTTCCAGCTTGCGGACATCTTTGATGAAAATCGCCCCGTTCCGGATTTCGATGCTGTTTTCGTCGCGAAAATCGCCCAACGTACGGATAAGGGATTCTTTGGCCACGCCGGCGATTGCGGCGATATTGTCCCTCCCGATATCCAGTCCGGTTGCCAGTCCTCCCTCATTGGCGCACCTATGATGAAGGTAAAGCAAAGCGTCGGCGACCCGCTTACGCAGTGAGTTATAAGCCATGCCCAGCAAATGATGCTGGTTTTCAGACAGGTTGGCCGTCAGCAGCTGAATGAATTTCCGGACAACGTCCATATTGCTGTATGCCAATGATTCGAAATCGTTCCGCGGTATCAATGCCACTTCCGCGGGCTCGATGGCTTCCGCTTCGTCGTCGTAAACCTTGTTTTCCAGCAGGGCTTTGTATCCGAGGAACTCGCCCGGGCCATATACGCGCGTAATAATTTCCTTACCCTCGTCGTTATGGAGGCTGGTTTTTATCCGGCCTTTCTGAATAAAATAGAGATATGTCGGATGGTTGCCCATCGACCAGACCAACTGTTTCTTCTTATAAGTATTCGTGTTCCGGCCTTCGCGAAGTTCCTCCAGCAATGAGGTACCGTTGGCTACTGTGAGCAGTGACCGGAGGCCGGAAATATCCGGCGAGAACGCTGACCGGAGTTTCTTGCTTTTCTTCAGCCTGATTTCCACGGCGTTCAACAGTTCCAGGGAATCGAAAGGCTTTACGATGTAATCGTCGGCCCCTAATTCCATCCCCTTCCGGATTTCTGATTTGGCGGACATGGCGCTGAGGAAAATAAAAGGCGTGCTCCAGGCCTCTTCCCGTTTCTGCAGCATATGCAATACGCCATAGCCGTCAAGCAACGGCATGCAAATGTCGCAGATAATCAGATCAGGTTTTTTTTCGGTCGCAACCCTGATTCCTTCCAGTCCGTCTTTAGCGTTTAGTACTTCGTAATTGTCCAGTTCAAGGATTTCTGTAATGTTTGCCAATACATCGGGGCTGTCTTCGATGACAAGAATTGTAGGCATGGGGTGTAGAATTTCGTCAAAACAGCATTATATCGAACTATTTAAATTTAAAAAATAAACACGAAACCCCGACAAAATGTTCTTATTATAATATTTAACTAAATCCCATGCGTTTTTTTCTCAAATTGTTTTCGATTCGTTTTGAATAAAATTACCAGGCAGGCGCCAGAAAGAATAATAGGCGCCGGGAAAGCGGCGCCCGCGCCAAAGGGAGCGATGGCCCAAAAAAAGATCAGCGCGCATAATAAAGCCCCGGTACGCCAGTTGCCGGAACTGAACAATCCCAGCGTGATAAGCAGCTGCGCCAGCGTGATCGATATAACGATTGCCTGCTCATGGACCCGGAACGAACTGCCGATCACGCGTACGTACCAGTCATATACTGCCACCGCCGACAATGCCAGGAAAGCATCCGGCCTTGCAGCCAATACTACGATATTGACGGCCGCGGCGACGAGAAAAATCAACCCAAGCACTATAGCGGCCTGGCGCGGTCGCCGGAAGGAAAAAAGAACACTATCAGGCATAAACCGTTTATCATGAAGAAAGCCGGGGAAAAAAGGTTTGCCATAACACAAAAGTTTACTACAATCTAAGGAGATATTACCTTTCTTCCGATGACGCCGGAGATGGGGACCGGATGATTTCCGTCATGCCGGAAATGGCGTCCCGTCATTGATCCGGCAGCCTAAAGTTCCTAGTTTTAATTTTATAAAAACGTATTGTTATGGCACATACCCTCCACCACACTCCTGCATTTCCCGCTCCCGCTTACCCGAAACCGCTAAGCGAGATTCTGACTTCCCGGCAAATTTCCTGGGGTGTTATCTTGTTGCTCGCCTGGCTGGGCTGGCCAATTGCCCGGGAATTCCTCATGTGGGTGCTGTTGAAATCTTATGATTTTTACATTACCTACGTTCATTAACTATAAATGAAACGGTCATGAAAACGGAAAGCTATATGATCTGGGTGAGATTTGGCGGCAAGCAATGGGAAGTACCTGTGCGGATCACGACTGGCGGCCTCGGCCAAAAGATAGTAGCTGTGCTTGAAGGGATGGAAATTTGTTTTGAACATGACGAGCACGACGGGCTTCGGGCCGTTACGCATCACAGTGATTTCGACCCCGAGCTGCTCTACCAGATCGGCAAAGGCATACAAGAGCAACGAACCTGAGTAAACGCAATAAAAAATGCATCCCGTTATCACTATAACACTGAATCCTGCCATCGATATCAGTACTTCCGTGGAAGCGCTGCAACCCGATAAGAAATTACGATGCGCCGAGCCCGAATTTGCGCCCGGCGGCGGAGGCATCAACGTGGCGCGCGTTCTTCATCGTTTTGGCGGGGATGTTCTGCCGGTCTACCTGGCTGGAGGCGCTACCGGTAAAAAACTTACCGCATTGCTGGCGGCCGAAGGACTTGCAACGTCTCCGGTGGAGATCAGTGGGGAAACGCGCGAAAACATGCATGTGTCAGACAATTCAAATGGCCGCCAATACCGTTTCGTTTTACCTGGTCCCGCTATTTCGTTTGCTGAAAACCTCGCTTTATTGGAACATCTTTCCCACGTAATGGAAGGTGCACAATACGTGGTGATTAGTGGCAATCTGCCGAAAGGCGTCAACCCGGAATTCATGGATAAGCTCGTTTCCATGGCACATATTTATGGCTGTCGCCTGGTTGCGGACCTCAGTGGCGACGGATTGCGGCAGGCAACCATGGCCGGTGTATTCCTTATCAAGCCTAATCTCGGCGAACTTGCGTCACTGGCGGAAAAGGAAGTACTTTCCGAGTCAGAAGCAATCGCGTCCGCCCGCCGGATCGTTTCCGCCGGCGGGGCCTCGGTTGTTGCTATATCGATGGGCGCAACCGGTGCCTTGCTTGTCACGGCGGAACTGGAAGAACGCATACTGGCGCCGGTCACCAGACCGGTCAGCACCGTCGGGGCGGGAGACAGTATGGTAGCGGGTATCGTGTGGGCGCTGATGAAGGGGGATACTATGTCGGCCGCGGTCAGGTTCGGGGTCGCATGCGGAACTGCGGCAACACTTTCCGAAGGTACCGGGCTTTGCCAAAAGCAAGACGCCGAAAGGTTTTATGCATCGGTACAGCCGTGATACGTATTTAACCATTTATTATTTTCCAATATGGCCCGCGTGACGCCCGCAGTGGAAAACAATTGGCAGTTCTCTGATGTTCCAATGGAACAATTATTTCAATTGTTGGGCAGTTCCGAAGGCGGGCTAACTGCTGAATCGGCCGACCGAAAGGCAGCACAGCTGCGATCTCCGAAAAACGGGGATGGTAAAAAAACAGCACTTCGACTCTTGTCACGCCAGTTCAGCAATCCCCTGATTTTACTCCTCGTGATCGCCGCCATCCTTTCCGCCGTCCTGGGAGAAAAATCTGAAGCATTCATCATCCTGCTCATCCTTATGATCACCGGGCTGCTTGGATTCTGGCAGGAATTCAATGCCGGCAGAGCGATCAGCCAGCTGATGAAGATGGTCGAACTAACGCATACGGTCATGCGCGACGGCAATCCCACCATTCTCGGCGCAAGCGCCATCGTTCCAGGTGATGTAATGCTGCTGGCTGCGGGCGACATCATTCCCGCCGATTGCAGGATACTGGAAAGCGAGGAGCTCTATGTCAACGAAAGCACGCTTACGGGCGAAACATACCCGGTGGAGAAATTCCCAGGACAAGTGCCTTGTTCCGCTCCACTATCCCAAAAACACAATTGCCTGTGGGAAGGGTCCAGCGTGATCAGTGGAAGGGCAAAGGCGCTGGTTGCGCTCACCGGCGGAAAAACAATGTTCGGGCAGCTGAAGCAAAGCTTGCGCCAACCCCCGGAAACAGCATTTGAAAAGGGCATCAGGCGATTTGGTTACTTTCTGCTACGGATAACCATTATCCTTGCATTTGTTATCCTGCTGGCGAACCTGTGGTTCAGGAAACCGTTTTTCGACGCGGTTTTGTTTTCGCTGGCGTTGTCCGTGGGCATGGCACCGGAACTGCTGCCGGCGATCATGACCTTCTCAATGGCCGCGGGCGCCCGCCGAATGATGAAAAAGCAGGTGATCGTAAAAAAACTCTCTTCCATTTTCAATTTCGGGGAAATGAACGTGTTGTGTACGGACAAGACTGGCACGATTACGGAAGGAACGGCCAAGGTGGCCGACGTCCTCAATGCGGACGGCATGCCCGATAAAGATGTCCGCTTCCTGGCCTGGCTGAATGCATTTCTCCAAAATGGCCTCCCTAATCCTATTGATCAGTCCGTTGCTACGCTGTTCCATGATGTCAACGGGTACGAGAAAATAAATGAAGTCCCGTATGACTTTGTCCGGAAAAGACTCACGGTAGCGGTACGCCGGCAGGATGATTGCCTAATGGTTACCAAAGGAGCGTTTAGCAATGTATTGGATATCTGCACAACGATGCGATCGCCCGAAGGTTTGACCGTACCGTTCGACGCGGAAGCAATGAAGGCGGCGGGGCGCCGGTTTATTGGATTTAGTGAACTTGGCTTCCGGGTACTGGCCGTTGCGATAAAAAATCGCGGCGATGGGAAAATCACCAGGGAGGATGAGCACGACATGACCTTCGCCGGCTATATTCTCCTGGAAGACCCCTTAAAATTGAACATCCCCGCATCCATAGAAAAACTAAAGAGACTCAATACGGAGGTAAAAATAATTACCGGGGACAACCGACATGCAGCCGCCCATACGGCGGCGCAACTCGGTATGCCGCATCCGGTAACGCTTACCGGCGATGAAATAGACCGGCTGTCTCCAGAATCCCTTGTCATCCGGGTAAGGCAAACATCCGTTTTTTCTGAAACGGAGCCCCGCCAGAAGGAGCGCATAATCAAAGCTCTGCAACGTTCCGGCCTGACGGTGGCTTACCTGGGAGACGGCATTAACGACGTTGCGGCCATACATGCCGCTGACATTGGCATTTCGACCAGCAACGCGGTGGGTGTGGCGAAAGATGCCGCCGACTTCGTTTGCCTGGAGAAAGACCTGTCGATACTCGCAGACGGTATTACAGAGGGCCGCAAATCATTCGCCAATTCTATGAAATACGTATTCATCACTACCGGCGCAACTTTTGGAAATATGATGAGTGTGGCATGTTCATCGTTATTCCTGCCTTTCCTGCCTATGCTGCCCAAGCAGATTCTGCTCACCAACCTTATTTCAGATTTTCCCTTTCTCTCCATCGCGTCTGACCGGGTAGATGAAGCGCAACTAATTGCTCCCGGACGATGGAATTTGAAACAAATTCAGTATTTCATGCTCATATTCGGGCTGCATAGCTCGCTGTTCGATTTTGCGTTTTTTTATATTTTCCATTTCCGTTCCAATCTCTCTCCTTCGTTGTTTCAAACCGGTTGGTTCCTGGTCTCCGTGATATCGGAAATACTGATCATCTTCGTGGTTCGTACACGAAAATCCGTTCTCGGGAGCAAGCCTGCCGCCTTGCTCCTGCTGACAGGCGCATTTGCCCTTCTCGTCACCATCTTCATGCCGATCTCGCCCTTCGCACGATCACTAGGGCTTACCCCGATGCACAGCCGCATGACCATTTCCATCACGCTGCTGCTGGCAACATACTTTATAACTGCTGAAATGGTAAAACTATGGTTTTTCCGATCTCGGACCAGGCAGGCGAAGACAAGGCAATCCGATGTCCATTCGAGGCCCGACTGATATCGGTCATTACGACCTCACATCATCATCATTGTTTTGCGGCCTGAATAAATTAAAATTTGTATTGTACACAATCGGGGATACAAGACCGTCGAGAGCGGATTTAATGCTTCAACCGAACTTCATCTGAATTGCATGGCTATCTTAAGTACCGTTTGCTTTATCTCCTCCCGGCCAGCAGCGCTGGCGTAAATGCGTACTGCTATTAAACATCCATCATTATGAAAAAAATAATTCTCGCCTTCGACGGCCCTCATTATTCGCAGGGAGCCTTTGATTTCGCGAGGCGGCTCAATGAACTCCAACCGGTTATATTGCGGGGCCTATTCCTGCCGCAGGTTGATTTTTCTCATGCCTGGGTTTATATGGAAGGGGCCACCGTTACATCCTTACCGGTTATAGAGGGATACGATGAAGCCGCTACCGCGTCTTCCATCCATGCGTTCGAACAGGAATGCCTTCGGTATGGTATTGCGCATGATTTCAGGCAAGACCGTGATGATCTCGCCATGCCCGCGCTCAGGACCGAAACCCGGTTCGCCGACCTGCTGATTGTAGGAAGCGAGCGATTTTACGCGAACCTGGGCGTTACCTCACCCAATGATTACCTGAAAATGGCGCTGCTCAGGTCCGAATGTCCTGTCATTCTCGCACCGGAACAGTTCACTTTTCCGGAAAGCGTGGTCCTCGCCTACGACGGCAGCGAAGATGCCATGTTCGCCATCCGGCAATTCGCCTGCCTGTTCCCGGAACTTTGTACCAGAAAAACCGTGTTGGTGTACGCCACCCCAAAATCCGGTCGGAACATGCCGGAGCCGGAACACATAAGGGATTTCGCATCCCGGCATTTCCCCAACCTGACGCTCGAAGTGCTGGAAGCGGAACCGCGGAAGTATTTTGGCACCTGGATCAACGATATACACCATCCGATCGTAGTATGCGGAGCCTACGGAAGATCCGGCTTCTCAGAAGCCTTCCGGACCAGCTTCATTGCTGAAGTGATTACCGACCATAAAGTACCCGTATTCATTACACACCGATAAATAAGCTTTCAATCAACTCACTATTAATTAAAAAAATATTTTATGAAATCAGATTTGCAAATCCAGCAAGACGTCATGGACGAACTGGAATGGGATCCTATCCTGTCCGCCGCCGAGATCGGCGTAGCCGTTCACAACGGTATCGTTACCCTTAACGGGCAAGTCAGCACCTTCAGCAAAAAGCTCGCCGCGGAAAATGCGGCTAAAAGGGTTAAGGGCGTTAAAGCAGTCGCGACCGACATTGAAGTAAAGTTTTCCAATGCCTACAACAGGACGGACACTGATATTGCCGCCGCCGCATTAAACGCCCTGAAATGGCACAGCCTTGTTCCCGACGACAAGGTGAGAGTGAAAGTCGACGACGGGTTCGTCACCCTCGAAGGTGAAGTGGAATGGGAATACCAGCGGCAATCGGCCACAAACGCCGTCCGTAACTTGAACGGTGTAAAAAACGTCGCCAATCTTATTGCTGTAAAACCGCTTATTTCTGCCAAAGTAGTTAAAGACAGCATCAGGAAAGCACTTGAGCGGAGCGCTGATGTGGAAGCAGACAGAGTAGAAGTTGTGACTTCAGGCGGCAAAGTAACACTGAAGGGGAATGTCCGCTCCTGGAATGAAAAAGAAGAAGTCAAAAGGGCGGCGTGGTCCACACCGGGAATTGTAGACCTGGAAGATAAACTGGTAATATTCCCGTAAATGTTTGATGTTCCAACTTGCGACATATGAAAGTACTCATGTTTGGATGGGAGTTCCCGCCCCATATTTCAGGGGGACTGGGGACCGCTTGCCAGGGAATAGTGAATGGACTGTTGGAAAACGGTGTGCGGGTTTTGTTCGTTGTGCCCAAAACTTATGGCGACGAGCCTGTGGAAAGGTTCAGGCTGCTTGGCGCGGAAGACGTACACGTCTGGCCCGACAAAGCTGCGGCAACAACACTCCGGGAAGCACTTTCATTTTTCGAGGTCGACTCACCCCTGGTCCCTTACATGAGCCCCGAGGCGTACATCCGCCAGACGGCGGCCGGCAGCCCGCCCGCGCCGGAACACCGGCCGATACGTTACACATTTGGCGGGGGATATGGAAAAAATCTGATGAGGGAAGTCTGGCATTACGCAGAAACCGCAGCGGCCATCGCCTCCCGCCAGGCATTCGATATCATCCACGCGCATGATTGGCTGGCATTTCCTGCCGGAATCATGGCGGCCGCCCAGAGCGGGAAACCATTGGTCGTGCATGTACATGCGACGGAATTCGACAGGGCTGGCGACAACATCAACCGCCAGGTTTACGAAACAGAAAAACAGGGCATGATGATGGCGGACCGCGTGATTGCGGTGAGTGAGCTTACCCGGCAAACGATCATACATCGTTATCATATCCCGCCAGAAAAAGTGGTCACCATCCACAACGCGGTTAACCAATCGGAAGAGCCCGATTCCGGCTTTTCGCTGCCAAGCCTTCTCCCGGAAAAGCGGGTTTGTTTCGCCGGCAGGGTGACCTGGCAGAAAAACCCATCCATTTTCGTGGAAGCAGCTACCCGGATACTGGAAAAAGACAAAAGCTTTCGGTTCTTCATGGCTGGGAGCGGCGACATGCTTGACGAGATGATTGAAAAAGCCAACCGGCTGGAAATTTCGTCCCGGTTTCATTTTACCGGCTTCCTCCAGGGGCCTGCCCTCCAAAAGCTGCTCCGGGCATGCGACGTATTCGTGATGCCGTCTGTATCCGAACCTTTCGGTCTGGCCCCGCTGGAAGCTATCCGCGAGGGCGTACCGGTGATTGTCTCCCGCCAGTCCGGTGTTCAGGAAGTATTGCAGTATGCCATGAAAGTGGACTGGTGGGATGTCGACGCACTGGCGAACGCCATCTACGGACTCGCCCGCTACCGGGGGCTGGCTAATATGCTCCGCCGCGAAAGTATCCGTGAAGTTTCCGAAATGTCCTGGCTAAAACAGGCCGCCGCGATTAAATCATTGTACAGGAAAGTCCTAAACTGCCGTGTATGAAAAATGTTTGCCTGGTCTTACAACTCCACCAGCCCTCCCGTTTGCGCCACTTTCCGTTTACGCGGATTGGCGGCGGAGGTCCGTATTTCGATGACCGCGTCAATGCCGGTATCCTGGAAAAAGTGGCGAAAAACTGCTATCTGCCCATTAACCGGTTGCTGATGAAACTTATCCGCAAGAGCGCCGGCGCGTTCCGTATCGCGGTATCCGTTTCCGGAACAGCACTGGACCAGTTCGAGCATACGATGCCGGTGCTGACTAAAAGTTTCAGGGAATTACAGGATACGGGATGCGTAGAGTTCCTTTCCGAAACCTTCGCACATACCGTTCCCTGCAGACATCCCGGACCTGGCTTCCGCAAGCAGATTTTAGCACATTCTGCAACCATTGAACGGCTATTCGGGATAAGACCGCGCATTTTTCGCCATCACGGCACCGGTATCCTGGAAGCGATGGCCGACGTACTGCCCGGCCTGGGTTTCACCGGGATGATCCTCAACGAAATCCCTTCCTCCATCCCGGCCTGGACCGCATGCAATCTCTTTCATAGCCCCACCCGGCCGGCTTTCAAACTGATGGTCAATCACCGTCATTTGGCAGATGACATCGCGATACGTTTCTCCGACCGGCAATGGCCGGATTGGCCGCTTACCGCGCAAAAGTTCGCCAGCCGGCTGCTAAGTGGCGAAAACGCCGGCCCCCTCGTCAATGTATGTATCGATTATGAAACATTTGGCGAACGCCATCACCAAAACAGCGGCATTTTTCATTTCCTGGAAACATTACCCGCCGCAGTTCTGCGGTCAGGCGAAATTCAGTTTGCAACGCCATCCGAAGCGATGATTTTGCAGACCGGCATCAATAGTCTTCCTTTTCCCCCAATACCCACCCCACCCGTAACCGGTCCTTACCTGCGGAACGATTTGCAACAGGATGCATATCACTGCCTGGAAGATATCGAAACAAAAATGGCCGTCTGCTCCAATGAAGCGCTGCAGCGCGATTGGCTGCACCTGCAAAGCAGCGACCACTTTCTGTACATGGGAGTAGCAGGACCCGATGCGTCATACGGGTGCTTTAGTCCGTACAAAGATCCTTTCGACGCTTATGTTAACTATATGAATGTCCTTACCGATTTTTCCCAGCGTGTGGAAGCATGGCTGAAAACCAACAAATCGAATATTTATGGTCAACATACAGCTGCAGCCGGATTTCATATTTGAAATCAGTTGGGAGGTTTGCAATAAAGTAGGTGGTATTCACACGGTACTGTGCACCAAGGCACGGTTGATGCAGGAAGAATGGGGGGACAGATTCGTGATGATCGGGCCGGATCTTCCGACGTTGAATGGTATCAATCCGGAACTGCTGGAAGACAAAACGCTTTTCCCGGTATGGAAAGCGCAATTGCAGGAAAAGGGGCTGTCCGTGCGGGCGGGTCGCTGGAACATTCCAGGCCAGCCCCTTGTGATGCTGATCGATTTTACGCCATTGTTCCGCCAGAAGAATGAAATCTTCACCGCATTATGGATAAGATATCATTTGGACTCGCTTAGTGGCCAGTGGGACTATATAGAACCCGCCTGCTTCGGCTATGCCGCTGGCCTGGCGATCGAGTGTTTTTACCGGAGCCATCTCAACAGCACTGATAAAATTGTCGCCCAGTTCCATGAATGGATGACGGGCGCCGGGATTCTATGTCTTGAAAATCTGGCGCCACAGATCGCTACTGTATTTACCACGCACGCCACCGTTGTGGGCAGGGCCATTGCCGGTTCCGGCCAGCCCTTTTACAGCACTTTCCCCGCTATTCATGCCGAAACCGCAGCCAGGGAAATGAATGTTATCTCCAAGCACTCACTGGAAAAAATCTCCGCTAATATTGCGGACTGCTTTACCTGTGTCAGTGAATTCACCGCCCGTGAATGTGAAAAGTTCCTGGATAAACAGCCGGACTTCATTACACCCAATGGTTTTGACCCGTCATTCGTGCCTCCGCCTGCGATATTCGAAGCAAAACGAGCCGCCGCACGGGCTAAAGTACGCTCCGTAGCCGCTGCGCTCTTTCAGCAGGAGCTACCGGAAGATACTTTGCTCATTATCAAAAGCGGCCGCTACGAATTCAGGAATAAGGGTATCGATCTGTTTATCGACAGTCTTGCTTTGTTGAAGAATGATCCCCAATTGAAGCGCACCCTGCTCGCTGTCATATTCGTTCCGGCATCCCATACCGGCCCCCGCGACCTCCTGGTGGAAAGTTTGGCCCATCCGGACTTTCTCCATCCCCGCACCGGTGAAGTGCTTACCCATAATTTGCAGGCCGCGGAAGCGGATCCGGTCATGAAACGGTTGCGGGGGCATAATCTCGACAACTCGCCCGCAAGCCATGTAAAAGTGCTGTTCGTCCCTACTTATCTCGACGGTGAAGACGGAATTTTCAATATGCCTTATTACGATATTCTACTCGGATTCGATCTTGCCATTTTTCCTTCGTATTACGAACCCTGGGGATATACACCGCTCGAAAGCCTCGCTTTCCACATTCCCGCGTTAACGACCAGCCTTTCGGGATTCGGCGCGGCTGTGAGGCAACTGCCTGATTATACGGGTGATGGTGTTTTCATTATTGACAGAAAAGACGGCAACGAGAAGGAAGTGGCGGCCGCAATATCCGGCATTATCCGGGATTACAGCAGGATGCCGGCCGCAGAAGTAGAAAAAATCGCCGCTCCGCAGCTGGAATCAGTACACATTTCCGGTGGGACAATCTTATCTATCGCTATCAAATGGCTTATGATTTCGCACTGCAAAAAAGCATGCAAAGGGAGCGGTTATTCCGGGAGAAGCCGCAGGCCATTCCTGTTGCCGCAGCGGAGAATATAGCGCCGCCACCGGTCTGGCGGAACATAACAGTGCAACCGGGGCTCCCGCCTTCGCTGCTCTTGTTGAAGACAATTGCCGAAAATACGTGGTGGAGCTGGAATCCTGAAGCGGTTGCACTTTTCGAATCCATTGATCCGGCAGCCTGGACCCGGTGCGCGCATAATCCGTTGACACTCCTTCGGCAACTCGACCTTACCACGATCCGAAAATTGGAGAATGACGCTGGATTTCTGGACCAGTTGTCGAAAGCAGGAAATCTCTTCCATCGGTATATGTCACAATCCCCCGGCACGGGGCCGCAAATTGCCTGGTTCTGTATGGAATACGGAATTCTGCCAGGGTTGAAACTGTACGCGGGCGGCCTGGGGATACTTGCCGGCGATTATCTCAAAGGCGCCAGCGATGCGGGAACACGGCTGGTGGCCGTGGGTTTGCTTTTCCGGCACGGTTATTTCCGGCAAAAGATATCTCCCCAGAAAGAACAGCAGGCGCTTCCGGAAATCATGACTGGTAGCTTGCCTGTGATCCCGGTTACGGCAGATGATGGTTCGCAAAGAATGATAGAACTGCCGCTTCCGGGCCGTACGCTGTACGCCGCCGTATGGAGCGTGCCTGTGGGCAGGGTAACGCTGTACCTGCTGGACACTGACCTGCCGGCCAATACGGCCGACGACAGGCTGATCACGTCCGTTTTGTACGGCGGGAGCCAGGATACCCGACTCAAACAGCAAATCCTTCTGGGAGCCGGGGGCGTGCGTATGCTCACCTCCCTGGGGATCAGGCCGGACGTCTGCCACCTTAATGAAGGGCACGCCGCTTTCGCCGGATTTGAAAGGATTCATCAGTATATCCATCAGGAACATCTCGGATTCGAAGAAGCACTGGAAATGGTGAAGTCCACTACGCTTTTCACTACGCATACGGCAGAACCCGCCGCGCAGGATGTATATGACGAAGAACTCCTGCGAACTTACTTCGGCTGGCTATCCAAACACCTGAACATCAGTTGGGAACAACTGATGGCGCTAGGCCAGGCGCCGGGAACATACAATACCGGGAAGTTTTCCATGCTCTATCTGGCTGCGCACATCGCCCAGGAAATCAATGCCGTCAGTAAAAAACACCAGGAAATTTCCCGCAAAGTGCTCCTACCGCTCTGGAAGGACTTCAGGCCAACGGAACTTCATATTAACTATATCACAAACGGTGTGCACGCGCCAACCTGGATGGCGGAAGATTGGCGAAGCGCCGTCACCGGCGAAATAAGCGACGAGCGCTGCTGGGAGATCCATACTTCACTAAAGCGTCGCCTCATCCGGACCATTCACGACCGATTGAACCAGCAGCGCGTCATTATGCAGGAAAACACCGGCAAGGCCTTCCATCCATTGCAGCAATTGAATGAAAAATCACTTATTATCGGTTTCTCCCGCCGCTTCACGCCCTACAAGCGCGCCGGCCTCCTGTTTTCCAATATGCGGCGGCTCGCCGCCATCCTGGGTAACGCAAGCCGGCCTGTGCACATCATCATAGCCGGGAAAGCACACCCCGACGATGAAGCGGGTAAGGCTTTGCTCAAACTCATACTTACCTCCGCCGCCAACAGCCCGGTTATTGGGGAAAGGGTCATTTTTCTCGAAGACTACGACATGTCGCTCGCCGCCAGCCTCGTTCAGGGAACCGATCTCTGGCTCAACACACCCAGGCGCGGCCATGAGGCATCCGGTACGAGCGGTATGAAAGCGGCGCTTAACGGTGTATTGCAACTAAGCGTAGACGACGGCTGGTGGTCGGAAGCGGCAGACGATAAAGCGGGCTGGACAATATCCACAGAAGATGGGTATGCAGACGATACGTTACAAGACGAAATAGACGCCGACCTCCTGTACAGGACGCTGGAAAATGAAGTTATGCCGCTTTATTTCGACCGCAACCAGGCCGGCCTCCCGGAGAAATGGATTGCTATGATGAAACACGCGATTAATTGCTTTCGGCCTGTTTATGGAATGGAACGCGTGACAAAAGGGTACGCTTCCATTTACAAACAATTACAGGAAAGAAGCCATCAGTTATGCGCAGACAACTATCAACCGTTGCGTAAACTGGTTTCATGGAAGAAAAGCCTGTTGGCCAACTGGAAACAGATCCATCTGATGGACAGCGGCCAACTGGGCGGAGCGCATGCCACTTTGCAACTTGGGGAAACACTTCCGGTGAAGATCCGGTTGTATATGGGTGAATTGCCGCCAGGAGACGTTGGGGTGGAAATCGTGTTTTCTGAAAGGGACGACAATGAAAATTTCGTGCTGGTACATCCGCTGTCGCTTACAGGTACCAGCGGCAATATTGCGGTATTCGAAGCCGCCGTTCCGCTCCCTTTATCGGGAGAATACACTTATAGTTTCCGGGTGTTTCCCAAACATCCCATGTTACCGCACCGGCAGGACTTTCCGCTGCTGATGTGGGTTTGAACACTATTAAATTCACTATTATGATAGCAAATATGACACCGGAACAGATCGACCTAGTCTTATCCAAACATGCCGCAGGCCGCATTTGCTGCACGGATGGCATGAAGCCCTACGTAGTTCCCGTTTCATATGCCTTCAACGGGAATTACCTGGTGGCACACTCCCGTCCCGGCATGAAAATAGACATCATGCGCAGCAATCCGAATGTCTGTTTCCAGGTAGACGAAATCGATGACCTAACCAACTGGCGATCGGTAATTGTCTGGGGACAATATGAAGAAGTGAACGATCCGAAGGAACGTTATTACCTGATGAAGTTCCTGGTCAGCCACCTGCTGCAATATCACGCAGGAGAACTGGCCGGTGTTGCGGAAATGCGCAGGGAACTGGATAGTGCCGACCGGGAATTGCCTGTAGACCGCCCTATCGTTTACCGGATCAGGATCAAGGAAAAAACAGGCCGGTCTGAAAAAAGAGATATTCATCGAATTTGAGTATCAGGCATTTATCAGCGCCGCCTTGAACTGAGCGCGATAATTTACGATGGTTTGCCCCATGCGGATCAATTCAGCCACGCTCCATGCCTGGGCAATGGTACCTCCGGGCCGATAGGGATAATCGCCGTCGTATAGTTCCGCGACGGAATAAAGGCCGTATTCTTCCAGAACAACCGCCATTCCCTCATATATTTCCTGTAGCAAAGGCAATGCATCACCACCGTAGACACGTAGGTAAGCGTCGGTAAAATGCCCGAGCAGCCATGGCCAAATCGTTCCCTGGTGATAAGCTTGATCCCGCTGTAGCTGATTGCCCGAGTAACGGCCGTGGTAGTGAGGATCTCCGGCCGACAAAGTCCTGAGCCCCCTCGGTGTTAACAATTCCTCCGCCACTTTGTCTGCCACCAACCGCTGAATGGTTTCCGGCAATGGCGAATACTTTAGCGACACGGCGAATATCTGGTTAGGACGGACCGACCAATCCGCTACCCCATCCGTCACGCAATCCGCCAGATACTGTTTCCCTTCGTCCCAGAAAACACTGACGAACGAGCGGGCACATAATTCGGGCAGCGCTTTCCATTCCCTCACAAATTGCATATCTTCCGATTCTGCAGCCAAATCGAGCGCAAAACAGACCGCATGATACCATAAAGCGTTTAATTCTACGGCTTTCCCCATCCGTGGCGTAACCGGGGTGCCGTTGCACACGGCGTCCATCCATGTAAGCGCCATCCCCGGAGAAACAGCTTCCAGCAAACCGTCGCTATCCATCCGGATGCCGTTGTGCGTCCCTTCCCTGTAACGCGATAGTATACTTTTCACGACCGGGCCATATCTATCCCACACCCGCATTTCCGGCGAAACATTGTGGCGATGATATTCCGTCAAAGCCCAGATAAACCAAAGGGATGCATCAGCAGCATTATAGGTAGCATGTTCGCCGGAGCCCATATTCGGTAAAAGCCCCTCTTTCAAATCGGCGATCAGCGCATCAGCAATTTTTTCAAAAAGCCGGAAATTCCCTGAAGACAGCGTAAGGCCCGGCAGGGCGATGCAGGTATCGCGCCCCCAGGAGCCAAACCAAAAAATCCGGCACGAATAGCCGCCTTATCTGGTAATTCGACGATAAATTGCTTTGCCGCGTTGCGGAGGCAAGCCTCCATTCCATAAAACACCGGCTGCCTGGCAAGCACCGTTTCGAAGTCGCTATTACCTACCGCAGCCGTCCCGTCACGGAAACCTGCGGTAAATACGACCGCGGTACCAGGCTGCAAAGTGATTTCGAAGTAGCCTGGCGTGAACAAATCCTCCTGGCAGCCGTATCCCCGCTCCTCCTCCCAAGCGTACTCAAAATGATAATACCATTCGGGCCAGGATGTAAATGTTCCTTCATCCGACAATTGCATGTAAAACGGTCGATAGCCTTGATATGGAGCGATAACAATACCTCCACGTACCTTGCGGGTTGTTGCGTCGATCATGTTGTTTGCACAGGATAACCAGTGGGCGTTGCGGAAAGCCAGTAGCGGCATCAACCGCAAACGTACGGGCCCGGATGCCGTATCTAACCTGTACCGGATCATCAGGTGGCCATTGCCCGCATCGAAAAGCAAATCCTTCTGCAACAGCACGCCTCCCACTGAAAACGACCACTGCGGAACAGGATTGGCCGTAAACTCCTGAATGAAGCGATAACCCTCCTGGTAATATCGCCCGGCATACCGATGTGTAGCCAGGTTGTAGGCCCCTGTTGCCGTATATAACGTTTCGTCCAGCGCCGATAAAATAACATCGTACTCGCTCCCGGCATTTTGGCCGGGCGAAACAATCAAACCATGGTACTTCCGGGTATTGCAGCCGCTTATCGAAGCAGCGCTGTATGTTCCGTCAGGCGCTACCAGGAGGTATTCCCGGGCAAGTGAAATACCAGCGTCGGACATCATGGCCCTGTTGAACACATTACGAATCATGGCTGCGCTGCTTTTCATCGGATGACTCATCCTGGCGAAGTCCTACAGGTACGGCTTCCACCGCCATACGCCCCAATTCGTTATGCGCCTGCAGTGTCATGTCCCTGGTGCTGGGTGCGAGCGTCCATCCCTTTTGCGTTTTCCGGTAAATCATTATATGCAAACCGAATCGCTCCCGAAAACATTTTTCGATATGCCAGGCCGTATGCAGCGGATGTATTTCCATGGCACCGTTGTTATGCCGGTAACGAACTGCCCCCACAGCCCTGGATTGGGGGAACGGCTTTCCCCGGATCATGTCGCCGGCTTCCTCGGGCGCCGGAAAAAAACAATTTTGAGGAAGGGAAAATGATAGGCAAACTCCTGTTTCAAAGCCCCGATGGTTTTCTGGTCGGAAATTTCGAGGAACATAACTTCAGGTTTTAAAGTCAGTGAAGATTGATGCCAACCGCCAATTTAATGGAAACCAGCCCCCGGGACGATGACAGCCATCATATTATTTGTTGACCGTTATCATGATTTTCGCTCACCGGGTCTATCGTTCCTAAAGCTGACCATCCATAATTTTTCCGTCTTCCATCCTGATAGTCCTGTCTGTCCGGGAAGCAAACGTCTCATCGTGGGTGACGATCAGGAGGGTTTGGAGGTAGTCTGCCGCCAGGTCGCGGAATATATTGAAGACGAGCTCTCCGTTCTTCTTGTCGAGGTTACCCGTCGGCTCGTCGCCCATAATGATACAGGGGTCGTTGATCAAAGCGCGGGCAATGGCCACGCGTTGCTTTTCCCCACCTGACAGCTGGTAGGCTTTACGTTTGGCCAGCAGGCGGATGCCCAGCTGATCAAGTCTGGCCATGGCGCGGTTTTCGACTTCCCCCGGAGGAAAGCGGTTAAGTTTGAGACCCGGCAACATGACATTCTGCAGTACACTAAATTCGTTGAGCAGGTAATGGAATTGAAATACGAAGCCAATCTTCCCGTTACGGATGCCGGCCAATGTGGCCTCACTCTTCCCGTTCATGGGTTCCCCGTCTATTAACAATTCACCTTCATAATCCGTGTCCATGGTAGACAAGATGTATAACAGGGTCGATTTGCCGCAGCCCGACTTTCCGGTGATGGTTGCGAATTCCCCCTTCCTGACGCTTAAACATATATCGTCCAACGCTTTCACCTCCACGGGGTCGTGGAAGTACTTGTTGATATTCCTCGCTTCCAGGATAATGTCGCCCATGGCTATTTCCCCCTGATGATAACGACCGGATCAATGGTGCCCGCCTTTCGCGAAGGCAGCCATCCCGCCAGCCAGGTAAATAATAATGAGAATACGCCGCCTGTGACATAGATAAATGGCTCATAGCTGACAGGGTACGTGGTAACCGTGGGCAAAGAAGTGGTGCGGAACGGCACCTGGTCGATTCCAGCCGACAACATCCCTCCCAGCAGAAGCCCCGCCAAACCACCGAAAACCCCGATGCTTAATGCCATCACAATGAATATGCGCCGCACGTCTTTCCCGGAAAAACCAGTGGCTTTCAGAATCGCGATCGCATCCATCTTTTCATAAATAATCATATTAAGAATATTATAAATACCGAAACCCGATACGGTGAGCAGGGTTACACCCACCACGTAGGAAATGAGCGAGCGGATCGAACTGCCGGTTTCGAACTCCGCGCTGAGCGTTTGCACATCCTGCGCGCTGGTATTGAACATACCGCCGTACAATTTTGCCAAAGCCGGCGCATTGTCTATATCCTTCAACCGGATTTGGATATCCGTAACGAAATTGCCTGTCTTCCCGGAAAGTTTCCGTGCCGTGGTAAGGGAAGTAAAACTCTGTATCCTGTCAAAGTCCTGGATACCGGATTGCCACAATCCAACAACTTTCAAGGTAAAACGTTCACCACCGGGCGTTGTCAGCTGCACCCGTTCTCCCACATCCGTCAACAATCTTTCGGCCAGCGCCTTCCCGAGGATGATGCTGTTTGGCACCTTGTCCAGGTTGTTGGCATCGCCGGCCCGCACATAGTCAGAAAAATGGAATAAGGTGTTTTCCTGTAAAACGTCGATGCCATTCACCGATGCCGCGATATCAGAGGGCCCTTCGTTGAAAAAAACCTCCATGACTACTTTTGGCGCGATACCGGACACGCGCCCGTCGTGCCGTAAAGCCTGCATGATCGCCGCACTGTTGCGGATCTCCGTCCTGCTGTCTTTCGTTTTTACGGAATGGATGAAATGATAGGTGGAATCGTACGCAGGCAGCAGCATCACGGGTTGGATGGCGGTGGGTTTCACTTCATTATAGAGCCGGATATGGGGTGTACGGTTCAGAAAAAGGGAATCCAGCATCTTGTTTAACCCTTGCATAAATCCCAATAATGCGACAAACATGCCGACGCTGAAAGTTACCCCGATAGCCGCCACCAAAGTCTGCCGCCAGCGGGCCATCAGTAACGAGCGGGCGATATCGATGACAAGCTTCATTGCTCCGGTTTAAGAATGACGTCGTCCGGTGTAATACCACCGGTAATTTCAACTCTCTGATAATCCATCAACCCGGTAACCACACGCTGCTGCTTTCCGTTCTCCAACAGCACAAAACCTCCTTCCAGCAAATAAGAACGGGGGATGGTCAGCACCTGCTTCTTATGGGCCACTACGATATTGGCTTCGCAGGTAAGGTTGGGATATAATACGGGCGGCGCCTTCCGGAATCGTGCTTCGAGTACAAATGTTTTCGATTTTTCGTTCATATATGGCTTCAGTGTTTCCACGACGGCGTCGAACACCTGTCCTTCATAACTATCCATAGACACCGCGACCGGCTGGCCCTTCCTTATACGTGCCACATCGTATTCATCAACCTGCAATTCCAGTATAAAAGAATCAGGATCTCCGATAACGGCGACGGGTTGCAGGGTGTTAACCATTTCGCCTTCTTCCACGAAAGTGAAAAACAATTTTCCGCCATGTTCGCATTTAACGGTATGTTCGGCAGCCGCCGTCCTGGAAATTTCCAGGTTTTTCAATGCCTGTTTTTCCCCGAATCCGATTTCGCGAAGCAGTTCTTCGTATCGCAAACGCGCTGATTCATAAGCATTCCCGGCGGTCTTCCATGCAAGTTCCCGCTGTTCCAGCTCGTTGCGGCTTCCGATTTGCTGCGCCCATAGGTTGCGTTGCCGCTGCAGCTCCACCGCACGCTGGTCTAAATTCATTTTTGCGTCATTCACACTGATCTCTAATTCCCCGATCCGCCGGAGGTTCGCATTACGGGTAGCGTTCTCCGCTGCAATGGATGCGTTCTCCGCCTGCAGCCGCGCCGTTTCCCCCTGCACTTCGAGAATCGGCTGCCTGTAGTCCACGATCCCTCCTTCTTTCACGAGCCAACGGACCGCGATGCCATTCACTGTTGAAAATACTTCGTACTGATTTTCGCATTTCACGATACCGGACGCATATACAGATTCGGTAATGTCTTCCAAAACCGGGTGGATTTTCTCCCGTTGCGCTTCGCAGGAATAAAACGGTAAAGCCAACATCAGAAGGATGGGATACTTCATAGTAATATGCGACTAATTCGCCAATTGTTTTCTATTTGTTTTCAATAAGATAACCAGGCAGGCACCGGCTAAAATTACGGGTGAGGGAAATGCCGCTCCGGCCCCGAGCGGCGCGATGGCAAGGAAAAAGACCAGTGCACATGCCAGTCCCGCACTGCGCCATCGTCCGCTGCCGAACATGGCTGCCGCGATCATCAACTGCCCCAGGGTGATGGCCAATATCATCCCCTGTTCAAAAAAGCGGAAAGATGCATCCATCGCCCGGATGTACCAATCATATACCGCCACTGCCGACAACTCCAGGAATGCCTCCGGCCGGGCAGTCAACACCACGATGTTGATCACGGCGGCAAATAGAAATAAAATCCCCAAAACATAGGCCGCCCGCGCCGGCCTGAAAAAGGAAAATGCGAGTATGGCGAGGCTAATACCATTGATTACCATAAATGCGGGAGAAAAAAGATTAGCCATAACGTAATATTTGGCACAAGCTATCATTTTTACACACCTGGTCCGATGATCACAGGCACAACGCTGTTGACGTTGATCATATCCCGATCATGCCGCCGTCATTGCCCCGGCAATCCGATGCTGTTACCTTTAAGCTATGTGGTTAATCATTTTCCTCCTGCAGACATTTACAAACATACCTCCCGCCTCCACCGGCCAGGTACCCGTATTATGCTACCACAATCTGGCTGCGACAGGCACGGGCGACAGGCTCCATGCCACATCCGCGGCATTCCGCCGGCAATTGCAAGCCCTGCGCGATGCAGGTTACCATACGCCCGATCCCTCCCTGCTGTCAGACGGCGCATCACTCCCACCCAAATCCATCTTCATCACCTTCGACGACTCGCATGCCGACCATTTCCTTATCGCCGCGCCGGCCCTGGAGGAAGCTGGCTTCAGGGGTATTTTTTTCATTATGACTGTCACCATCGGTAAGAAAGGCTTCCTGACCAGTTCCCAGATCAAGACATTGCATGAACACGGGCATTGGATCGGCAGCCATACCTGGGATCACCCACGCCTTTCGGCGCGCGGGTTCCCTGACGCCGCACAACAGCTTAGTGGCACCAAATCATCGCTGGAGCGGATAACCGGCGCACCCGTTACGCTTTTCGCCTATCCCTATGGCTTTTGGAATGACACAATTGCAGCGCAGGTAAAAAAAGCCGGGTATAAAGCCGCTTTCCAACTATCTGAAACGAAAATGAGCGCATGGCCGCAATTTTCCATTAGGCGGATAATGGTAGACGGCAGATGGAACGGAGAACAATTACTACACGCCATAGACGAATCATTTAAATGATCTGACATGTAATAAACATGCTTCCGGCCTCACAGGATCGTGTTCCTGACTACCGCCGCATGCCCGCTAATGCCGCCGGCAATCATAAGTGATCGAAGTAGCCCCAATCTGGATGGTAGCGAACATACCAGTTCCGTGACCACCGAAATCCACATCCACCGGTAATCCGTACTTGTTGTAGGAAAACACCTTCATATCATTATTAACACTGTAGTTCCTGTCCAGAAACTGCCAAACAGGATTGGTTAGTCGCAAGCTGGCCTTGTCATCGTAAGTAAAGGTCTCTGTTGTACTGCTACCCTCCGACTGCCGGACGATCTTTTCAATATTGCCCTGCCTGTTATATGTATAGGTGGAAGTCACAAATGTTGCTAGGCCGTAATAATCCGTTGCCTGGATGATCCTGTCTACCTGGTCGTATTTATAAGTAGACACGTTTCCGACATACAGTTTTCCCTGCCCGGGGCCCGGTAACGGGATACCCGGCCCGATGTAGCCAAAGGAGAAACTGGTGTCGGTGATGATCCGGTTTCTGTTGTCGTAATGATACCGGTGCCAGTTTTCAAAGTAAGGATTTGGCGGTTCATAAACGCTGTAAAAGTCCGTTAACCGTCCTTTCCTGTCATACAGGAACCGGTAATTCGGGGACCCCGTGCCCACAGCGCCGCGGGTGATACTTACGGGTCTGTCTTTGGGGTCATATGAAAAAACCAGGGAGTCGCCCAGAAAAAGGCCTCCTTTCATTTTCACGATCTGGCAACCAGCATCCTGGGGAATTACATCATGATACTTATTACACCCGGTAAGATGATGGACGGCTGCAATCAACATACATGCCGCCACGAATAGTAATATCTTCTTCATAACGCATATTTTACCTATTTACAAGAATATTCGATATCTGCATATGTGAAGGGTGTGGTGGCGAAGTAAGCGTACCCGTGACTGGCGATCTTGATGGAGACAGGGAGCCCATATGAATTATAGGCGATTACGGGGAACCGGTTATTGATACTGTAGTCCCTGTCCAGAAACTGCCAGATGGGATGCAGGAGATGGAAATTCAACTTATCGTCATAACTGTAATTGATTGTCGTCGAAGCTCCGCCAGACTGTTCTTCAACTGACACAAGATTTCCGGCGACGTTGTATTTGAACAGCCTGGTTACAAATACGGTGTCACGGCCGTATGTGTCGGTGGACCTGATGATCCGGTTGAAATGATCGTACGCATAAGTGGAGATATTGCGAACGCCAAGATAAGGCCGGCCGGGGCTCGGCTGAGGGGTATTATCCGGTCCTACTTCACCGAATTCATAGGTCGTATCCAGCACTATCCGATTTTTGTTATCATAATGATAGCGATGCCAAACGTCAAAAGAAGTGGGATTTGTATAAACGCCATAAAAATCCGTCATCCTGCCCTTATGATCGTAAAGAAACAGATAATTGGGAGCGCTTGTTCCCACGAAACCGCGGATCATACTGACAGGGTCGCCCTTGCTATTGTAGGAAATAACGAAAGAATCGACGGGTCCGGAAAAGTAAATATCCCCTTTAAACTTTGCGATGCGGCAGAACGGTTTATCCGGGTGCGGAAAAGGATCCTTCCGGCAAGCGGACAACAGGCAACCGCCTAGCATTACGCATGCGAATGCGATTAACAATAATCTCATAAAAATTGATTTTAAGGTTAATAAATCACAATTCGGCGGTGTAACGGCAAACAGGAACAAGTACAGGAATGTGGCACTCACGGCCGGAAACGGGGTTAATTTATCGCAGGAGTTTGTCCATATTTCATGGGCTACGCTATTGATTCGTCGGGGCCAATTTTCAGATAACTAATTTAACAAAGTTCTCCAATAAAAAATGATGATAAGGATCAATAAAATAGATGAGTTTCATCCATGGTGCCGTGCGATTGCTATGCTATAATGAAAGAGATCCGGAGATGATGTCTGTCAAAGTCCATGTTGACTGACATCATTCATGGGGTCCCCAAATTCACGGAAATTTATGTCAAAAACCATGAATCCAACACATATCCACCTGATCATTACGCATTTGCCTATATACGGCGCCCTCATTGGGCTTTCCATTCTTTTATACGGCATGGTCACAGGTAGCCATCACACAAAAATCGCCGCCTTTGCAGTGCTGTTTTTTGCATCCGTGGGTGGGATTATCGCCTTTTCCACCGGTGAGGGTGCGGAGGAAACTGTCGGGCATATACAGGGAATTTCCAAAAATGTGATTGAAGAGCATGAAGAATTTGCAGAGATAGCTCTCATAAACCTTATTGTATTAGGTGTAGCCGCGCTTGCTGCGGGCATTTTAACAATTACATCCTCGAGATTCAACAGAGCCTTGTCCGTTATTGTGCTCGCCTTGTCAGTTTCCTGTTTTGGCCTGACGGCATGGACCGGGTACCTGGGGGAAAAATACGGCATACGGAAATCAATGCTGCGGCGCCCCCGGTGCCAAATTCGCCTGCAGCAAACCACGACGAGTAATAATCAATGAAATGGCCACCCGATCCGGGATTGTCCCAACGAAAAAAGGTACGGATGGCCCGTACCTTCGTGATCTCGCTGGGACTCGAACCCAGGGCCCATACATTAAAAGTGTATTGCTCTACCAACTGAGCTACAAGATCATTCGCTGCGTCGCTTTCGCATTGCAGGGCGGCAAAAGTAAACAAAAATATGGCTACTCCAAATTTTTCCGGGATTTCTTTTCAGGGGCCCCGTGTAATCGCGTACCTTTGCGCCGGCGTGCCCCGGGCACGCCTTTCCAGACAAACGCGCATATGATTGAAACAGGTGATGACGGATACACGGCCATAGCAGCACAGGAAGCATTTTGCAGCTTCCCTGACCAGGCGGCCGCGAGTATCCTGGCCGAAGGAACCTCCCTAGCCCCCGGGGGCGCCATTCACCCGTTGTGCGCCATCGCCGTAGCGGAACTGCAACGATACCTCGCCATGCAAAACGAGTGGAAACACAATTTCGGGCTGGATGCCGGCGGTGAAGGCGCCGTGATCGGCAAGATGTTCGGTGTGCTGGTTGCCAGAACGCCCGACGGCACCATGGGCTACCTCGCCGCCTTTTCCGGCAAACTCGCCAATGGCAATCATCATTCCCGTTTCGTGGCCCCCGTTTTCGACGGACTGGCCAACGGAGGATTCGTTAACGCCGGGATGCTCCGCTTAACGGAAATCAATCAGCAAATCGCGGAACTGGAAAAGGAATGCGCCAGCTTCCACCAACCCTCCATCCTCCGGCTGAAATCGCTGCGCAAATCGCATTCTGTGCGCCTCCAGCGGAAGATCCACGAACAATACAACTTCATCAACAAAGCCGGCATCTCCCGGAATATGGTCGATATTTTCGCGGACCACGGCTACAAACAACCGCCCGCCGGCGCCGGAGAATGCGCGGGCCCCAAGCTACTTCAGCATGCCTTCCGCCATCGCCTGGAACCCCTGGCATTAGCGGAATTCTGGTGGGGCCTTTCCCCAAAATCCGCCACCTGGAAACACGGCGAATTCTACAAGCCCTGCAAAGAAAAATGCGCACCCATCCTGGGGTACATGCTGTCTTCCTGAACCATCCATAAATAAAGGCAATGCGGTCTGCATTGCCTTCCGGATTACTCCATGCTTGTATAGGGTATGGCTAAGGATGTTACCGCTTTGCGGACCGGATCAGATCCAGGGTATATTGGATCTCGGGGTCCTTGTTGGCTCTGATGTACTGCTGGAATGCCTCGAAAGTCAGTTCCTTGTGCGGCAGGCAGCCACGGCCGTTGTCGTCCTTTGCTTTCATGAAATAGATTTCGCTCATCGGCACCGTCAGCCTGCTTTTCGTTTTCGGCAGGGTGTAAGTACTGAACCAGGCCGCCGTGGTCGACGCTTCGCCGCTGCCCGTTTCCGTGCCCACCAGCACACCGCGCT
Source organism: Chitinophaga pollutisoli (assembly GCF_038396755.1). Classification (NCBI taxonomy): domain Bacteria; kingdom Pseudomonadati; phylum Bacteroidota; class Chitinophagia; order Chitinophagales; family Chitinophagaceae; genus Chitinophaga; species Chitinophaga pollutisoli. The sequence continues at coordinate 5,291,233 of NZ_CP149822.1, read as the reverse complement.
GGTTGTTCTTCACAAGCGCCGCGAAGTAAGTGGCTGCGCTCACCGTGCCGCCGCTGATCAATACATATACGTCGCCTTTGAAATTGTTCTTATCCGGGGGATAATTGGAAATTGAACCCTCCGTCAGACGGGCATTGCCGTAATAGAAGCCCGCGGTGCTGTCGTAATCGAAGCGCTGTTTCAGGAAGTTCACGTTCTGCTTCACTTCCTCCTCTCCCATCTTCGTTCCGTAACCATTCAACAGGTTTTCCGGGTCATGTACATCGATGTTTTTCGTACGGTAATTGAAGACATTGTCGAAAGGCTTCAGCGCCACGAAGGAATACAGCAGGGCAGACATATTCGGGTTGCCGCCACCGTTGGACCGGATATCGATGATCACGTTTTTGATATTCCGCTGTTTCACTTCTTCAAAAAAGTTGCTCAGTTCCTTGTACATGTCGCTTTCCTGCAGCATGAACGTGAGCACCGTCAGGATCGCGGTGGATTCGCTGTCAAGGTATTCCTTTGTTACATATCCCCGCTTGAGGAAGGTATTAAAAGGCAGCTCGCCCAGGTTACGGTTGTGGTAGCCGGTTTTGGCGTCCACCGCTTTCAGCTGGATGGTCGCGGGATTTTTGGCGCCGTATTCCTTATACACCACTTCGTAGCTGGTCGATTCAGGGAACACCAGGCTGATGAACAGGCTGAGGTTGTTGCCCGTCCGGTCGGTGCCGGTGCGGATGAAGCCGTCGCTGTAAGTGGCGTAACCGATCTCGCTGAGAATTTTCGCCGCGGGCATTTTATTGATGGAAAGGATTTCGGCGCCGAATGGTATGGATGTCCCTTTCGCGTTGACGATGATTTTGTCTTTGAAAGTGGCGGTGGCCAGGGGGAAGTGATGTATGCCGTAGAAAACGTCAATCACACGTTCTTCGTCGTAGTCCAGTTTCAGGTGTACGTCGTTGAACAGCTGCACGGGAGAATACCGCAGTGCGCTGAGCAGCGAGGGGTCTTTGTCCAGCCGCGCCAGCAACGAATCCATCTTCCGGTTGAACGTTACGGTATCGGAAAACTTGTAAGGATTGGGGTGTTGCCGCTTCAGCAGGTCCACCGCGTAAGTAAAATCATCCTTCAGGTCCTGCCTGGTAAACCCGGTGAAGGGTTGCAGCTGCGCCATGGCGGATGTGGTCAGCAGGGACATGAGGATCCCTGATGCAATAACTTGCTTCATGCTTTGGTAATTTTAGAAACTCCGTTTAAATGTTGTTGATCAGGTCGATAATGCCTTCGTTCTCGATGATCATCATACCCTGCCGGTCTTCTGTGATGCCTTCCTGCAGGGAGTAGGTGTACTTCGGCACATTCCCTTCCAGCACGGTGGGCATGAACCTGAACTGTACATTCTGCAGCTTTTTCAGCGCTTCGCCCACTTCGATGATGTGGGTGGATACGATAAACAGGCAGTTTTGATACTCCGCGAAGCCTTTCGTGACGGCCAGGGTGCCGTCGAAGGCGTCTTTTACGTTGGTGCCTTTGAACAATTCATCGAACATCAGCAGCAGGTGTTCTCCGGTAGCCGCTGCCAGGGCTGCATCCTTCACCCTCACCACTTCCGCATAGAAGTGGCTGTATCCCATGGCGATGTTATCGGCTACGTTGATGCTGGAAAAGATGCCTTCCCGGACGGAAAACGCCATTTCCGAAGCCGCCACCGGAAACCCGATGTGCGCCATGTACATTGCGATGCCGATAGATTTCATCCAGGTCGACTTCCCCGCCATATTGGCCCCCGTGAGGAACAGGACGTTGCTGCCAGCCTTCATCAGGATATCGTTGCCTACGGCTTTGGGGATGCCGGGATGCCGGAGGTTGCTGGCATGGAACAGGTTTTGTTCCTGCTCCAGCGCCTGTGCGTAGCAGAACTTCCGCTCGCGCGCCACCTGGCTCACCGCGATGTAAACATCCGTTTCGGCGATGAATTGGAGCACGTCTTTCATCTGGGCGTTGAACCGGCTCCGCAGCAGAAAGTCGTATTCTGATACGGTTTGGGTGGACATGGATTTGTAAATATCGCTGTCCAGCACCCGGCGGATATCCTTGTCGGCCATGACCGCCAGCAATGCTTCGACGCGCTGCTGCAGGGGCTGTTCCCCTGGCGGAGCAGCTCCAGCAACCCGAAGCACTTCTTAAGCGTTACGATCGTGGCCTGCAGCTGCAGCAGGATGTTCTTATAGCGGCCATCTTTCGCCACGCTGGCCAGCATTTTCATCATCCAGGTGTCTGCAGTGGTCGCTAATTGCGACTTACCCGCCGCGCCGTCGATGAATTCGCGCATGAGGGCGACCTGGTCGGCTTCAAACGGGAAGGCGGTGCTTTCCCGCTCGAAATACTGGAAGATGGCCGCGCGGCGGTTGATAGCCGCCGCATCCGTGAGCGGATGGGAAAACATCTCGTCCATCAGCTTTTCGCCGATGCGGGTTTTGACTTTATTGAACAGGAAATACACCGATCCCTGCCGGAACTTCCCCATGAGGTTCAGTTCCCCAACCGATTGGCGATCTATTTTAAAACTCATAATTGCTTGTTTAGCCGTTTACCACCTTTATTTCCCTGCTTCAGAATCTCCAGGATCCCTTCGTTGCTGATGATGATCATGCCATGTTTGTCGTTGGTCACCCCTTCCTGCAAGGTGTAGGTATACTCGGGTACGGCGCCGTTCATCCGGGTGGGCAGGTAATAGAATGCCGCGCTATCCTTCTTCCGCAGTTCGTCTGCTGCTTCGATGATGTGGGAGGAGATGATGAACTTGCTCGCTTTCCGGTTGGTGAACGCGCTGCATACGGCCAGGGTGCCCTCGAGCGCGTCTTTCACGTTGGTGCCGCGGAACAGTTCGTCGAACAGGACAAACAGGGATTTCCCGGCGCTGAGTTCCAGGGCGATTTTCTTCACCCGCAGCACTTCCGCGTAGAAGTGGCTGGCGCCGATGCCGAGGTTGTCGGGTAGGTTGATGGTGGTATAAACGCCATCCAGCACGGAGAATTCCATAGCCGCCGCGGCCACCGGGAAGCCCATGTGGGCGATATACACGGCGGTGCTAAAAGAGCGCAGGAACGTGGATTTACCCGCCATATTGGCTCCTGTGAGGAACACCAGGTTGCGCGCCGGCGGCATTTCCAGGGTGTTGGGCACTGCATGCTTCAGCAGCGGGTGGTACACGCCGGCAACATGCAGGATGGCCGTCCCCTTCGGGTGAACCTTGGGAAATACCATGCTGTGCTGCAACGCTACGCGCGCCACCGAGATGTAAACATCCAGGTGATAAATGAACCGCAGCAGCTCCAGCACTTTTCGCTTTTCCTTCACGCGGATCAGCACGTCGAACGCAGTCACGGCGCCGAAAGACAGGCGGGCATCCGGCTGCTCGTTGAATACCGGCGCGAAAGCCGGGTCCTGCAACAGGACGGATACCGCCATCCGATCGGCTTCCAGTTCCGGCACGCCGCCCAGCTCACCATTGGCGACGTACTGCCGGAGGGTATGGAACAGGCGCACCACGGCAGCGATGCCGTTCTGGGTCTCCTTCTCGCTGAGGGTAACTTTGGAACCGCCGTCCAGGTTGTCGTCGTACGTGATGTACTTCTCGACGTTATCCAGGGTAGCGCCGTCGAAGGGGAACGTGGCATTCAGCTCCGCGAAGGCGGAAATGATGTTGATCCGCTGTTGGATCGCGGTCCTGTCGCTCAACGGCTTTTTGAACATGGACTCCATGATGGCTTGTCCGCCCCGGGTAAACGATTGGTTGTAAATATCGTAGATGCCTTGCGTGTCTGCTTTGGAAAACAGGCGCAAATCCTCCATCGTCTGCGTATCAGTCTGCAAATACATATTATGCGTTTTAATAAAACTAAAAGGCCGGCGTTATTTGCGTTTTCTCCGGATCAGTATTACGATGCCTGCGACCAGCAACAGCGCGGGGATGCCATATTGCAGCGTCAGCTTCAGCAAGCGGGCGGGCGCTTTGCTGATATTGAGCCAGATGTCTTTCGGCACGGGGAAGTTGTGGTACACCGGGTAGCGGTTGTCGAGGGTGAAGCTGTAGAAGGCGTTGCCGTAATCTTTGCCGTTGGCGTAGCCGCCGGACATGAAGTCCGCGTCGCTGGAAACGATGATCTTCTGTTCGCGCCCACCGATTTTCCGGGTCAGCTGCAAGCCTACCGGGTACGGCCCTTCTTTCCGGAAATCTCCTTCTGCCACGTTAAACACCGGTGCTGCCGAGTCCACAACCAGCACACCTCTTTCCACCCAGGTTTCCATATTGTTTTCCAGCGTGGTGATCTGCTCCGCCTTGAAGCCTGTTGTATCGGAATACGTCAGCACACCCGCGCCGGCTATAGCTGTTATGCATGGCCCACGAACGCCGCTCTTCCGGAAGAAAAACTGATCTTCATCCGCCATATCCGTCCCTTGCTTCGAAATCCACCCCACGAACTTATGCGGCATATCATGTTTGTTCACCCGCACGATGGTGCCTTCTTCCGCATTCACCCCCACGTGGTTGAGGATGGGGTTCATGATGAATTGCTTGCCGGGCTCGGTATAGAAAATCGCATTCCCGCCGCGGTCGATATATTGCTTAACACTATCGATGATCGATTTATCCAGGATGGTTTTCGGATCGGAGATCACCAGCACTTCGTTCCGGTTGAAGGCGCCGGAAGGCGGCATGGACACGGTGTCGGCTTCCACTCCCAGGTTCACCAATGCATTTCTCACCGCCTTATTGGTGGCGTGGTTGCCGTATTCCCGCTGCCCGAATTTGAAAGGCGAGCGCTCCAGGTGACCGGTGAGGAATTTGATTGTGGGCGTGGTATCCTGCATCAAACGCATGAGGCTACCCGAAACGTTCCGCTCACTGGGCCACATTTCAGGGTCCGTGTATGTGCGCAGGAAAGTCTTTTTCCCTTTATATTCCAACTGCATCAGCAAACCCTTCGCTTCCGATTCGAGGTCCACCATGCTCCGGATCTCCGCGGGTTTCCTGTAAATGGCCAGGTCGGTCTTGTTCATTTCCGCGTACTTCTCCGCAACTTCCTCCATCGTTTTGCCAGGGTATGCTTTATATATCGAACTGTCGCCGGTGATGATGTCATAGTAATACACGTAATCAAATTCGATATTGGTATAGAAACGGCGGTATTTCGCCCAGAAGTTCCACAGGTATTTGTTCCGTGCTTCCGGTAAGCCGCTCATCAGGTTCTCGCCGAAAAGGTTCGTATAGAGGGTCACTTTCAGCGGGGAACCGTCCAGCTGCTGTATCACTTCCCGGGTGTTGGGATGCAGCGTATTCACCTTTCCCCGCGTTACGTCCCAATACCCGATGAAACCGTGGATGGCGGTAGCGATGAGGATGATCAAGGTAACCGTCAGCGCCGCCCCGTAACGCATGGCGGAAACACGCCACGACCGCGACTCGGTAACGGATTTGGTCCTGATGATGGTGCAGATGATGAAAAAAGTGATGATGGCCAGGAAGTAAATGATGTCTTTGGTATTCAGCAATCCGCCCAGCAGGCTTTCCACCCGTCCGGAGCTGGACAGGAAATATGTCACGTCGCGCACATAATCGGTACCCTGGAACATGATGGACATGGTCGCAAACAGCGTGAGGGCAACGAAGGTGCCGATGGCCGCCACGATCGGGTAAGTGGTGAGGGAAGAAATAAACATCCCTAACGCCACGTACATGGCCGCCAGCAGGAAAAAGCCCAGCAGCATCGCCGCAATATGGAGCACTTCCACTTCCCGGACGGAAAAGGTCAAAACGAGTACCACGGCTATGAACAGCGCGATCATCAGGCATACAAAACTGTACACGCCAAGGAATTTACCCAGTACGATCTGGCGGATGGTAACGGGTGATGAATGCAGCAGCTTGATGGTGCCGGATGCATAATCCCGGTTAATGACGCCCATCGTCAGCAAGGGAATGAACATAAAGAAGATCATCAGCACCGTATCGAGCCCCTTGCCGATCATTTTGAGCGTGAGCGGCATGTTGAGAAACCCTTCAAAAGCATTCCCCCGCAGCTCCAGCATGGCATCCTGCTGCACAGCCGCGTCCAACAGGTTTCCCATGATGATTCCTGCGCTGGACATGAGAAACAGGATCAGTATAAACCATGCGATCGGAGAATAGAAAAAGTACCTTAATTCCGCCCGCGCTATATTAAATATTACTCTCATTACTGTAAGGTTGAAGAAGAAGATAATTGTTTGAACACATCGTCCATCCCGGAGGATTCGGTGTGTATCGCCGTGAGCCGCCAGTTCATTTCAGCGCTCTTCCTGACGATCCTTTCGGCCAGGTCGTCGTTTGGCTGGAACCAGATCCGGCACTTATGATCCGGCAGCATTTCCACTTTCTGCACATCGGCAAAGGCCAGCAGTTCGTCTGCCCCGGGCATATGGAGCATCCTGGCCACCATGGTATTGGGCTGAAGGATGTTGTTGAATGCATCGAGCGTGTCGGAGAACACCACCTGTCCGGATTCGATCATAACGATCTCTTTGGCTAGCAGGTTTACCTCCGACAATACGTGTGAGGACAACAGCACCGCGCGGTCCTGCGCGATCTCCTTGATCAGCTTGCGCGCTTCAATGATCTGGTTGGGATCGAGGCCGTTGGTGGGCTCGTCGAGGATCACCACTTTCGGCTTGTTGATGATGGCCTGCGCAATACCCACCCGCTGGCGGTATCCGCCGGAAAGGTTCTTGATCAGCCGGTTCCGCATGTGGGTGATGGATGTCTTTTCCAGCACTTCATCCACCGCCCCCTTAATCGCGCGTTTCTCCATCAACCGCAGCTGCGCGGCATATTCCAGGTATTCCTGTACCGTAAAATCCAGGTACAGCGGCGCCTGCTGCGGCAAAAACCCGATCTGCTGCTTGTAGGCGATAGGATCCTCCTTCATCTTCAGCCCGTTGATGGAAACATTCCCCTCCGTCTGCAGCAACGTACCGCAAATGATGTTCATCGTGGTCGACTTCCCGGCTCCGTTCGAGCCCAGCAAACCGACAACGCCGGTATCGTTGATCTCGAAATTGATCTCCCTGATCGCCCACGAACTGGCATACTTATGCGATAGGTTCTCGACCTTTAATATTGGGTGCATACTTATTTACTTTGAATGAAGACTAGATTTAATAATGACCGATCGTAGTGGCCCGGGCGGAGAAGTTACCCGCATCTGTCCAGGTACCGGTTACAATCATGGTTCGCGACTTGAACAGCCAGGCCACGCTGGGCAGCGTTGATCCCGGGAAGGTATTTGCTTCCGAAAAAGTAGCGAGCGTAGCGCCGGTGGCGTGGTCGCGCACTTCGAACCGGAAATTCTCAACGGCCCCGGTGACGGGCACTTTCATGAAACCCGTGAGCTGTTCGTACACCAGGTTGGAAGCCATTGTTTTGGCCTCAGGCTCCAGCTGCACCACATCGATCGCCCGGTTTTCGAAGAGATTGATGAAACGGAGGTTCACCACGCTGTCTTCCAGGCTGCGCGACGGCAGTTGCTCCTTCACCGTTTTCTGCTGTACCCGGTCCGGGGCGCCGTACACAAAGTGCGTGTAAATCGTGCCCGGTTCGAGCGGCAGCCTCGTCTGCAGGAAGGGCTTGTCGACATGCAGCGTATCATGGTTCCGGAACATGCGGACGGGCAGGTCGGTTTTGTTGGTGGCGTAGTTATAGGCAGCGCCGTTCCCGATATATACCAGCCGGGCATATATCTTCGGTTGCGACTCCCCGAAGTAAGCAGTCAGGAACGACGTCCGGTCGTTCAACGCGTTCACCATGGTCAGGGATGTCGGAAAAATCTCTTCCCTTTCATGCTTCTTGCAGGAAGCCAGCACCGATATTACGCAGCCGGCCAGTACAGCCGCTTTCCAACAAGCACTTTTATATAACTGGAACATTTTCGTAGAATTAAGCGTGATAGATTATTTGTACCCGATATTCTGGCTCAGCTGGTTGCCGCGCAGGATTTCATCCGGCGGGATGGGATACAGCAGCTGGTGGTCGCTCCAGGGTTGTTTATAGGCAATTTGGCTCAACACTTCGGAGGCTTTCCCGGTTCTTTTCAGGTCCAGCCAGCGGTGGCCCCATTCGGCGAACAGTTCGATACGGCGTTCCTGTGCGATGGCGGCCGTTACTTCGGTATCGGTAATCGTGTAAGGCAGGATACCGAGCCCCGCGCGCTGGCGGATTTCGTTCAGATCGTCAATGGCGTTGTTTTTATTGGCGGTACCCCGGCCCATGTTCGCTTCGGCGCGGATGAGGTGCATTTCCGCGAGCCGCATCACCACGTAATATTCTGACCGGATACCTCCGACTTCATGATTGAAGGCGTCGATTTTGTATTTGGCGGGAGAAAAGCCGGCCGGGTTGCTGGTAGAGGCGCCACCGATGGCTTTCGTCCAGGCCGTTTTCCGGTTATCCCCGGCTTCGAAAGCGTTCACGAGCATGGGCGTCATGTATTTGCCGGTCATGGCAATGCCTTCCGGCGTGGCGTTTCCGCGGCCGTTATGGATGTTGATCTGCTTCAGCTGGAAGATGACCTCATGGCTGTCGAAAGCGAAAGCCCGGTTCAGGGTCTCGAGCTGAAACAGCGCCGTCTGGCCGATCACATCGTTGGCATGGCGGTAAGCCGCTTCGTAGTTTTTGGTGAATAGGTACACCCGGGCGAGCATCCCTTTCACGTACCATTTGCTGACCCGGATGCGCTCGTTGTTGTTGCCTTCATAATTATCCGACAGGTATCCGGAAGCTTCTTCCAGGTCGCGGATGATCTGTTGGTATACCTCACTGGGTTTGGCGGAAGGGAGGTTTTGGGTCTTGTTGAAATCTATAGACAAGGCCAGGGGAATGTTTTCGAAAAGGTTCACCAAATAAAAGAAAGTCATGGCTCTCACCGCGAGGGCCTCGCCGAGCACGCGTTTCCTGTAGGCTTCGGTCAACTCCCTGGATTCGGATGCTTTCACGCCTTCGATGAGGGCGTTGGCATTGAAGATGGCTTTATATGCTGTATTCCAGATCCTGAACGTTCGGCCCAGGCGCTGGAGGCTCAGTTTGTTGGCGCCTTCCGGATAAAAGTCATACTGCCCGCTGAGAGAAGGATGATACAGCTCGTCGGCCGAATGCGCGGCGGCCATCGTAATGGCGCCGGCGCTGTAGAGCTCCGTCCCCAACGGCAGGGAATATGCCGCCTCGAACTCTCCTCCGCTGATCAGGTAAGAATAAAGGCCGTTCAGCGCCGTGGCCGCCTGCTCGTCGTTCTGGAATACCTGGTTGGTGGTGATGGAATTCACCGGGTCCTTGATGTCGAGTAGTTTATTGCATCCCGTGGCCAGCAGAAACGCCCCTGCCAGGGCTATATTGAAAGTTAATTTTCTCATACGATTGATTTTAGAAACTAAATCTCAGGTTTGCGGCGATCCTCCTGATCTGGGGCACCTGGCCCAGCTCCACGTCCAGCATCCGGTATTGTGTCAACTTGAAAATCTTGGAGGAATTGACGGAGAGGATACCCTGCTTCATCCTGAGCCTTTCCAGCCACTTTGCGGGCAGCATGTAGGAAAGGCTCAGGTTATCCAGGCTCACGAATCCGCCTTTCGCGTAATACGCGTCCGAACCGAAGAACCCGCCATGGTTGATGGTAGAATACCGCGAATACAGGGCTTTATCGCCCGGCTGGCGCCAGTGGCGGCTCTCGATCTCGTCGTATAGGATCATATTATTGAGCCCGCCGTATCCGAGGTTGTTCAGCTCGTCGGCCACCAGGGAATTTTCGAAACTGAACTGCGCATCCAGCGACAACGACCGCATGAAATCCAGCCGCAGGCCAAACCCGCCGAAATATTTCGGGTTAAGGTCGATCATTTTGTAATGGTCGTCCAGTTCCACGTCGGGGTAATTGACGGAAGTACTGCCCGCATCCCTGTACCCGTCGCCGTTATAATCCTCATACTCAGGATTGCCCGTCATCGGGTTGATCCCGATGTAATGCGTAAACGAGCGTGCCGAAATGGAGGATCCGACCCGGTACATGTCACGATACGGAGAATCCTCCAGGCCTTCGAAAGACAATAGGGTATTTTTGTTTCTGCTGATCTGAAAACGGGCAGACAGTCCCCATGTATCCGTATTCAGGATGGATGCGTCCAGCATCAGCTCCACGCCCCTGTTCTGGATCACGGCCGGCCAGTTGCCTACCACCGAAGTGAACCCGGTGAATGACGGCGTAGTGATATCGGTCAGCTGCCTGCCGTCGCGGTTCTGGTAAAAGTTCCCTTCGACGTTCACCCGGCTGTTGAACAGGCCCACGCGCGCGCCGATTTCGAACTTCGTGGCGCTGGACCAGCTGTATTGCTGGTTAACGGGCTGGATAAGCGTGTAGATAGTCTGGTCGTCATAATCCGGGAGTTTTTCCATCCCATTGGCCGGGATGTTCGACCAACGCGAGAGATATTGGTAATCGCCGATATTGGCGTTGCCCATCACGCCGTAGGTGGTCCTCAACTTGGCGAAGCTGAACCATTCCATGCCGGCGTTCCTGAACCAATCCTCATTGGAAAGCACCCACGAAAAACCAGCCGAACCGAAGTTGCCGTAACGCGCGCCGCTGCCAAAACGCGACGAACCGTCTCTCCTCCCGTTCAGGTTGACGATATATTTATTCTTCCAATCAAATGAGACGGTAGCCAGCAACGAAGCGACTTTCAGTTCCACCAGGTTGTTCATAGACTGGACGATTTGGGCGTTCGCATGGCTCTTGATGAGGTTGTCATTGGAAAACATCATGGCCATGATCGTCGACGCGTCCTGGTCGGCGTAACTGTAATCCGCCGCCAGCGAAGCATTGACGCGGGCGCCGCCGAAAATCCTCACATAATTGATCCTGGGCTGGATGAGCAGGCTCTTACCCGTACCTTTCGAATAGATCGCCATGCTCAAGGGGAAGAACAATGGGTCCTTCGGCGCTTTGGGAAGATAGTTGCCGCCATTGTTGGTAAAAAACTCCCCGCTTACGCGTACACCTGCCGTCAGATCCTTAAAAACCTCATAGGTAAAACCAACGTTGGTCTGGTTCTTCAGTGTCTGGCTTTCGCTCCAGTTCCTGATGTCTTTGAAAGGATAGCTAGATCCGTAGATGCTCCGGTAGGGTTCCCAGTTATACTGCCCTTTATCGTCATACATCGGGGGAGCGTTCGGCGAAAGGGTGAAGAAATTAACGGTGGCGGCGGTTTCATTCTTCGCGAAGCTGGTATTGGACCCGAGTTCTACCGTGAGTTTGCCGTTGGGACTGCGGTGATTGAAAGAAAGCCCGACGGTCAGACGGTCGTTACCCCTGCCCTGGTTATACATTTCCGTGGTGGAAGTGTACCCGATGCTCACGCGGTAAGTATTTTGCAGGAGGCCGCCTTCCACGCTGAGCTGCACATCGTCGGACGATTCGTTTTTGAAGAAGGTCCGCTGCCAGTCGGTGTAGGCGTGTTGGTCCCAGATCGTGAGGTCGGGGGCGTTGTCGCGGGTCGGGAAGGCGGCGTCGTTGAGGAACGCCTCTTTGCGGACCGCCAGGTATTGCTCCGTGTTCATCATCGGCATAAAGCGTTGCACACTGGAGAATATCTTGGAATAGCTCGCATTGAAGCGGGTGGGGCCGGGCTTGCCGCGCTTGGTGGTGATGAGGATCACCCCGTTGGCGCCGCGGGAACCGTAAAGCGCTGTTGCATCCGCGTCTTTGAGCACGTCCACGCTCTCGATATCAAGCGGGTTGATCATGAATAAGGGATTCTCCGTGATGGTATACCCACCATTCACGGGGGAGGATGCCCCATACGGGTTGACGGACAGCGTTGCGATAGGCAGGCCGTCAACCACATACAAAGGATCGGTGAACATGTTATTGTTGAGCACATTCCGGCCGCGCAGTTCCACTTTCCGGGCGCCGGCCGAGTTGGCAGACTGGCTGATCCTGAGACCGGGAATGCGCCCGGCGATGGCGTCCAGCACGTTCACTACGGGTTGCCTTTCGATGTCGGCGGCCTTTACCGTGGCGATGTTGGCCGTACCGGTTCTTTTATTGGTAGTCCCCAGCACGGTAATCTGTACTTCGTCGAGCTTGTTTTCGGAGAGCTTGAGCTCGGCGTTGTAGGAATGCGAGGTGATGATTTCTTCCGTTATAGCGAAACGGTGATCAACGTACCCGATGAAGCTGATCCGGATCTGGTCGCCCAGGCTGGCTGCTATCTCAACAGATCCGTTGCCTGCTGTCAGGAAGTGCTTCTGCGTGGTGAGGTTACTGACGGTAGCGCTGCCCAGTGGCGTAAATCCGTTGGCATACACGAATACATTGATGACGCTTTCCTTCATCAGGGGCGCCAGCGCCGCTTCCGGAGAAGGCGTCGTTTCCTTTTTGGAGACGAGGATATTCCGGTCGATGATCTTATAGGTCAGCGACTGGTGCTCGAACACCTTGTTCAGGAAAGCCTCCAGGCTGATGTCCTTGGCCTGGATGGTGACCGGCTTCGCCACGGATAAAGCGGCGGCTTTGTACATGAAAACGTAGTCGGTCTGCGACTCCACAACAGCAAATACCTTTTCCAGCGGAACGTTCTTTCCGTTGAAATTAATGTGCTGGGAAAGGCCTTTCGCGGAAACCTGCAGGAAGGCGACGGTAAGGAGGAAGAATGTTAGTTTCATGACTAACAGCGATTTGGTTGAGCTACGTACACACCCATAGGGAGCCCGCATGCAATTAAGAATCTTTTGCATAAATTGCAGTAGTTTCCGCCCCTTTCACCCGGGGCGGCATGTTTAAGTGAACAAAAAGCAGTCTTTACCTGATTGTGTTTTTACATTGCTTGAACATCGGCCGGAAGTGTTGCAAGCGCTTCCGGTTTTTGTTTTCGGCAAGTTCTTTTGATTGTTATTTTACATATAGTGTATTCCCCTTTAATTCGAAATTCACGTCCATAGTTTCCAATACTTTCAGTACATCGGAAAGGTTAGTGTTCCGGTGCATTTTACCTTTGAAGATGACGTTCTCCGGCTTGCCGACGTACTGTACGTCGATATTATACCATCTTTCCAGTTGCCGCATGATGCTGAACAGGTCTACCCCGTCGAAATTGAACAGGCCGTTTTTCCACGCCGTAATCTTACCCGGATCGATGGATTCGGTGACGGTGAGGGAAGGCTCCGCGGGCGTATCCGTTTTGCTGAGGATGGCCGTTTGCCCCGGCACGAGTATTTTATACCGGATTTTTTTATCGGCCCCGGAAGCGTGTGCCGGCGTGACTTTCACGGCGCCTGTCAGGAGTGTGGTTTGCGTGGTTTGTTCGTTGGCGTATGCATTGATGTTGAATGAGGTGCCCAGCACTTCCACTTTCATATCCCCCGTTTCCACGACAAAAGGCTGCCAGCTTCTGTTGGTGACGTCGAAATAAACTTCCCCGGAGATTTTCACTCTTCGCTCCTCCCCTTTGAACGCCACGGGGTATTCGATGGAAGAAGCGGCGTTGAGCCATACTTCCGTACCGTCGGGCAGTGTAACATGGTATTGCCGGCCTTTGGGCGTAGTAATGGTATTGCGCGCGGTCTCCCCGGTAGCTGCGGTGGCGTCGTAGACCAGTTCATTATCTTTCAGGGAAATTTCGGTGCCGTGCTGGTTGGCGATGGTGCCGTTGGCCATGGTGTCGAGCACGAGCTGGGTACCGTCTGCCAGGGTGAGGATGGCGCCGTTTTTACCAGGCGGGATGTCCTGCACGGTGGTTTTACTGCCGGTTAACCGGGAAATGTTATTGGGCTGGATGAGGAAGAAGTAAGAAGAAACGCCTATAGCCAGTACCAGCACCGCGGCGGCCCATTGCCAGCGGGCGCGCATCGGGAATACTTTCCGCGGGGCGGGCTTGCCGGACAGGAAACGCTCCAGTGCGGCGGTTTCATCGAACTGCGCCATCGCCTGCACGTTCCGCTGCTGCGCGTCTTTATTGTTCAGTTCGTCCCAGAGCTGGCGGTGTTCGTCGCTGGCGGCGATCCAGGCATCGAGTTCCGCCTGCTCCGCGGCGGAAAGCGCTCCCTGCCGTGAGCGGGAAATCAGCGTTGCGATATCGAAAGGATCGTTCGAAAAAGGCGCCATGTCTAATGTTATTTATATTATTACAACGTGGTACCCTGATCGTACTAAAGGAAGGGGAAAAATTTTTAAGAGTGATGGGAAAACAGGGAGAATAAGGCGAAAACCACCGGTGAGAGGCGCATCCGGAGCAGCTTCATGCCCCGCGTCTTCTGGTTTTTCACCGTCTGAAGGGATATATCCAGTATTTCAGCGATCTGTTCGTTTTTCAGGCCTTCGATGTAACTCATCCGCACGATCTTGCCGCATTGATCCGGCAGATTGCCGATCTCCCGGTAAATCACCCGGAACACTTCGGCGCGGATCATTTCCAGGTCTTCCGCCCCGGTCATTTCCTCCTGCCCGTTCAGGAACACGGCCTGCCGCTCCTGGCTGTGCTGTACGCTTTTTAAAAAGTTGATGGACGCATTGCGCGTAGCCTTGTAGAGGTAATCCTTCAGGTGGCGGAGGTCTGCGAAATACGATTGCTTTTGCCAGAGCTTCTCGAAAACATCCTGCACTATGTCTTCCGCATGCCCCGGCTCACCCACGATCCTTGCCGAAAATAGACAAAGCGCACTGTAATATTCTTTGAATATGTAGGAATATTGCAATGTATCTCCCGAAGTCAATCCCCGTAAAATCTGCTGCTCAGTATGAGAAGGTGTACGCGGCAAGTTTGCAGTTTGATTTTAGTTGAACCGTAAAAATAACTAAAAAATCGAGCTATTTTCACCCTTCCGGACCATGAATATATTACAAGAATTTCACAGATGCTCGACTCGGAAAAAATAGCATTCTACCTCGGACTCTTTAAAGGGATAGACGCGGAAGACGTCCTGAAAGTGATCCACGCCACGCAACAGCGCGTTTTGGAGCCCGGCGAGATTTACATCCGGGAAGGGGAAAACAGTCCCAGGCTGGGGTATATCAAAGAAGGCCTCATCCGCTCGTACCATGTGAATGAAAGAGGGATGGAAACCACGGTTTTGTTGCGGTGGGAAGCACAGATCGTTGCTTCCTACGACAGCATTCTCATGCAACGCCCCTCCCGCTTTACGTACCACGCGCTGGAAAAAACGACGCTGCTGGAAGTCAATTACAACATCATCGAGCAGCAGCTGGAAAACAAACCGGTATTTGAAAAAGCGCGCTACCATTTTGTGCTCGACATGCTGGCGCAATCGCTGGAGCGGATAGAAACCTTTGTGTTGCTGACGCCCGAAGAACGGTACCGCCAGCTGATCAAAGACAAACCGGATTTGCTGCAGCGCGTGCCCGACAAGCACCTGGCTACCCTGCTGGGCATCACACCCGTTTCCCTCAGCCGTATCCGGAAAAGAATGCAGACGAAACCTTCGCGTTAATTATCTTTTGTTAACCGCGCTTCGCTGCCGCCGGGATATTTTTGTGCTAAATAATTTACGCATGGAACAACTGGTTAAAACGACGGCGGTTATATTCGGCATGACGCTGGTAAGGTATTTGATACTGGCGGGCATCCCTTTCTTATTCTTCTATATCATATTATCCACTTCCACTTCGAAATACAAAATTCAAAACCGGACGGCCGGCAGGAAAGATTTCTTCCGGGAAATATTGTTCTCGAGCTCCAGCAGCCTGGTGTTTGCTGTAATCGCCGTCGTCGTTGCATTTACTCCGCTGAAATCCTACACCCTGCTCTACTCCGATTACAATGCTTACCCCTTGTGGTGGGCGCCGGTAAGCCTGGTGCTGAGCCTCGTTATCCACGACACGTACTTTTACTGGATGCACCGGCTGATGCACCACAAGAAGATTTTCCGATACACACATAAAGTGCATCACCAATCCACCAACCCCTCACCCTGGAGCTCCTATTCCTTCCACATCCTGGAAGCAGTGGCGGAAGGCGGTATCTTGCTGGTTTTGGCGTTTACATTGCCCATGCATACGGAAATGCTGATCCTTTTCACGGTCGTGAGCCTGATCATTAACGTATACGGACATCTTGGCTATGAGATCATGCCGAAGGGATTGCGCAATTCCTTCCTGTTCGAAGTGATCAATACCTCGGTGTACCACAACCTGCACCACAGCAAGTTCAAAGGAAATTATAGCCTTTATTTCCGGTGGTGGGACAAGCTCATGAAAACCGAAAACCCCGATTATGTGAAGGAATACGACCGCATCCAGGAGCAGCGCTTCGGCGCCAGGGCTGCGATGGCTTAAGACGGCTCGCCGTTATAATTCGAAGCCGCGCAGGGTCCGGGGTCCGCGCGGCTTTAGTTTTTTGGGCAAATTCCCGGGGGATATGGGCTGGATGCCCGCCAGTAACTGGAGAAAGGGTATATTGCAGTATTTGAATATATTTGATAACGGCGTATTTCGCACTAACCGCCAACAGGGATTTATGAAAAAAGCAATTACCCTTCTCCTGATTATCGTTTTCACGGCCGGCGCGGTGTATGCACTGGTATATTTTATGAAGATGGACGGGTTCGCCTTTGCCTGGGCGTTGAATTTCCTGCTGATGTTTTGCGTGCTGGCATTCACCGAAACGCTGAAAAGCCCGCTCGCTTCTTCATACTACACCGCCCAATCCTGGGAACGGCGAGGCAGGATTTACGAGGGGCTGGGCATCCATTTTTACCGGAAGCTCCTGGTATGGACGGGTTGGGAAAAAATGAACAAGAAAAATGCGCCCGTAGGCAAAAGCACCGATGCATTGGTACATCTCCACTATCAAACGAAGAAATCAGAACTCGGCCACCTCATTATCCTGATAATCGTGCTGGGGTTCACGGTATACGTAGCCATGACATATGGCGTGGTAAAGTCTTTGCCGCTATTGGTACTGAATATCCTTCTCAACCTGTACCCCGTATTCCTGCAACGGTACAACCGCCCGCGGATTGAGCGGGCGATCCGGGTGAGCCAACGCGCTTAAACCCGGAATTCGCTATTTTCGTTGTCCGATAATATTAATCTCACCTCGCTCAACATTAATAATAATATTATGACGGACAAACAACCGCCACGCGAGGCAGCATGCCATATCAGACCCGCCACGCCGGCCGACATTCCAGCCCTCCGCATCGCCGAACAGGCTGTAATCGCCTGGGAACGCCCATTCGATCACCACCTCGCCCCAGATCCGATCACCTATTATGACCTCAACAATATGTTCGGCCGCGATGACCTGCTCCTGCTCATGGCCGAGGTCAATGGCCAGCTCGCGGGCACCGGTTATATCCTCCGCCGGCCCAACAAGCCTTACGAAGCCAACAGCCATCACGGCTATATCGGGTTTATGTACACGGCACCGGAGCATCGGGGCAAAGGCATTGCCACTGCCATCATCGCACAATTGCGCAAGTGGGCGCAGGAAAAAGGCCTGAAAGAACTGCGCCTGGAAGTTTACGCCGAAAACGCCGGCGCCATCCGTGCCTACGAGAAAGCGGGGTTCACGAAGGTACTGACCGAAATGCGGATGGATTGCTGAACCCCTTATTCCAGGGAAACCAACTGCCGGCGCCGCTCCCCGCGCACGCTTCCGGGCAGCAGCCACAACATGCCGGCCACGATCACCATGCAAATAATGCCGGCGACCAGGCCGTTGTCCAGCGCGGTTTTGTAAGCCATCTTCGTTTCCCATAAAATAGAACTGTAAAAAATCCCACCGATTATACTGATGCCAAGCGCAGAGGCGATCTGCTGAAAGGTCGAAAAGATACCGGCCGACATGCCTGCGTGACGGGCTGGGATGCTGTCCAGCACGATGTTCAGTAAGAATGGGAGCACCATCCCATTGCCCAGTCCATACATGCCGATGAGCAGCATGTGGAGGAAAGGCCGGCTCTCCGTGCCAAACATGCGGATTTGCAACACGAAGCTGGCAAAGATAATCAGAAGCCCTGCCATCAGTACGTACTTCCCGTATGTTACTAGTAATCTGGAAGCCAGCATCGCGCTCACCATGAAGAGGAGCGCATGCGGAACGAAGTAAAGACCGCACGCCCATGCGGAGATGCCCGGGCCGTTTTGCAGGTATACCACAACCATCAGGAGGTAAGCCGTATGGAACATAAAATGAAACAACACCGCCAGCAAACCGAGCATGAAATGCCGGTTGTTGAAAAGCCGGGTGTCCATCAGCGGCTGCCAACCGGCGGCGGATTTCCTTTTCTGGTCGTAAAAAAACCGGATCAGCGCCGCGCACCCCAAAAGCAGCAGCCCCATGCTCCAGGAGGGCCAGCCTCTTTCCCTCCCTTCCGTGACAGCATAAATGAAACTGCCGAGGCCCGCCAGCAGCTGCAAAGCGCCGGAATAATCGAAACGGACGCCCGACTCCTTTTGTGTCTCCGGCAGGTATCGCCGGATAGCCCATAGCGCGGCCAAGCCCACCGGCAGATTGATAAAAAAGATCAGCCGCCAACCCGCCACGGCCGTGTTGGCTTCTGCGAGATATCCGCCGAGGACCTGCCCGATGATGGCGGCAATGCTCAGCGTCATGCCATACCACCCGATGGCTTTGGCCCGTGGCCCAGGCTCGGGGAACAACTCCTGGATCAGTGCGATGGACTGCGTAACCATGAACGCGGAACTGACGCCCTGCAGGAACCGCGCGATATTCAGTTGCAGCATGTTCTGCGCCAGGCCGCAGATGCAGGAAGTAACGGTAAAGCAAAACATGCCCCAGAAAAAGACCTTTTTCCTGCCCAGATAATCGCCGGCCCGTCCGCCGATGATGAGGAAACAGGCGCTCCCCAGCAGGTATCCCGCGATGACCAGCTGCATTTCTCCCTGCGTGGCGTGGAGATGCTGCCGGATGGTAGGAATAGCGATGTTGATGATGAAAATATCGATCACATACAGCAGCGGCGCCATAAGGATCACCAGCAGCACGAGCCACCTGGAATATTGTTTGCCAGCCATACAATAGGTTTGAAAAGTTTAGTATGGCACGAAATTACCGGCGCCGCTTTCCGCCGGCAACCGGAAAATGGACAAGTATTTTTTGCGTGTGGCGGCGCCGCTAAACAATTCCCCAGGCCAGCTGTTTGATACTTGATTCAATCTCCCTGCTATGCGAAACACCATTCCCGCGTTATCCTTGCTGATTTTGGCAGCCATTTCCTGCAACCGCCCCACGGGCCAGGCCGACCAGATCTTTTACAATGGAGACATTCTGACCATGGCCGGCGATAGCGCTGCGTACGTGGAAGCCCTCGTAGTGAAAGATGGCAGGATCGCGTTCGCGGGCAGCCGCGATGCCGCCATGCGGATGCAGGGCGACTCCACCATGCTGAACGACCTGCAAGGGCAGGCGCTGCTGCCGGGTTTCATAGATGCGCACGGGCACGTGACGCAATATGCAGCCATGTCTGACGTGGCCGACCTCTCACCGGCTCCCTACGGCAAAGTGATGTCTATCCCGGACCTGCAACTGGCCCTGAAAGATTACATCGCCCGCAACAACATCCCCAACGGGATGCCGGTGATCGGAAACGGGTACGATGATGCCATCATGCAGGAGCACCGCCACCCCACCGCGGCAGAGCTGGACGCCGTGTCTGCCACGCATCCCATTTATATCCTGCATGCCTCCGGCCATATGGGCGTGGCTAATTCCTTTTTGCTGAAGGAAATGGGAATAACCTACCAAACGCCCAACCCGTCCGGCGGCGTGATTGGTAAAAATGCCGCCACCCGGCAGCTGACCGGTAAAATGGAAGAAAATGCGAATATCAATTCCCTGCTGTTCCTGATAGCGAAAGTCCCCCGCCTACCGGCGACGCGCAATTTGCCCCGCTGCTGAAAGCGGAACGGGAATGGTTTGCATGCGGCGAAACCACCATTTGCGATGGCCGCGCCATTCCCGACAACATCCGCCTTGTGCTTGCGGCCAATGAAAAAGGGCTGCTGAAAGGGGATTACATCATCCTTCCGGATTACGATACGAATGCCGACAGTCTCGATACCTGGAAGCCATATTACCAGCGCTACCACAAACGCGTAAAAATCGGCGCCATCAAGATGACATTCGACGGTTCGCCGCAGGGCAAGTCCGCCTGGCTTACGCAGCCCTACCTGGTGCCGCCTGAAGGCGAAAAGCCCGGGTTCAAAGGCCATCCCATCTATACCAGGGAAGCCGCTTACAATGGCCTGAAACGCATATTCAGCCACGGCATGCAGGCCCACATCCATTGCAACGGAGACGCCGCCATCGACCTGGGGCTGCAACTGATGGACAGCCTTAAAAAAGAAGGTCTGCTCACGCCAGATATGCGCTGCGCGCTCATCCACAGCCAGGTGTGCCGCAAAGACCAGGTGCCCCGGTTCAAGGAAATCGGTATCATGCCCAGCTGGTTCCCGACCCATTGTTATCTCTGGGGCGACTGGCATCTCAATAGCGTATTGGGCGAAGCACGCGCTGCGCATATCAGTCCGCTGAAAGAAGGTCTCGACCAGGGCATCCGGTTCACCATCCACCACGATGCGCCGGTCACCCCGCCCGACTTGCTGACAGCCGTGTACGCCGCCGTTAACCGCAGGACGCGCTCCGGTGTGATTCTCGGCGAAGAACAACGCATCCCGCCCTATGAAGCACTGAAGGCCATTACCATTAACGCCGCCTGGCAATGGGGCGAAGAGGCGGAGAAGGGAACTTTGGAAACGGGCAAAAAAGCAGATATCGTCATTCTCGATAAAAACCCATTGAAAGTGGATCCGCTGACGATAAAGGACATCCGGGTAATGGAGACGATCAAGGAAGGAATATCGGTTTATAAAAAAGCAAATTGATCGTAGTTATTACGGGAACGGGAAACGCTGACGGATACTATCGGGATATGCCAATCCCAGTCCTTCGAAATCGAGCGGGAAGATGAGAAACAGGCTGTTCTCGGGCGACCTGGCATCGAGCGCAACGGGGAACACCCGGCCGGGCAAAGTGGCTTTCCAGGCCGGGGGGACGTGTATCCAACGCACGGCTGCATATTCCCGGCCTTCGAAAGTGTAGTTATAAGTTACACGGTCGCGGCGCTTGTGACCGCGCTCGTCGATTTCCGTGACGGTTCCGGTGGTGAAAGCACAGTTCTCACGGATGCCGCGCTCCCGGTTGTTTTCGCGGACATTGACGTAGATGAGGAATCCCGCCAGGAAGGCGAAGAAAAGGGGAGCCCGAATAACAGGCCGCGGTTGATTCGGCGTTTGTCCATATTGGGTGGGGTTACTATTTATGGTGATCCCGTAATATCAGGGACTACTTCTTTGGGAATAATAGGGTTGAAATGTTGTACAATTTATCGTTATGACGTTGCTGATGGAATGCGGATTTCAAGTCTTTCAGGCAGGCGGCGCAAAGACAATCGGCATACTGCGCCGCAATATAATCGCGTTCCTCCTGTGAAAGTATAACCGTCGTACATTGACATAGTACGATCGACCCCACCTTACATTCAAATACGCCACCACACTTCGGGCAGGATTTCTCTTCGTGTTTGCACATACCCGAATATAGCGAAAACCCATGATATATCGGTTCTGCAAGTAATATCACATAGGTCAACTGCGCTTCGACAATGGTTTACGACATTCCGGGGCGCCAGATCGTTCTTCCGCGTGATTGGGGCCGTCCCGGATGGGCCCGGGCAGGTAATTTTGCCGTTATAATACCCCTGCGCATGAAATTTTTGTTTGTCCTCCTGTCCGGCGGCGTCCTGCTGACCACCGCCTTCGCCCCCAGGCCCTGGGACATTTTCAGCAGTCTGCAAATCGACCGGGAAGAGGTACCGCGGTACATCGACCGGAACTTCGAAGACGGCGAATTGCGTTTTCCCAACACCCGCGAACTGAAGAAACTGGATCCTTCGCGGCGGGCGGCTGCTGTGAAGGAGATCGGCGATTTCATCAAAAATTATATGCATTCCCCTGCGTATGCCAAAAAGTTCAGCAAAGACCGTGAAAATGCAAAGCCCAAAAGTGCCGAAGGGAAAATAAAAGCGGAAATCGCCGACCTGGAGAAATCCATCCCAGAAGCCGAAAAAGACCTGAAAGAAGCTACCGAAGCAACTAAAGCACTGGCTGAATCATTGGTGAAAATGCTGAAGGAGAAATACAACGCCCTCAAAAACCCGTCGGACCCCAAACATGAATTATATGTGATGACCGTGGCGGGTATGGATTATACCAATGCGGCCGATTACGAAGCCGCGGTGAAGAAATGGGACGCGGAATACCCGGCGGCCCCGGAAGACCTCATCCGCAAGCGCCTGCAGCAATTCCTGGACCTCACCGCCGACATCAACTTCGAGGCGGAACTGAAAACTGACAGCCACGGCGTAAAATATTTCGCGGATGAAGAACTGGAACGCAAAAACGAACACTGGAAATTGTGTTTCCGGAGTGGAAAAGAAACCGTGACGGCCGCCAGGACGTATGCGGAACAGTGGTTAAAAGAATTGAAATAAATATGAAAAAGATCCAAGTAATGCTTTGCCTGTTCCTCGTTACCGGGAGCAGCGCCTATGCCCAGCGGTTCCTGAAGAACATGGCCAGCAGGGCAGAAAATGCCGCCACCAACAAGGCGGGAAACGCCGTAGAAAAAACGGTGAACGCAGCGTCCGACGAGATTCTGAATGGACCTAAGAAGAAAGACGAACCCGCCAATAAGAAAAGTCCCGGTACAGCGGAAGAGAAATCCGCCACGGACGCCAAAGCCGCTGCCCCCCGGTGCTGGCCTACTCCAAATTCGACTTCGTGGCGGGCGAACAGGTACTGATCGCGGACGACTTCTCGCAGGATGCCATCGGGGAATTCGCCATGCACTGGAACACCAATAACAAAGGTGAAGTAGTAGCCATGAAAGATAATACAAAATGGCTGAAGCTCGCGCAGGCGGGCACCTACACTTCCCCCAACTCCAAAATGCTGCCGGAAAATTTCACCATGGAGTTCGACATGATCCTGGACCTTCAAACCAAAGGTTACCTCTACCCGGAAATGACTTTCACGCTGTTCAACAGCGGTGCGGAATCGCCCACCGGCAACACGGTATTCAAGAAACTGCACGAAAACAAGGCCGTTGTGATGAATTTCTTCCTGGGAGAAGGAAATAATACCCGCAGCACCCTGGCTACCTACGCCAAACACTACGAGACGTTCAAGACGGCGGTGCAAACCGTGAAGGTGCTGGAAGATAACTACAAGAAACCCGTGCATTTCGCCATCAGCGTGCAGAAAACGCGCTTCAGGATGTGGATCAACGAACAGAAGGTTTACGACATGCCCAAGATCATCGACGATCAGTTCAACCAGCTGGCGATTGCCGTCAGCAGTTCCAACTACAAAGACGATGAGCTGGGCTTTTACATCTCCAACTTCAAACTGGCCACCGGCTACCCCGACGTCCGTTCCAAGCTGCTCACCGAAGGCAAATTCAGCACTACGGGCATTACTTTCGACGTAAATTCGGATGTGATCAGGCCTTCGTCCCTGGGTGTGATTAAAGAAATAGGCACCGCGCTGCAATCTGACCCGTCTGTAAAGATCAGGATCACCGGCCATACCGACAGCGACGGCTCCGCCGCCACGAACGACGCTTTGTCCAAAAAGCGGGCGGAAGCCGTGAAAAAGGCGCTGACCGATATCCATGGTATTGCGCAAGACAGGATGGAAACGGAAGGGAAAGGCGCTTCGGTGCCGGTAGCCGAGAATACGAGCCCGGAAGGTAAAGCGAAGAACCGGCGCGTGGAGTTCAATAAATTGTAGAAAATTCACATAGTTAAAGGGAAGCCTCACGGGAACGTGGGGCTTTCATATGCACGGGGAACAGATGAATGTATCAGGGAGTAGCAATGACGACCTTCCCCATTACTTTCCCCGTGCCGAAGTAGCGGAACGCATCCGCGGTATCCGCCAGCGGATATTCCCGGTCAATAACGGGCTGCAGCTGCCCTGCTTCGAAGAGCTGCGTCAGCAAGTCCAGATCTTCCCTTTTGGGGCGGTATCCCATGATCCCTAACTTCCGGCCGGAGCCCGCGGGGATCAGGGGTGCGAGTACCATCATCTGAAATAACAGCCATCCCATAGATCCGCCGATCATAGTGAAGGTGCCCCCGGGCCGCAGCGCCCTTTTGTAATCGGCCACCTTCCGGTGCGCGATCACATCCAGCACTTTATCATATTGCTCACCGGTACGTGTATAATCCAGGACGGTGTAATCGATACAATGATCTGCTCCGAGGCCGCGCAACATGTCGAATTTGGATGCGAGGTCTACACAAGTTACTTCAGCGCCGGCCGACTTTGCCAATTGCAATGCAAGCGTGCCAACCCCTCCCCCGGCGCCATTGATCAGGATGCGCTGGCCGGGCATTACCCTCCCGAAGTGCCGCAAACCCTGCAGGGCCAGCAAACCAGCCTGCGGTAAGGCTGCCGCCTGTGTGAAAGTCATGGCGGGCGACTTCCTCGCCAGCAGTTTTTCTTTCGTGACAACATATTCCGCAAACCCTCCGAATCCACTTTCCGCGATATCGCCAAACACTTCATCTCCTGGTTGGAAAAACCTCACGTTCTTTCCCACAGCTTCTACCCTTCCTGCAATATCCGCGCCTAACACCACATGCCGCGGTTTCCGCAAACCGCCGATCAGCCGCAACAACAGCTGCTTTCCGATTACCAGGTCCCAATCCCACGAGTTGATGGACGCTGCCTGTATTTTAACCAGCACTTCATCGTCTTGGGGCACTGGGATGGGAATATCCTGCAGCTGTAACTGGTCCGGGGAGCCGTATTGACGGTAAACGATTGCTTTCATGGGGAGTAATGAAATGATAGGTGACGGAGTAAATATAATGGAATACCTTGAATCGGGGGTGTTATCAATCCATAATTGCGCCCTGGGTTGCATTGGATGCCCGGCGTACCCACTGAATTTCGCTATCTTCGCGGCTATTTAATCCGATACAGAAAAATATGGCCAGCAAATATACCGCCGCGACACAAATCCGGCCATCCAGTCTGGAGTTCCTCAGTAACCTCGCTGACAATAACGAACGTAATTGGTTCAATGACAACAAACCGGTTTACCAGGAAGAATTGCAGCATATCGAGCAGTTCGCAGACGTGCTGCTGGAGCAATTATCGCGTCATGATCTAATCGAAACGCCGTCAGGAAAGAAAAGCCTGCACCGTATTTACCGCGACGTTCGATTTTCCAGTGATAAAAGGCCTTACAAAAGCAACTGGAGCGGTGGTTTCAAGCGGGCAACGAAATTCCGCCGCGGCGGATATTACTTCCACATCGAGCCGGGCAATAGTATGATAGCCGGTGGGTTCTGGGGGCCGGTTCCGGAAGATCTGAAGCGGATCCGGGAAGATATCGCCTTCGACCCGGCGCCGTTGCGGAAGATTCTCCAGGCCGAAGAATTCATTTCCACATTCGGAAAGCTGGAAGGAGAACAGTTGAAAACTGCACCCAAAGGTTTCGATATTGCCCATGAAGCGGTGGACCTGCTGCGGTTCAAGCAGTTCCTGCTCATCCGGCGGTTTACGGACGCGGAAGTGCTGGCCCCTGGTTTTGCTGCGAAAGTGGACCTTACGTTCCAGGCCATGCGCCCTTTTTTCGATTACATGAGCGAGGTATTGACGAGTGACCTGAATGGGGAAAGTGCAGGCGACTAAACAAAACCAAATCGTGCCATTTTTCAGGCAATTGAGAGCGTTATCATCAAGAGAAAGAATGAAATCTATATTATTGGAGAAGTAATAGATGGTACCTTTAAGAAAAACTGGCTTATCCGAATTCCCTTGAACTCAGGTATTGAACTTACATTAAAAATCAAGGAAATTGAGGAGGTTGAATTGCGTTCTGAACGCAAGCCTTATATAATTCTTAACATTTCTACACAATCTACAAATCCAGAAGAAGGTGACTTCCTCTTTCATATCGCAGGCATAGGAAGTGAAAGACTACTTATTACTATTGATGGACAAGATTAACCCCATTTAATTAGTTGAACCAAGTACTTCCAAATGTGTTAATGTAAACGCGCAAATTCACCATCATTGAGACTAATCGAGTAATTCATTTTACACAAATAACTACAATTCAATCAATTAAATCCAATTGATGCGATGATGGTATGGGCGCGCCATACATATTTTACGTACGTTACCTATTTTTATGTTACTGCAACTTAATTCCCGATTATGCGTCTAACCTTCCCGTGAGCAACTATTACCCAAATATGCCTGAAAAGGAACTGGTACAACTCGTATTGCAGGGTGACGTTGCTGCGTTCCGGCTGATTGTGGAGAGAACTGAAAAGCTTGTGCTTCATATTATCAGCGGGCTGGTTTCCAGCCGGGAGGATCAACAGGATCTGGCGCAGGACACCTACCTTAAAGCGTTTCACCATCTGCGTAATTTCCAGTACGAATCTAAACTTTCCACCTGGATTGGCCGGATAGCCTATAACACCTGCATTAGCCACCTCCGAAAAAAACGGATCAAAATTTCAATTTCCGATGAAGCGGCACCAGGCATGGAACCGGAAAGCGGAAACGATCCGTTTACGATGCTCTCCAGCCGGGAGGTTTCAGTGGCATTGCAGCGCGCTATTCAAACACTGCAGCCGCTGCACTGCACGCTTATCACTCTTTTCCATCAAGATGCATTGGGCATTGCTGAAATTGCGCAGATTACAGGGTTGCCGGAAGGTACCGTGAAAAGCTACCTCTACCGGGCCCGGCGGGAACTGCAAAAATATCTTTTAACCAATTATATAAACAGGGAGGCATTATGAACAATCATCCCAGCGACAACGAAATTCAGGAGTATGTGCTATTCCCGCCAGGCGAAGTACATGCCCATATCGCAAACTGCCCGCTATGCCAGGAGAAAGCGCAGCGGTACCGGCAACTTACCGGGCTGCTCTCTGCACATGCTACTGTGGTGCCCGATTTCAAGTTGGCAGACCGGGTTATGGCCCGGCTTACGGAAAGCCGGCAACCAGCCCCCCGGCGCGTAAAAAGCGAAAATATAGCCATAGTTGCCAGTGGACTAACGGGCCTGGGTGCCATAGTGTTTGCCGGTTGGATTACAGGCTTTTTTGCCGGACTCGCTGCATACACATTTGCTATTATGGCGGCCGGTAGCCTTTTATTGCTGGGTTTCCTATTGGTAGTACAGTTGCGCGGTTACAGGAAAATAATGCAGATAACCGAAAAAGAAACCTTCCTGCAACCCAATTGAAGTTTATGCGTCTAACTAATTAATAACAGCCATCATGCAAAAAATATTCATGCTATCAGCCATCCTGCTTGCGCCTATCATGGCCGCTGCCCAAGGCGATCCAGGGCCATACATAGACAAAGATATTTTTAACGTTAGTGCCGCTATCGCCACCCTGGCAATATTACTGGCTTTCCTGCTCTCACTCAGTCGTCAGTTTCTCGATTACCGAATTAAAGCCCGTTTATCGGAGAGCGGTTTACCGGCCCCGGTAATTTCCAGCCTGCTGCCGGATGATCCCGATGCTCGGAAACTTGTCGCGCTTAAATGGGCCATCGTGTTCGCAGGCATCGGTGCAGCATGTACACTTATGTATTGTACATTGCCGCTAGGCATGCACTCCCTGGCCATACTGGCCTTCTGCCTCTCTGCCAGTTTTGCGGTGTACTTTTTCGTTTTACATAAAAGGAAAAAATAGTAAACTTATGAACCCCATATTCACCATTCAGGGAAAGTGTTATGCGCCCATCGCCCTTCTGTGCTTATTGTTGTCCATTTCAGTCGCTTTTGGTCAAAGTAATAAAGGAGCCGCATGGAAGGCTCCCCGTGAAGAAAGCCTTACAGGTAAACTGGATCAGTTAATGAAGGCTTATGCCACCACCGGCCTTTTTAATGGCACCGTACTGGTTGCCCGGCAAGGCAAAACATTACTGCATAAGGGTTACGGCTACAGCAACGTTACCAGGCGCATGCCAAACGCAGCAGACACAGAGTTCCCGCTGTACTCTATTACCAAGCCAATGACGGCAGCTATAGTGCTAAAGCTGGTTGAGCAAAAAAATAAGTCTAGGCGACCGGCTTTCACGGTTTTACCCCAGCCTGCCCGCAGGAGATTCCATCACCATTCGGCACCTGCTCACACATACATCCGGGCTGTATGTCTACAACAACGATTTTTCCATGCCCACGCACACGGAGGAAGCCATGATCCGTTTTCTTGCTGGGCGCCCGCTGGAATTTGCGCCCGGCAGCAAATGGCGGTACTGCAACACCGGCTATTATTTGCTGGGGTTCATCATCGAAAAGCTGACCGGCATTACTTACGCCAATGCCTTAAAAACGTTCATTTTTGATCCATTGGGCATGCGACATAGTGGATTGGACTTCAAATCGTTGTCAGCGTCCGGTAAAGCTACAGGCTACCGGCACCTTTACCCGGATTCCGGCCGTGAGGCCAGTCTGTATGCACATGAAGAACTGCGCTCTTCTGGTGGCGTATGGTCCACCGCAGGCGATGTACTGAAGTTCCACAATGGTATGCAGCAATTCAAACTCATTTCCGATACCTCCACCAGTGGGGCG
This sequence comes from Chitinophaga pollutisoli, assembly GCF_038396755.1. Taxonomy (NCBI): domain Bacteria; kingdom Pseudomonadati; phylum Bacteroidota; class Chitinophagia; order Chitinophagales; family Chitinophagaceae; genus Chitinophaga; species Chitinophaga pollutisoli. The sequence continues at coordinate 5,262,502 of NZ_CP149822.1, read as the reverse complement.
TATACTCCATTTAAAAACCAGTACGGGTATGGCTGGTTCATCGACACTGCCATGGGAACCACAGCCGTTAGCCATAGCGGCGGGGCCGCGGGCTTCAGAACTTTGCTGGTGCGCATTCCTGCAACCAATACATGCATAATTTTGCTGGCCAACGCGGAGAATATCGATCTGGCGCCAATTAAAGATCAGATCCTCCTGGTGCTTGCCGGGAGAACACACCACTTACCGCGTAACGAGGAAATGGCCGACGAGCAGTTGGCCGCTATCGCCGGAACGTATGCGCTCGAACCCGGTCGTTTCCTGTATGTAACCCGTATTCATCACAGGCTAACTGCCCAGGTTTCCCGTCAGCAGGCGGTGCTGTTACTGGCAGCGGAGAACTACCGCTTTAATGTGGATGGTATGGACGGGCATCTGGAGTTCCCACCGGGTGTGGGCGGCACCCACGACAGTGTTAAACTTTACAGGAAAAACAAAATTTATAGCGGGGCGAAGGTTAATGCCACATGGGGGATTACTGGTAGCGCAACACCCAACGGCTGGGACGGGCCAGATATTCCCCTTCACGAGGTTGCCGGACAGCCCGGAAAATGGCGGTGCGAGAACGCTTTGTTAAAAACAGGCAGGTTGAAATTTCGTTTCAACAACGATTGGACTTTCAGCCTGGGAAGTAAAAGTGCGCAAGATTTAACCGAAGATGGAAATGACATCCCTGTGTCTGCTGGAACTTTCACCGTTGTATTGGATCTTACGGATAGCGCCAGGCCGGAATTTAGCCTGATACCAGCCACCAGGTAGCATCTGCATCAATTCCGCCATGGAATTCCAGGTGAAATACACCTGAAAAAGTACGCCGATCCTTCCCTGGGCAACCAGATACTTAAGGACCTTGTCACAAAAAAAGCTGGGTCACCGTTAGCCGGCCCGTTTAAAACAACCACTGTTAAAGTAAGTCTCCATCAATCATAGCTGGAGTATGGACTTTATGAGTGATCGCGGCAGCAGGCGGTTTCGGACCTTCAATGTTATGGATGTTTGTTCACGAGAAGCGCTGGTCATTGAGGTAGATACTTCTCTTTCCGCCAAAAGAGTTATTCGTGTACTCGAGCGGATATTGGAAAGCAGAGATAAACCAGCTCAGTTCAGGGTCGATAACAGACCGGAAGTAACTTCCTATTGAGTTTTGCTTATGGTGCAGGGAACGCAATATCAAAATTCAATATATCCAGCCTGGTAAACCTTTGCAAAATGGCTATATTGAAAGGTTTAACGGGCTTTATAGGGAGGCGGTGCTGGATGCTTACCTGTTCTTCCGATCTTGACCAGGTAAAACAACTAACCGCTCAGTGAAAAGAGGAATATAACAATCGACGACCACACGAAGCGTTAAACAAGCTTAATCCTGAAGAGAGGAACATGTTTATCCTGAAAAGGGCGACGCTCTAGAAAAGTGCAGTCCGCTAAATGGGGTACTTACACCCATACATCATATTTTAAGGCAACTGAAATGTGTGTTTGGAATGGTTCGAAATGAACCGTTTCAGTTCCTTACAATTCAATACAGACAATCCTTTCGGAGAAAAAAGGTGGCCTCAATTTAGTGAAATTATGTGCCACCTTTTATGCCACCATTTAGAGTGGTTTAACAAGGTTTAACAACACCTGATAAAAAGCGAAAAGCCGCGCCGATCATGCGATCTGCGCGGCTTTTACTTACTTTGATTTTCATCTTGTGATCCCGCTGGGATCATTAAAAATCCTGGCGAAATCCACTATGAAAGCGGAAATACCTCTATCAAAATTCGATAGGTCCCCGAATTGGTCCCCTGTGTGTTTGATTGCTTTTTAGCAATTTTAAGTAAAGAACAATTAATAAAATTATACACAAATTTATGAAAATTCCACCAAAGCAGCTGCTTTCCTGTTAATAAAATTGTGGAATTTTCTTCCATTTCGGAATGCTCAAATACCCCTATTTTCGATCTACAACACCAAAAACACATCTTATGGATTTTAAAGAATTTGGCCTCTACTACAATGCCGAAGCCGATCGGCAAGAGTATCAGGAACGTGTACAACGGTTAATAAATACCCTTGATTTCGATAAACTCGCCGTTATCAGAAACAAGTCCTTGAGCGAGCTGACTGAAGATGACTTGGCGACAATTGGCTTTTTGCCTCACCCATCGCAAGATTTCGCGAAGTTGTATTATTTCAGCGATCTGGACAATATTAAGATATATGTAACAATAGAAGACGGCGCATATAGCATTCGACGATATCGCCTCCAGCTTGACAAAACGCTTTCAACAACAGCAGAACTTATAGATGTCGCACTTATTGGCTGGAAGCTAAAGATGAAATAGGGTTTTCCATTCCCTGGTTCAAAAAATCAACTCCGTCTAATTATTTAAGCAATTGCTTAAATAATCGAGATTTTAGTTAATTTTGGTAGATGAATGGTAATACTTGTATTCGTCTATTCGCAGACCAGGCGCAAATCATGGCCTGCCAAGTCAAGTTGAAGACCGCACAGAAGGCTTTTTCCAGTTTGTCTGCCGTGCTGTCGCTCGCCGGCAATGAAGTCCGGCTGAAGATCATGTATCTGCTGGAGGAGGAAAATGAGCTTTGCCCCTGTGATCTTTCAGACATTTTGGGAATGACCATCCCGGCTATTTCCCAGCATTTGAAGAAACTGAAGGACGGCGGTATCGTTCAGACGCGGAAGGAAGGCCAGACCGTGTTTTACTCGCTGGTGAAGGAATTCCTCCCAACATTAAATCCGTTTTTTACACATATCAATTCGGAAACCCTTAAAACAGAAGTGCCATGAAAAAGGCCAGATCCTCCGGCGCCGCGATCGGGACGGGCATACTGACCGCAATTGCAGCATCCATCTGCTGCATTACGCCCATTATCGCCATGATCGCAGGCAGCAGCAGTTTGCTGGCCAGCTTTTCCTGGCTTGAACCGGCACGACCCTACCTTATTGGCGCTTCAGTGGCGGTTTTGGCATACGCCTGGTACCTTCAACTTAAAACTGCGAAACCTTCAGCTGATGATTGCCACTGCGAACCAGCGAAGAAGCCGTCATATTACCAATCAAAGAAATTCCTGGGAATCATCACCCTTTTCTCCGTGTTGATGATGACTTTCCCGCTGTATGCCAGTGTATTTTATCCGAAGGGCAATGAAAATGCAGCGGTGCATTCCATCGCGGATAACAAATTGCAGGCTAGGTTTACGATACAGGGAATGACCTGCGCGAGCTGCGAAGCCCACGTAAACAATGAAATTTCCAAAGTGCCGGGCGTTTTGACGTATGCGACTTCATTCAAAGCAAGAAACAGCGTGGTGACTTTCGATCCATCGAAAACTAACATCGATGCGATTTCAGCTGCGATTGGGAAAACCGGCTACAAGGTTCGGGGATCAGAAATTATGGATACAAAGTAATTTAAATTAAACCTGCTGATAAGGCAAAACATAAACCAATGCAAGAAAATATCGTTCTCGAATCGACAATCACTTGCCCGCATTGCGGCTTTCAAAAGGAGGAAACCATGCCGGTTGATGCCTGTCAGTACTTTTATGCATGTACGAACTGCAAAATCACGATAAAGCCGAAACACGGGGATTGCTGCGTGTATTGCAGCTATGGCACTGTCAAATGTCCGCCGATACAAATGAATAAGTCTTGTTGCGCATAGTCCGACAAACACCAATCCCTTTGACGGCTTTTGCATCATTAAATATTTTCGTAATTTCACCGGATGAAGTGGTTCTGGCTCCTTTTCGCCGCATACGTCCTCACCCTGTCCGCAGTTCCTTGCTGCGGCGAAGATGCATGCTGTGAAGACGAGATCGAACTGGCTTCGGGACGCGAGTGCGCAGATCATAACGATCATGAAAAACACGAGAAACCCGAGCTCCCCTGTTCACCCTTCTTTTCCTGCAATACCTGCCACGGTGTGGTTGTTACCGCAAATAAGGTAATTCTCACCGCCTGGACCATCCCCACGAAACACATTTTCAGCACACCGGATAGTTCCGTTCTTTCCATCTACCAGCCCGCCGTCTGGCATCCACCCAAAGCCTGATTTTCCATATCAACCATTGGCATCGCCTCCGTCAGAGGCGAATTGAACTGTTTTATCATACTATAAACCATTATGAAAAGAATCGTATTTACGGGCTTGTTAGCCTGTATCAGCTATATATGCAATGCACAAAACGTACTGATCGCGCGCATCCTGGAAGCAGACAGTAAAGTGCCTCTGACCGGCGCCACGGTTGCCCTTCCTGGAACTTCGCTCGGCGCGAAATCCGGTGAAGACGGCATCGCCATCCTCCGGAACATCCCTGACGGCCGGCAGGCTGTCGCGTTCAGCTTTGTGGGTTTTGAAACGATTATCGACACGCTGGTGTTCCCGCGCGGTACCGACACCCTAACCATCCTGCTTGAAGAAGAATCCGAGGAGATCGAGGAAGTGGTGATCACATCCACCCGAAGCACCCGCACCATCCAGAATATTCCGACCCGCGTGGAATTCATTGCCGGGGAGGAACTGGAAGAAAAAGGCAACATGAAACCCGGCGACATCCGCATGATGCTCAATGAAAGCACCGGCATCCAGACGCAGCAGGTTTCCGCGACTTCCGCCAACTCCAGCATCCGCATCCAGGGGCTCGACGGGCGATATACCCAAATCCTCAAAGATGGTTTCCCGCTGTATGCCGGGTTCTCCGGTGGTCTGGGCCTCCTGCAGACGCCGCCGCTCGACCTTAAACAGGTAGAGGTAATCAAGGGCTCGGCCTCCACGCTCTACGGCGGTGGTGCCATCGCCGGCCTGGTCAACCTCATTTCCCGGACGCCGACCGAAGAACGGGATCTCCGGTTCCTGGTGAACGGCACGTCCGCCGGCGGGCTGGACGTGAGCGGGTTTTATGGGCAGAAGTTCGAGAAAGTGGGCCTGACGGTGTTCGCATCCCGCAACAGCAACCGGCCCTACGATCCATCAAACACGGGTTTCACTGCGATACCCAAGTTTGAAAGGTATAACATCAACCCGAAGCTGTTCCTGTACTTCAACCCACGTACCCGTCTGAACTTTGGCGTAAACGCCACCCTCGAAGACCGCACCGGCGGCGATATTCAGTATATCAAAGGCCGCGGGGACGCTACGCATTCCTATTTCGAGAAAAACAAGACCCAACGGTACAGCACCCAGCTGGCATTCGATCACGATTTCAGCGAAAACAGCAGTCTGACCGTGAAAAATTCCGTGAATAATTTTAAACGAAAGCTCAGCATCCCGGGTTATGTATTCGATGGCACGCAATGGTCATCCTACACGGAAGCGGCCTACAGCCGGCATCGGGAGCGTTCCGAATGGGTTGCCGGGGTCAACGTTTACACCGACAACTTCAAAGAGGCCAAAACTGATACCATCCCGCTCCGGAACTACGATCAGAACACCGTCGGCGCATTCGTGCAAAACACCTGGAAGGCCAGCGAGGCAGTTCATCTGGAAACCGGGCTCCGCGGTGACTACGTGGTCGACTACGGCTTTGTGCTCCTCCCGCGGGCTTCCGTGCTGTTCAAGTTCTCGCCGAAGTTCTCGTCGCGGATCGGCGGCGGATTGGGGTATAAAACGCCGACCATTTTCACCGAAGAAACGGAAAGGCTCCAGTATCATTCCGTGTTGCCGATCAATTCGGACGATAACAAACTGGAACGGTCCTACGGCGCCAATTTCGACCTGAACTACCGGACCGGCTTCGCGGACGGAAAGGTTAGCCTCAGCGTGAACCAGCTGTTCTTTTACACCCGGATCAACGACCCGCTGCTGCTGACCAGCGCCCCCGGTAATCTCTACCGGCTCGTCAATGCAGAAGGCCATATTGATACAAAAGGATGGGAAACTAACGTAAAAGTGAGCTTCGACGATCTCAAACTGTTCATCGGTTATACGTTCACCGACGCGCAGATCAACGAAAACGGCATCAAACGGGAAAACTACCTGACTTCCCGCCACCGGCTCAACAATGTTTTGATGTACGAGATCGAAGAAAAATGGAAGTTCGGACTGGAAGGCTACTACTACAGCAAGCAGCAGCTGAGCGACGGCAAAACCGGCAAACCGTACTGGATTTGCGGATTCATGGCTGAGAAGATCTGGGAAAAGTTCTCCCTGTTCGTGAATTTCGAGAACTTCCTCGACACCCGGCAGACACGTTTCGATTCGATTTACACCGGCACCGTTACCAATCCCGTTTTCCGGGATATTTACGCGCCGCTGGATGGCTTCGTCGTAAACGGCGGCCTGAAGCTGCGCCTGTAAAACCTGATGATTTAACTCCGGCGGCGCTCGTGAAGTCGGGCGCCGCCGATATAAAGCCCTCATATGGAAAAAATCAAGATCGATCTGGATTTGGTTTTGCCGGAAGTTCCGGATGAAAGGGATGCTTGCGTGCAGCGCGTCATCGCCGCCATGCAGCAGCATAAAGGCATCGAAAAAGCGCACGTTGTACCTGCGGATACGCAGAACGGCGCCAGGCTTTGCTTCCATTTCGATCCGGACGAAATCTCGCTGGAGCAAATCCAACAATTCGCCCAGGAAGCAGGCGCATCCGTTTCGCGGAAGTACGGCCACCTGGTGATCGAGGTCGAGGCGATCCGGGAAATGATCGAAGCGGCCGTGGTGGAAAGTCAACTGAAAAAGGTGAACGGCATCGTGGATGTTTCCGTTTCCGCCACGGGCAACATCCGCATCGAATTCGACAGGAACGCGACCAATAAGGAAACCATCTTGAAGGAGATAGAGCGGCAAGGCTTGAAAACAAAATCCACCGCCGCCAATGTACATACCCATCAGCCGGAAGGAACCGGCGAGGAAGTGGAGGATGAAGAAGAGCACGATCACGCACCAGCACCGGCGGGCTCGTCCCCGTGGCGGGAGTATTTGCCCGCAATCATCAGCTTCGTGATGCTCATGGCCGGGCTTGCGGCCGATAACTTCATCAAACCGTCTTTTTTTACGGGCTGGGTGCGGCTGGTATGGTATGGCATAGCATATCTGCCGGTTGGGTGGCCGGTAGCCATGCACGGCATCCGGTTGCTTTTCAAAGGTGATGTGTTCACTGAATTCGTATTGATGACCATCGCCACCCTGGGCGCCTTCTATATCGGGGAATATCCGGAAGGCGTGGCTGTCATGCTCTTTTATACCGTCGGTGAGCTCTTTCAGGGCGCTGCTGTTAGCCGGGCGAAGCGCAGCATCAAGGCGTTACTGGACATTCGCCCCGATACCGCAATGGTGCTCGTGGACGGTAAATACAAATCCATGCGCCCTACGGCCGTAAAAGTGGGCGATACGATCCAGATCAAGGTAGGTGAAAAGGTGCCGCTGGATGGAGTTATCCTCAACGATGGCAGTTCTTTTAACACTGCCGCGCTGACGGGCGAAAGCAAACCCTCTTCATTCCGCAAAGGGGAAACCGTGCTGGCAGGTATGATAAATCAGGAAAAAGTCGTAGAGCTGCAAGTCACGAAATTGTTCAATGACAGCTCCCTGGCGCGCATTCTTACGATGGTCCAGGAGGCTACCACGCGGAAAGCGAAGACGGAACAGTTTATCCGCAAGTTCGCGCGGGTTTACACGCCCATCGTGGTTTTCCTAGCCATAGGCATCACGCTCTTGCCGTATTTCTTCGTCGATAATTATGTATTCAACGACTGGCTGTACCGGGCTTTGATCTTCCTGGTGATTTCGTGCCCCTGTGCGCTGGTGATCTCCATACCGCTCGGCTACTTCGGTGGTATCGGCGCCGCTTCCCGTAAGGGTATTCTGTTCAAGGGCTCCAACTACCTCGACCTCATTACCAAAGTGAACCGCGTGGTGATGGATAAGACCGGAACGCTGACGAAGGGTGTTTTCCGGGTGCAGGAAGTCCGCAGCTTCGACCTGCCGGAAGGAACCTGGCTGCCGCTGGCCGCTGCGCTGGAAAGCAAATCAACCCATCCCATTGCGGCCGCGGTTGTGGAGCACGCCGGAAAGGACGCTGACGGCCAGACCGTGGATGCGCTGGAGGAAATCAGCGGACATGGTCTGAAGGGTACGATCGGTGGGAAGATGGTCGCAGCAGGAAATGGAAAGTTCATGCAGAAGTTAGGGATCCCCATTCCGCCGGAAGCGACAGCGATCACCGATACCGTTGTAATGGTAGGCGTCGATGGAAAGTTTGCCGGATATATCACCATTGCCGACGAGCTGAAGGAAGATGCGCAGGAGGCCGTGCAGGCATTGCACGAAATGAATGTTCAGACAACCATGCTCAGCGGCGACAAGCAGGCCGTAGTTGATAAAGTGGCCGCAGTCCTCAAAATTGACCGCGCTTTCGGCGACCTTTTGCCGGAAAACAAGGTGGAGAAAGTGGAGCAAATCAAAAAGGAGCCCGGCGCCGTTATCGCGTTCGTGGGCGACGGTATCAACGATGCCCCCGTACTCGCGCTCAGCGACGTGGGAATCGCCATGGGTGGGGTGGGCAGCGACGCAGCCATCGAAACGGCGGACGTGGTGATCCAGACCGATCAGCCTTCCCGCATCCCCATCGCCATGAAGATCGGCCGCGCCACGAACCGCGTGGTTTGGCAAAATATTGCCCTGGCGTTTGGGGTGAAGGCTATCGTGCTGATTCTCGGTGCTGGTGGATTAGCCACTATGTGGGAGGCGGTTTTCGCAGATGTAGGTGTGGCACTGCTGGCGATTCTGAACGCCGTTCGTATTCAGAGGATGAAATTCTAATACAAAACAAGCGAAACCTTAACGGATTTCGCCTGTTTTGCCCCAAAATGCCCAAAACCTACATTCTCGCCTTCAATCAATTAATGCCCACAATTTCACTTTCAACAAAACGCCGAACAATTCAACTATTACGATCAACCTGCCACCTTTGCCGACCGAAGTTTGGCCAAAAATCCCGGCAGAATGGTCGAGAAGTAATACCTTAAACTCTTCCAACAGGAATATCTCTGCCGTATTCCATGAACGGATGAAGATGCGAATAATCTATTGTATTGCATATTTCCCCTGGCCCGGCGCCACTTTGGGTAAATATTTCAAGATAATTTCAGTAATCTGGAAGCTCCTTCAGGCATTTGCTACCATAACATATAATTTAAACAGCCGCGCTAACTCGCCCGGCTGCGCTTATGAATTTTGAGCATTGCGTTTCCTTTTCAACCATTCTAATAAACGGTTAAGCTTATACGCGCGTAGCGCTCTTGTCTACCCGCGCCTCCGCAACTTCCTGTTGAACTCGCTTGATATACGCCACATCAACTTTTATCTTTACTTTTGAAGCACAAATAACATTATAATGCGCCTTATTAACCTTCAATGATGGTAGTATTTATTAAAAACATGGTTTGCGACCGCTGCATCATGGTCGTTCGCCAGCTGCTCGAAGAAACCGAAATCCCATTTGAAGACATCCAACTGGGAGAAGTAACCATTTCCGCTCCGGTCGCTGAAGAAAAATTGCCGGTTTTGAAGGCCCGGCTTCAGCAACTGGGGTTCGAGCTGCTGGATGATAAAAAAAGTACCACGGTCGAAAGAGTAAAAAATATCGTAATACAACTGATTCACAGCGTGGACGAAGTAGAGCTATCCCAGAAACTCTCCGTCTTCCTCCAGGAAAAAACGGGGATGGAATACACCCAGCTCTCAAACCTCTTTTCTACGGTTGAAGGCACGACAATTGAAAAATACGTAATCCTCCAGCGCATCGAGAGAGCCAAGGAATTGCTTACCTACAACGAGCTCTCGGTAGGCGAAATAGCGGAAAAACTCGGCTACAGCAGTATCCAGTACCTTTCCCAGCAATTCAAAAAAGTTACCGGCCTTACCACGTCGCAGTTCAAACAGTCCCAGGAAAACCAACGGAAACCGCTGGATAAAGTAAAATCCTGATAATTTTATAATCGTTCGCCAAAATTATATAACAGTTCTTCCTGAACCTTGCCTCACCTTTGCATAAGTTCAAATATTTGGCTTTATGCATAGCACATACAAAATTTTCATAAAGGGTATGGTCTGCGAAAGGTGTATTCACTCCATCCGCCAGGTTTTGCGGGAGTTGAATATCCCTGTCACTAACATCAGTTTGGGAGAAATCACCACGGTATCCGCATTGTCCGCTCCCGATATTGCCGCCCTCAGCGAAAAATTGGCCCCACTGGGATTTTCGCTTCTGGAAGACAAGAAAACCAAGCTAGCGCGAGACATCAAGAAGATCGTGGAACAGGTGTACTCCGGATCCTATGATTTCCCCGCGAAGTTCAAATTCTCTGAGACGCTCGCGAAAAAACTGAATAAGGAATTTACCACGCTCAGCTCCATCTTTTCAGAGGTGGAAGGAATAACCCTGGAGAAATACATTATAGAATTTCGTATTGAGAAAATCAAGGAATTCCTCGTGTATACCGACGATTCCCTCACAAATATTGCCTACAATCTCGGGTTCAGCAGCATAGGCCATCTGTCCCGGCAGTTCAAAGCGAATACAGGGTTGCCCCCTTCTCACTTCCAGAAAATTCGGCAAAATAAGCAGTCGCTTTCTGGCAAAGGCAAGCCAGCCAACTGAGGAATTATATACAAATCTCCGGATATAGTGTAATAACCGCCCCGGTCTTCTGGCGTAATTTTGTTGAAAATCAGGAAAATGTCAACAACGATAACAGCAAGACCAGTGGCTACCTCCGATAGAAAAAGCGCCGGAACGATAAAGGAAACCTTTCCCGTCCTGGAAATGACGTGCGCGGCTTGCGCCATCAGTGTGGAATCCATGCTTAAATCCGTACCTGGCGTACAGGATGCCGGCGTAAATTTCGCCAACCAATCTGCCTGGGTGCAATATGGAAAGGGTGCAGTTACCCACGAAGAACTTCAAAGCGCAGTTCGCGCAATCGGATACGACCTCGTTATTGATCTCGAAAATCAGGACGAAGTAAAGGAAGAAGCCCAGCAACGCCACTACCGGGAAGTAAAACAACGTACAATATGGTCATCCATCCTGTCGTTGCCCATCGTAATTATCGGCATGTTCTTCATGGATATGCCCTACGGCAACTGGATCATGATGGTGCTGGCCACCCCGGTAGTTTTCTTCTTCGGTCGAAATTTTTTCGTCAACGCCTGGAAACAAGCGCAGAACAGGAAAGCCAACATGGATACTCTCGTAGCGTTAAGCACGGGTATTGCCTGGCTTTTCAGTGCGTTCAACACGATATATCCCGAATTCTGGCACCAGCGCGGACTTCATGCCCACGTTTACTTCGAGGCCGCCGCGGTAGTGATCGCTTTCATCTCTCTGGGCAAGCTCCTGGAGGAAAAAGCCAAATCCAATACGTCCTCTGCCATCAAGAAACTCATCGGCCTGCAGCCTAAAACAGTACTGATGGTAGATCCGGACGGAAACACCCGTGAAGTACCAATCGCCAGCGTGAAAGTGAATGACCTCCTGCTGGTAAAGCCCGGAGAAAAGATCCCCGTAGATGGGAAGGTTGCCGGTGGTGAGTCCTACGTCGACGAGAGCATGATCACGGGAGAACCGGTTCCCGTAGCGAAAAAGAGCGGAGACGCGGTTTTCGCAGGAACGATCAATCAAAAAGGCAGTTTCCAGTTTAAGGCTGAAAAAGTTGGTACGGACACGCTTCTGGCACAGATCATCAAAATGGTACAGGAAGCCCAGGGCAGCAAGGCGCCGGTGCAGAAGCTGGTCGACAAGATCGCCGGCGTCTTCGTCCCGGTAGTCATAGGCATTGCCATCCTGACGTTCATTTCCTGGATGGTGCTCGGTGGTGATAATGCGTTTACGCACGCGCTCCTCACTTCGGTAACTGTTCTCGTAATTGCCTGCCCCTGCGCACTGGGTCTGGCGACCCCGACGGCCATTATGGTAGGCGTTGGAAAAGGCGCTGAAAACAATATCCTTATTAAAGACGCCGAAAGCCTGGAACTGGCCCATAAGGTAAATGCCGTAATCCTGGACAAGACCGGCACCATTACTGAGGGCAAACCTGTCGTTACCGATATGGTTTGGAGCAATGGCCCCGTTCATGCCAGCGTACTGCTTGCGTTGGAACAACAATCCGAGCACCCGCTGGCGGAAGCCGTGGTAGCATATCTGAAAGAAGATCGCATTCAACCTGCCGCGCTGCAAGGCTTTGAGAGCCTTACCGGCCAAGGCGTAAAAGGTAGCTATGAAGGAACCGGATTTTATGTCGGCAACAAAAGGCTGATGGACGCGAAAAACGTCGCAATTCCGCCCCAACTGGCATATCAGGCCGGATCTCTCCAGGAGGAAGCCAAAACGGTCATTTATTTTGCATCCAACAATTCATTGCTGGCCGTCATCGCTATCGCGGACAAAATAAAGACCACCTCTGCTGAAGCTATCTCGGCACTCCGTAAGAGCGGCATTGAAGTTTACATGCTCACTGGCGATAATCAACATACTGCCGCCGCAGTAGCCAGACAGGTAGGTATTACCACGTTCAAGGCGGAAGTTTTACCGGCTTACAAATCCGAATTCGTAAAGGAACTGCAGCAGGCAGGCAAAGTGGTTGCCATGGTAGGCGACGGCATCAACGACTCCCAGGCGCTTGCCCAGGCCGACGTCAGCATAGCCATGGGCAAAGGCTCCGACATCGCCATGGATGTTGCGAAAATGACACTCATCACTTCCGATCTGAACAGCATTCCCAAAGCGCTCAAACTCTCTCGTAAAACGGTGAGCACGATCAAACAAAACCTGTTCTGGGCGTTCATCTATAACGTTATCGGAATTCCCATCGCAGCTGGGCTCCTTTATCCTGTAAACGGATTCTTGCTGGATCCGATGATCGCAGGGGCCGCAATGGCACTGAGCTCGGTGAGCGTTGTCAGCAATAGCTTGCGCCTGAAAGCAACCAATTTATAATATTGAGAATACGTTTCTAAATCTTAGAAATAAGCATGACATCATATACATGGGGCACCACCGCAATTGTCCGCGAAACTGAATCGGCAATTACGGTGGTCTTCGATTCGGGAATTGAACCCTTCCATTACAAACCGGGGCAATTCATCAATCTGACATTGCAGATCGACGGACAAGCTATCACCCGGTCGTATTCCCTAAGCTCCGTACAAGAGGAAGACGCCCATCCCGCCATTACCGTGAAACGGGTGACCGGCGGCATCATGAGCAATTACATCGTCGACCAGGCCGATAGCATCTCTCGCTGGCAGGTATCCGGTCCTTACGGATCATTTACACCGCCTGCTGAAGCATTCCATGCGGGCCATGTGGTGCTCCTTGCAGGGGGCAGCGGTATAACGCCTTTGTTTTCAATTGCCCGCTCCATTATTTCCGGGAGTAACGACACTCATGTTACGCTCATCTATTCCAACCGCACACCGCATGAAATTATCTTCCGGGGTAAAATAGAAGATTGGGCCTACCAGCATAAAGAACGGGTATCTATCCATTATGCGGTTTCCCAGCCCGGAAGCCTGACATCGATCCATGGAGCGGCACTGTTTCGTGGCCGTATCAATAAGCTCGCCGTGAAAAAGATGTTAAAAATGTCGGTCCCGAGCCCGTTGGAAGCTGCCCATTTCTTTATTTGCGGCCCGGTGGAACTGATGCGATTGCACCAAGATGTGCTGACGTCGCAACAAATACCCGAGCAGCAGGTGTTTACCGAGTGGTTTGCGCCTGATGAAAACAGCATCTCCGTTGTTCCACCCATCGAAATGCAGGAAGTCCTACTTCATTTTTTCGATCAGTCGAACCTCCTGGAGGTGCAGGCTGGAAAAACAATCCTGACTGCGGCGCTTGAAGACCGGATACCGCTTCCTTATTCCTGCAAATCAGGCACTTGCGGCATCTGCACGGCGCGGCTCACCTCCGGCCAGGTAAGTATGGCGAACAACTTCGCACTCAGAAAATCCGACGTGGAATCAGGGCTGATCCTATTATGCCAAAGTTACCCGGTCACCGGCGACGTTACCGTGGAAATTGACTGACGCGCAGCGATGGAATATTGTAAATCATAGTAGCAATTGTATAACAGGTACCCCGGCGAGACATCGTAATTTTACATCATCAAACAGGCAACGACATACTTAAAAGGATATACAATGGAAACAGTACAATTTAAAACGAACATCAAATGCTCCGGTTGCATTGCTACGGTAACCCCCTTCCTGGACGAACTCGCCGGCAAGGAAAACTGGGAAGTCGATCTCCAAAGCCCGGATAAAGTATTAACAGTTTCAACTGAGAAAGCTGGCAAAGAAGATATAAAAAAGGCAGTAGAGAAAGCAGGTTACAAGGCAGAAACATTGGCATAAGAACCAACCCACGGGCAGCTCAAAATGCTGCCCGTTTTTATTTTTGTATATTTGCAGCTATGGCATCGATAAAAAACATCATGATCTCCGTACTGAAATTCCTCTTTGTAAGAAAGAAAAGCTGCTGTAAGTAATCCCGTACAGCACGCCAGCCCCATTTCGTAGAAAATGTTCCTCTCTCTTTTTCTTTTTCAGCTCACCGTTAATACCCTAACCCAAACAGACAATTCGTTAATTTTCAATAAATTATAGGTAAACTTATGACTATTGATTAAAAATAGCGCATCTCATTGAGAGTGGTATAGTTTTTCGGCGTGGAGGTCAGAGACTTTCCACATGAAACGCATAAATAATGTTATACTGGCAATATTCTACCTTGTATATACGGGTGGAATAACCGTATACCAGCATTATTGCATGGGCGAGTTGCAAAGTGTAAGCCTGATCTTTACTCGTGACGGCCCATGTGGCAAATGCGGGATGGAAATACACACCGGGCTAAACAGCGGATGTTGTAAAGATGTAACGATAGCCAGCCCCCGCTCAGAAGATAGCCACGTTTCTACGTATTTTGCGACGCTTATCGCGGCCCACGCACAGGCAAATATCATTTTAATATACGACACCGCACCAATCTCTTTTTCGTCTGAAATTTCCGCTCCCGACATTCCCCACCATCCACCACCTATTGAACTCCCGCTATTTCTACGATTTCAAAACTTTCGTATTTGAGCGATCACCTAAATGCCACCTTTGGTGGTGAAGGGACGATATGCTGTTCCATTCAAAAGGTGAATAAAAAAGCCATCCGGTGATATATCTGCTTTTAAAAAATTACCGCCTTATCTACTGCTTACCGGGATGGGATTCCAACACAGGAAAAATTGAGGTATGAAAAAGAAATTATTCATTTTGCTGGTACTGATAACCATTTCAGGGGTATTGCGCGCGCAACACGAGCAGCATAAATCTCCACCCAAAAAGCCTGAAAAGCCGCCAAAAGAAATGCCGGCCCCGAATAAAGCAGTGAAGGATACCTCCATGCACGACATGCACAAAATGCAGGACAGCATGGAAATGCCTTCGGACGTACCCATGAGCCATGCGTTTTCGTTAAATCTCCCTATGAATCGAAACGGTTCAGGTACAGGGTGGCTGCCCGACGCATCCCCTATGTACGGTTATATGTTCCACTCCAAAAAGTGGATGTATATGGTCCATGGTAACCTTTTTCTCCGATACACCGACCAGGATGTCGGAAACAAAGGTTCCCGCGGCGATGAAAAATTCGATGCCCCAAATTGGTTTATGATGATGGCGCAGCGAAAGGTCGGCAGAAAAGGCCTGTTCCATTATAATGTAATGATCTCCCTGGATCGCATTACCGAAGGCGGTAGCGGCTACCCGCTGCTTTTCCAGTCCGGGGAAAGCTGGGAGGGACAACCGCTCGTAGATCGGCAACACCCCCACGACCTCTTTTCGGAGCTTTCCGTCAGCTACTCTTATGCCTTCTCCAAAAAGGTGGATGCGTTCGCGTATTTCGGATATCCCGGGGAGCCGGCCATTGGCTCCGTAGCCTTTATGCATCGCCCATCCGCACTTTCGTACCCGGACGCTCCGATCAGCCACCACTGGAACGACGGCACCCATATTACCTTCGGCGTGGCGACGCTCGGCGTCAGACTGGATAAGTTCAAGGTCGAGGGGTCTCTTTTTACCGGGCGAGAACCCGACGAAAACAGGTACAACTTCGACAAGATGCGCTTCGACTCCTGGAGCGGGCGACTGTCGTTCAATCCATCACCGAACTGGGCTTTCCAAGCTTCCCACGGATTCATCAAAAGCCCGGAGCTCCTGCATCCGGACGAAGACGTAAATCGCACTACAGCTTCCGCAATTTACAGCCTGCCCATGCGAAATGACAACTGGCTGAATGTCACAACGTTATGGGGACTTAATAAAACAGCCGGGCATGAGGGTGAAAACGCATTCCTACTCGAAGGGGCGCTACGTTTGAAGAAAGCGGAAGTATTTACCCGGTACGAATGGGTCCAGAAAGCGGTCGAGGAACTTAACCTTGATCCGGCCAAATACGGGGAGGCTACGCTTTTCCCCGTCAATGCAATTTCCGCCGGCGCTACATATGACTTGTTGAATATTCGGAAAACACGCCTTGCGCTGGGAGGGCAATTCAGTGCATTCCTTAATAGCAGTGCTCTGCATGAGTTATACGGGAAAAAACCCATAGCGCTCCAGGTTTATCTAAGGCTTTACCCCGGGCTGATGAAAATGCGACATTGAGTATTATCTAACCCAAAAAAGTTGATCATGGAAAAAGAGAACAGCAAAGGGATGCAACACGGCGAGCATAACAAGCATTACCGAAGCTTACTTGTAATGGTAATCCTTTCATTTATTTCAATGTACATCCTGATGTACGCAATGGTAGATACATTTTCGAATGTAATTCCAAATGTGAACCAGTTTTACATGGCGGGTCTGATGGCGAGCCCGATGCTAATAATCGAGCTGATCATCATGCGCTCCATGTACATGAACAAAAAATTGAACGGGCTGCTACTGGCAACCGGAAGCCTCGCCCTGGTAATTTTCTACCTGCTGATCAGACAGCAGGCCGCCGTATCCGACAGGCAGTTTCTCCGGTCTATGATACCTCATCATGCCGCCGCCATCCTGATGGCAAAGGAAGCGGCAGTTACCGACCCGGAAATTAAGGAGTTGTGCAGAACCATCATCACCAGCCAGCAGGCAGAAATAGATCAGATGAAAGCAAAATTAAAGGAATTAAAAAGCGAGCGGCCCCGATAGCGGGCGCCTTAATTCATTTAAATTATTCTTAACATCAAAAATTTTCAATTATGCCTCATCAACATTTTCAGGAGTGCATCGACGCATGTAATGCATGCGCGGTGATCTGTAACCATTGCGCGGTTTCCTGTCTCCAGGAACCGGATGTGAAAGACCTCGCCAAGTGTATCCAGCGTGATCTGGAATGCGCCACGATCTGCAACGCCGCCGTGCAGATCATGAGCATGGACGGTGAACTTAGTGCTCAGGTGTGCCAGCTATGCGCCGACGCATGCACCAGGTGTGCCGAGGAATGTGAGAAACATGCCCATATGGAGCATTGCAGAGAATGTGCGGAAGCGTGCAGGAAGTGCGCGGAAACTTGCGCTCAAATGGCGGAGCATGCATGATATATCAAAGCCAAGGGGAACCTTGGCTTTGATAATCTTTTATTTACTAATTATAAAATTTCTTATAATATAAAACTCTTACAAAATTATATAACAATAAATCGGGAATTACCCCTTATTTTTGCCACAGATGAAGAGGATCCTCACACTGATTCTTGCCCTGCTCTACATGGGAACGTCAACGGGCGCTACATTTCACATGCATTATTGCATGGGAAAGTTGGTGGACGTGAAGTTCTGGGAGCACGAAGCGCAGAAATGCAGTAAATGTGGTTCCGAAGAAAACAGCGTATGCGCCAAAAAATGCTGTAAAGACATCCATAAAACAGTAAAGTTCGAGAAAGATCAGAAAGTCTCGGAAAGCGTTTTTCAGTTCATGCAACTGGCGGCTATTGCTACTCCTATTTCTTTCATCGATATTCCCAGGGTGTTCCCTACTTCCATTGCAGTGGAACATCCTACCGGGCACGCCCCCCACGAAGTAGCAAAGTTCCCGCACATATCTTTTACTGCACATTCCGCATTTGATCCTACCCCAAGTCCGGCGCTCTACGTTTTAATCCCGCTGTAGCTTTGAGGCGACCGGTAATTCCCGCTACATATTTTTCTACATTTTTTTAGTAAATATTTTAGTTATGCAATTGAGCAAACGCTTTGCAATTGTGGTAGCTGGTATAATTGTGTTCTCGCTGGTGATAGTCACCGCATGCAGAAAGCACAAAATGGAAGGCATGGATATGCCCGTAAAAGATATCAACTATCCGGCCGCCTATGTGGTAAATGGAGAATCCAACACGATTTCGGTAATAAACCTCAATTCCAACACCCTCACCGACACGATCGAGCTGATGACCGCCGGGGGAAATGATATGCCGATGTGGCCGCACCATATCTATCACTTTGCTGCGGGCGGAGCCCACCGGCTGGCCGTCGGTGTTCCGGGTTCCGACCTCAGTGCCGGACATGGAGGAAACATGGGCGGAATGAAGGGCCGTGTAATGATCATTGATGCCGTAAAGGGCTCCATCTCCAAAGACCTGGAAGTCCCCACCATGAATCACAACGCCGCTTTTTCTCCGGACGGACGGGAAATCTGGACGTCCCAAATGGAAATGGAAGGTAAAGTGTTGGTATTCGACGCTCAAAACTACACCCTGAAGAATACGATCCCGGTCGGTATGGAACCGGCGGAAGTCACTTTTTCAGCTGATGGCACGAAGGCTTATGTCGCAAACGGCGGCGACAATACTGTTTCCATCATCGACCCTGCCTCTAAAGCCGTGCTGACGACCATCCCTGTCGGTGAGAACCCGGTTGGGGCCTGGGTCGGGCACGACGGCAAAATGTACCTCGACAACGAGGACGGGCAAAGCATCAGTGTCATCGACGTAGCCACCAATAAAATTGTGCAGACCATACCGCTCGGATTTATGCCGGGAAGCGCGGCTCATCTTGCTTCCCGGAAGGAATTATGGGTAACGGATCCGGATAACGGCCAGGTTCACTTCTGGGTCCCGGACGCTACCGGCCAGTGGGTACACGGCGGCAAGTTCAATGCCGGCGCCGGCGCGCATGCGGTAGCCATTACCAGCGACGGCGCAACCGCATACGTAACGAACCAATCAGCGGCCAACGTTTCCGTTATCAAAGTATCGGATCACACTAAAATAAAAGACATCCCGGTTGGCAAAAAGCCGAACGGCATCGTAATCAAACAATAAACCAATATAAAAATGAACAAACTATTATCTCTTCTCATTGTTATGGTTGCCTTTGTAGGCACATCGAGCGCATTTGCCCAATCCGCCAAGAAAGAAACGTTCAAGGTCTATGGCAACTGCAACATGTGTAAGAAAAGAATCGAAAAAGCTGCCACCGTTGACGGCGTTTCGAAAGCTGAATGGAATGTAGAAACCAAAATGATGACGGTGTCGCTGGATCCCGCAAAAACCAGCGGCGACGCGGTGCAGCAGAAGATCGCTGCCGCCGGCCATGATACGGAAAAAGCACAGGCGGCGGACTCCGTGTATACCAAGCTTCCAGGATGCTGCCAGTATGATCGTAAAGGTGCCGCAAAGTCCACCCAGGGCCATCAGCACCATAAATAATCATAGGCAACAAGATCAAACAGATGGGACGCGGCAGGCAACCTGCTGCGTCCTTCAAAAGAAAAAGAGATATGGTACATAGTATTATTGAATGGTCATTAAAAAATCGGTTTATTGTACTGGTGATGGCAACCGCCTTGTTCGCCTGGGGCATCTTTGCTGTGAAGAAGAACCCCATCGACGCCATCCCTGACCTATCAGAGAACCAGGTGATCGTATTCACCGAATGGATGGGCCGCGGGCCTCAACTGATCGAGGACCAGATCACTTATCCGCTGGTAACGAATCTGCAGGGGCTCCCCAAGATCAAATATGTACGTGGCTCCTCCATGTTCGGCATGAGCTTCATTTACGTCATTTTTAACGACGATGTTGACATATACTGGGCGCGCGAACGCGTGCTGGAACGGCTCAGTACGGTTTCCAGGACGCTGCCTACCGGCGTTACGCCGCAACTCGGCCCCGACGGCACCGGTGTAGGGCACATCCTTTGGTATACCCTGGACGCCCCCAACATGGACTTGGGCGAACAACGCGCGGTACAGGACTGGTATGTGAAATTTGCCTTGCAAAACGTGGAGGGCGTCAGCGAAATCGCTTCCTTTGGCGGTTTCCAGAAACAATATCAAATTACGCTGGATCCCAACAAGCTCCTTTACTACAGGCTTACCGTTCCGGAAGTCATCAACGCCATCCGGACGAACAACAACGAATCCGGTGGCAGGAAATTCGAGCTTAGCGACATCGGCTATATCATAAAAACCTCCGGCTACCTGAAATCCGTCGAGGAGATCGAAAACATTCCCGTCAAGAACCAGAACAGCATTCCCATCCGTGTCGCCGACGTTGCCGCTGTGCAAATGACCGGCGAAACCCGCTTGGGTATTTTCGACCAGGATGGCGAAGGCGAACGCGTTGGCGGGATCGTTGTAATGAGATATGGAGAAAATGCGGATGCGGTAATTGATAAGGTAAAAGCGAAAATGGAAGAAGTAGCCAAAGGGCTACCCAAGGGGGTAAAGTTTGACATCATTTACGACAGGGGCGAATTGATAAAGGAATCCGTGGATTCCATCAAAAATACGCTCATTGAAGAAATGATCGTCGTTTCCATCGTGGTGATCATTTTCCTTTTCCACTGGCGCAGCGCGCTCAGCATTATCATCCAAATCCCGATTACCCTGGCCGCAAGCTTCATTCTGCTCGACACCTTCGACATCTCGTCGAACATCATGTCCCTCACAGGTATCGCGCTGGCCATTGGGGTTATTGTGGACAATGGGATCATTATGAGTGAAAACGCATACAAACATCTTGCTGAAAGATATGCCCTCTGGCAAAAACAGCAAAAAAGCTAATTACAATGAACTGGTTGAAGAAAATATTTAAAAAATCCCCGGATTGGATATCGGAAGAAGAACGATTGAAGATCATTGAACAGTCCAGCAAACAGGTATCCCGCGGGGTATTTTTTGCCACGATCATCATCATTACCTCGTTTCTCCCGGTTTTCATGCTGACGGGCCAGGAAGGCAAGCTGTTCCATCCGCTGGCATACACCAAAACTTTCATCATGATCATGGACGCCCTGCTCGTGATCACACTGGCCCCCGTCCTGATTTCCTTTTTTATGAAGGGCAAGTTCCGCCCGGACAATGCAAATCCCGTAAACCGGGTACTGGAGAGGATTTATGAGCCCATCATCCGCGGTGTATTGAAATGGAGAAAGACCACGATCGCCATCAACGTAGTGGCGCTCGTCATCACCATTCCCTTGCTGAAAAGCCTCGGCAGCGAGTTTATGCCGCCGCTGGACGAGCAAAGCATCCTGTTTATGCCAGTTACGCTGCCGGATGTATCGAACAACGAGGCGAAGCGGATTTTACAGGTACAGGACAAGATCATCAAATCCGTTCCGGAAGTAGATAAAGTCCTCGGGAAAGCCGGCCGCGCGAGCACGGCCACCGACAACTCGCCGATCAGCATGATCGAAACCATTATCATGCTGAAACCCAAAACAGAATGGAGGGAAGGCATTACCAAGAAGGACATTATCAACGAGCTGGACGCGAAGCTCCAGATTCCCGGTGTGGTAAACGGCTGGACGCAGCCTATCATCAATCGCATCAACATGCTGGCTACCGGTATCAGAACGGACGTGGGCGTAAAAGTTTACGGCCAAAACCTGGATACCATCGCATCCGTATCTGAACGGGTAAGAAAAGCCCTGGAAGGCACATCCGGCATTGCCGACCTGTATGTTGAGCCCGTAACCGGCGGAAAGTACCTCGATATCGACGTTCGCCGCGGGGATCTTTCCCGCTACGGCCTGACGGTTGACGACGTGAACCAAACAGTAGAATCCGCACTGGGCGGCGCGCCCATTGGTAATACCATCGAGGGCCGCCAGCGCTTCTCGATCAGCGTTCGCCTGGCACAGGAATACCGGAATAGCGTTGAGCACATCAAACGCATCCCAATCATGTCTTCTTCTTTCGGCGAAGTACCCTTGTCCTCCGTTGCCGACGTGAAATTCACCGACGGTCCGCCGATGATCACTTCGGAAAACGCCATGCTGCGCGGAGCCGTTATGTTTAACGTGCGCGACAGGGATTTAGGCAGTACTGTGAACGAAGCCATCAAAAAGATCAACAGCACTGGCGGGATCCTTCCGCAGGGCTACTACCTGGAATGGAGCGGACAGTACGAAAACCTGATCCGCGGGCAACAAACACTGCTGTGGATCGCTCCGGTGGTACTGATCATCATATTCTTCTCCCTGTATTTTGCCTTCCACTCCATCCGCGAGGCGTTCCTGAGCCTTATCACCGTACCCTTCGCCTTGATCGGTGGTGCGTACATGATCTATTTCTGGGGCGTGAACCTTTCGGTTGCCGTAGCGGTGGGCTTCATCGCGCTGTTCGGTATCGCTGTGGAAACTGGGATCGTGATGGTAATCTACCTCAACGATGCGATGCAGCAGCTCGTAAAGGAAAAAGGCAATTCTTCCGCGACAATTACCCGGGAAGACCTGCGCCTTGCCGTGATCCATGGTGCTGCGAAACGCCTCCGCCCGAAGTTGATGACAGTCTGCGTATCCTTGTTCGGCCTCGTGCCTGTTCTTTGGGCATCCGGGGTGGGCACTGATGTGATGAAACCTATTGTGCTGCCGATGATTGGCGGGGTACTGACCTCTTCCACGCATATCCTGCTGGTAACGCCGCTGATCTTCTTGTTAACGAAAGAATACGAATTACGTAAGTACGGAAAATTGGAGATTCATGAAGTACATCATTAAATATATCTTCCTGATTGGGCTTTTCGCACCAATGGGGCTCGCCGCGCAACAAGTACCGGTTTTGCCCCTGGATAGCGTTTTGCTCCGCGTAGACAGGAATAATGTTCTGCTTCAGTCTTACGGGCTGAAGGCGGAAAGCTACAAATACAGCGCCGAAGCGGCAACAGCCTGGATGGCCCCAATGGTCGGCGTGGGCACGTTCATGACCCCGTATCCTGGCCAAATGATTATGGACGACAGGGATAAGGGAAGCCTTATGCTGCAGCTGGAGCAGGATATCCCAAACCCGGCGAAACTCAACGCGAAGAAGAAATACATCGCTTCCCAGGCAAACGTTGAGAACGCCACCCGGGGCGTTACCCTGAATGAGCTGAAGTCGCAGGCCAAGCGCCTTTACTTCAGCTGGATCGTTGCGAAACAACGCATCCATATCCTGCAGGAGAACGGGAAGATCATGGAAACGATGAAAAAAATCGAACAGGTCAGATATCCCTACAATCAGTCTCAGCTCAGCGGCGTGTACAAAGCGAACGCGAAAATTGAGGAAAATGTCAATATGATAAGGATGCAGGATGGAAATATCGCCAAAGCGCGCTCCTGGCTGAACAGCCTGATGAATTCCCCGGCAATGAGCAGTTCGAGATCGACACCACTTATACCCCTCGTTTCGAGATCGCACCTTCATACGATACCGCTTCCTTGGCAAGTGCCCGGAAAGACATCCTGAAAATGGATGAAAGCATCCGAACGATGCAACTGAACATCGAAAGCATGAAGAAGGAAAAGAAACCGGATTTCAGGGTGCGCTTCGACCACATGTACCCGCTGGACGGAATGATGCCGAATGCTTACAGCGCCATGGTAATGGCAAGCATCCCAATCGCTCCATGGTCCTCGAAAATGTATAAATCCGGGGTCAAGGGAATGAAATATGAAGTACAGGCGATGGAAAAAGAAAGAGCCGCCATGCTGCAGGAAACACAGGGCATGCTGTACGGTATGCACTATGAGATCCTTTCCATGCAAAAGCGGATCGAAGCAATGGAAGACAAGATCGTTCCCGCGCTCCGCCAAACCCTGGAAGCCAACTTCCTGAATTACCAGGAGAACAAACTGGCGTTATCCAACGTGATCGACTCCTGGGAGGCGCTCACCATGATGCAGGCCAACGTGCTCGACGAAAAGTTAAAACTTTATGAAATGATCGTGGATTATGAGAAACAATTATATCGTTAAAATATTAATAGGCTTGTCCTTCGCCATACTGGGATTGGCTGCCTGCAAGGGCAACGGTGCGAAAACCGAACATGCCGGGCATAAAGCGGGTCAAACTTACACCTGCCCCATGCATCCGCAGATCGTCCAGGATAAACCGGGTAAATGTCCTATCTGCGGTATGGATCTCGTACCGAAAGACGCCCACAGCGAACCGGCCCTAGACAGCAGTATCAACGCGTTGACAAAACCGGTAAACGCCCAGGTCGTTGCCACCATTCCGGCGATAAGCGCGGAATCCGGGACACGCATTTATGCATCGGACGTGTACGGTATCATCACCTACGATACCCGTAACCAAACGAGCATTTCCAGCCGGGTCGGCGGTCGTATCGAACGCCTTTACATCAGGTATAACTTCCAGCCCATCCGTAAAGGGCAATTAATTATGGAAGTTTACTCTCCAGACCTCGCGGCCGCCCAGCGTGAGCTGCTGCTCGTAGCAAGAAATGGCGGTGAAATGCTATCAGCAGCCAAGCAGCGGCTGCAATTGCTGGGTATGCAGAGCGCGCAGATCGAACAAGTGCTGAAAACCGGTAATATACTTTACCGGGTGCCTGTATATAGCAACAGTGATGGATACATTCTGGAGAAATCGGCTACGGCAACCGCGCCATCGGCGGCGGCAACAATGCCGGCACCTTCCGGGGGGCTTCCGGCGACGGAATGAGCGGGATGAGCGGTGCAGCGCCGGCTGCGGCAGCTCCTGCGCCGGCAGCACCGGCCGCCACGCCCGTTATGCTCCGCGAAGGTCAATATGTGAGCGCCGGCCAGTCTCTCTTCACTATTTATCAGAACAGGGCCCTGGTAGCGGAATTTGCATTCCCTCCGCAACTGGCGGCACGCATCCGCCAAGGGCAAAAGTTGCTTTTCTATCCCACGAGCGACGAAAATCATATGTTATCCGGCAGCGTCGGCCTTATCGAACCGGTTTTCCGGAACGGGATGAACTTTACCATCGCCAGGGTTTACCTGAACGATCAGCAGTTCCATGTAGGCCAGCTTCTCAGTGCGAACGTACCGGTTATATACTCCGGTGGCTGGTGGCTCCCCAAGCGCGCGGTACTGAAGCTGGGCAACAAGTCCGTGGTGTTCAGAAAGGAGAAGGATTCCTACCTTCCAATGACTGTGACGACAGGGATAGAGACGAACGACATGATACAGGTAGACACGGACATCAGTACATGGAAAGTAGCGTCAAATGCCTACTATTTAATTGATAGCGAAAGCTTTATCAAAACAAATAACTAATTGCAACAATTGAAGATATGGAAAGGAAAAGTTTTTTAAAAGCAGTTGCGTTAGCTTCAATTGCGCCGGCAGTGTTTCTGGCAGCGTGTTCAGATGCAGGGAAAAAAGAAGCTTCCGGGGAAAACAAACAAACATATACCTGCCCGATGCACCCGCAAATCGTGCAGGACAAACCCGGTACATGCCCCATCTGCGGGATGGATCTCGTTCCGTTCGACAAATCCAATAAGGACGCTTCGCTTACGCTGGGAGAAAGCCAGATAAAACTGGCGAATATTACCACGATGGCCGTAGGAACGGGCGCGTTGGCGAATTTTCGCCAGCTAAACGGCAGGCTTGCAACCGATCCCGAAAAGACCACTATTATCTCCAGCAGGGTTCCGGGCCGGATTGAAGTAATGTATATAAAGGAAACGGGCGTAAGGGTAAATAAAGGACAACCGCTTTATAAAATATACTCTGAACAACTGGCAACGCTCCAGCAGGAGTACCTTTTGACTGTGGCGCAGGCGAAGCAATTCCCGGAAGACGCTCAATTTCAGCAGATCGAAAAGGCGGCTCGCCAGAAGCTGGCCCTGTACGATCAAAGCGACGCGCAGATCAACCAGTTGGTACAGTCAGGGAAAGTCAGCGCGTTCGTGACATATCCGGCGCCCTACGGCGGTATCGTTTCGGAGCTTACCGCAACGGAAGGGCAATATGTGTCGGAAGGAGGATCGGTCATGCGACTGGAGGCGTTCGACCAGCTTTGGGTCGAAGCCGACGTCTATCCTGCGGAAGCGTCCTTTGTCCGCATAGGGCAAACTGTCAAGGTTGTTGTTGCCGGCTGGGAGAACGAACCGCAAAACATGACGATCCAGTTCATCAATCCCTCCCTGCAAAGCGGCAGCCAGTTGCTGCAGGTGCGCGGAAGCATTCCCAATCCCGGGAACAGATGGCAGCCTGGCATGCAGGCGAATATTCAGCTACCGCTTAAAAGCAAGGGAGATGTGCTGAGCCTGCCGATTGATGCGGTGATCCGCGACGGTAAAGGCGCGCACGTTTGGATCGAAAAAGAGAAGGGGAAATTCGTCCCGCGGATGGTAAAAACCGGCATGGAGGATTTCAACCTGGTGGAAATTACCGAAGGCCTGAAAGAGGGCGACGTTGTTGTGATAACCGGTGCGTATCTGCTCTACTCGGAATATATTCTGAAAAAAGGATCCGATCCTATGGCTGGCATGGCTGGAATGTAAAAAACAATCTAAAAAATAAACTGAAAATCACATGAAACACTTTTTGAAAACCGTTGCCGCTCCCGTGTTGGCTATCGTTCTACTGGCCGCATGCGGAAATGCCGAAGAGAAGAAAGGGCAGACCGCCGCGGATTCCACTGCCTCGGCTGCGACACACGATCATGCGGCGATGCAAAGCGAACCTGCTGCCGCCAGCATACAACTGAAAGACGACAAACTGAACGCCGTTTATCAGCATTATGTTCATCTGACGCAGGCATTGATCAAAGGTGACGCAAAAGAAGCCCGTCTTGCTGGCAATGCTATCGAAACTGGCGCTGCGGCTGTTGCCGGAGGAGAAGCTATCAAGGCTTCCGCCGCGAAAATTACCGCGTCTTCAGATATCGAGGAACAAAGAGCGGCCTATTCTACACTCAGCAACGAATTCATTTCCCTCGTGAAAAAAGTTGGGGTAAATAATGGTGAGCTGTATGTAGACTTTTGCCCGATGGCGCTGAATGATAAGGGAGGATACTGGATCAGCAACAACAAGGCTATACAGAACCCTTATTTCGGTGATAAAATGATGACGTGCGGCGAGGTAAAAGAAACAATTCAATAAAACCGGAGCATACAAACAGCTATAAAATTTTCGCATGTCCAAGATCAATTCATTTTTCAGCATTTGCCTGATGGCCTTGCTGCTTTGCGCCGGCTCAAACCTGAAAGCCCAATCCGGAGAAGTATGTTATAATCCAAACTTGGTGAAAGACACCAGCAAGCGCAGTATCAAATCGGCGGCCGCAGGGCTGATCGGTTCTGACTCCATTCATATCACATACCATTCCCCCGGTGTACGCGGACGGATCATCTGGGGCGGGCTCGTGCCATTCGGCGAGGTTTGGGTTACCGGTGCGCATGATGCGACCACAATCGAGTTCAAAAAAGCACTGATTATCGATAAAAAGCTCGTTCCGGCAGGGAAATACGCGCTTTTCACCATCCCCGGCAAAAATGAATGGACGGTTATCATTAATTCCCGCTGGCAGCAGCACCTGGCATCGGAATATGATGAAAAGGAAGATATCGTGAGGGTTGCCGTGAAACCGAAACGCCACAACTTAACGGAAAGGCTTCAGTACTATATCGAGCCTGGCGCCGGAAATTCCGGTAAAATCGCCATGGCCTGGGAAAAAATCCGTATCGAATTTCCCGTAACCTTCAAAAAATAGAGCATGCAAGACGAGCACAGCCACCAGGGGCATCATGAACACCATGACCACCAGCATAGCAGCCACCGCCCAGATCCGGCTCCGGACGGCAAAAGTTCCGCGCATGCAGGGCACGGTCATGCAGGTCACGACCACGCAGCGATGACCAATGAAAAGTCCGCCCACCATAAACAGCACGACAGTACCTCCGGGCACGACGAGCACGCTGGGCACCACACGGAGGGCTTCCTCCAACGGTTCTGGATTTGCCTTGCGGTCACGATACCGGTACTGCTGCTGTCGCATATGATCCAGGAATGGCTTGGCTTTACTTTTACGTTCGCCGGTGACAAGTATGTGCTGCTCGCCCTGAGCAGCTTTATCTTCTTCTATGGCGGATGGCCCTTCCTAGTCGGAATGATAAGGGAATTGAAGTGGAAGAATCCGGGCATGATGACGCTGGTGGCAGTTGCCATTACTACAGCCTACCTGTATAGCGTGGCGGTTGTGCTCGGCCTGCGGGGGATGGATTTCTTCTGGGAACTGGCCACCCTGATCGATATCATGCTGTTAGGGCATTGGCTGGAAATGAAATCCCAAATGGCAGCTTCCCGCGCGCTGGAATCTTTGGTTGCGTTGCTTCCGGCCGTGGTGCACGTAGAACGGAACGGCCAGGTTACCGACATTTCGCTCCAAGATCTGCAAAACAAGGACGTTATACTCATTAAACCGGGCGAGAAGGTCCCGGCAGACGGTATTATCCTGGAAGGAAGCTCAGACGTCAACGAAAGTATGCTTACCGGCGAAAGCGTTCCCGTCAATAAAGGTAAAGACGCAAAAGTAATCGGGGGCGCGGTAAATGGGGACGGCGCCCTGAAAGTTCAGGTCACCGGCGCGGGAAAGGATAGTTACCTCAACAAGGTGATAAACATGGTGCAGTCCGCTCAGGGCGCCAAATCCAATACCCAAAACCTCGCCAACAAGGTGGCGAAATGGCTGACGATCATTTCCATCAGCGTCGGGGTCGTAACCTTCATCGTCTGGCTGACGGCGGGCCATGAGCTTTCCTTCGCCCTCGAAAGAATGGTAACCGTAATGGTAACATCCTGCCCCCATGCACTGGGTGTGGCAATTCCGCTAGTCGTGGCAATTTCTACCACGCTGTCTGCCGTACACGGGCTACTCATCCGAAACCGTACCGCTTTCGAAAACGCCAGAAAGCTGACCACCATTATTTTCGACAAAACCGGCACCCTTACCAAAGGTTCCCATGAAGTACAGCGGATTATCCCATTGAGTCCGCAATACTCGGAAGACGAGATATTGCAGTACGCCGCCGCGATCCAGCAGAATTCCGAACACCACATCGCCCATGGCGTAATGAAGAAGCTGAAGGAGAAGAACCTCGCGCTTTGGAGCTCCACCGATTTCCGGTATATGCAGGGGATCGGGGTAACCGGTAACGTCAATGGCAAATCCGTCGTAGCGGCAGGCCCCAATTACTTCAAACAGCAGAACATCGTCTTGCCGGACATCCCCGAAGATGTGGATCAATCCACGGATACGGTGAACTTCGTCCTTATTGGCGATGTACCCGCCGGGATTATCACCTTTGCCGATGCAATCCGCGAAACCGCCGCTGAAGCCATTGCCGACCTGCGAGCTATGGGAATAAAATCCTTCCTGCTGACGGGGGATAATGAGAAAGTGGCCGCTGCTGTTGCCCGGAAGCTCAATATGGATGGATATCTGGCGAACGTGCTGCCGCATGAGAAACAGCAGAAGGTCAAAGAATTTCAGGATAAAGGTGAAGTTGTAGCGATGACGGGCGACGGGGTGAACGATGCCCCGGCTCTGGCGATGGCCGATGTGGGCATTGCAGTGGGATCTGGAACGGATGTTGCGGCGGAAACCGCAGACATCATCCTGGTGAACAGCGACCCTAAAGACGTAGTTCAGATGATTTCATTCGGTAAGGCAACCTACCGGAAGATGATTCAA
Organism: Chitinophaga pollutisoli; assembly: GCF_038396755.1. Lineage (NCBI taxonomy): Bacteria > Pseudomonadati > Bacteroidota > Chitinophagia > Chitinophagales > Chitinophagaceae > Chitinophaga > Chitinophaga pollutisoli. The sequence continues at coordinate 5,232,524 of NZ_CP149822.1, read as the reverse complement.
AACCTCGCCTGGGCAGTTGGGTACAACGTCATTGCTATTCCACTTGCCGCGGGCGTCCTTTATCCCAATTTTATGCTGAGCCCGGCTATGGGCGCCGTTCTGATGAGCCTGAGCACGATCATCGTGGCAATCAATGCAAAATTATTAAAAGTAAAATAACACAAGCCAACCATTAACATTGTTTCCTTAAACTACAAAATCAACAAAAATGAAAAAGAACATCATTGCCGCCCTGGCGTTATCTATGGTCATCTTCGCAGCCTGTAACAACAGCGGCACAAAGTCTGATGACGGACACAACCACGACTCCGCAGCTACTGCAGGGGAGGCTATGAAACATGAAGCGCCATCAGATGAAAGCATAGCAGAAATTAAGCCTCAGTTCGCCGATGTAGACGGGAAAGTGGCCGCTTCGCTGAAACCTGTTTTTGATCATTATATTCATGTTAAAAACGGGCTTGCCGCGGATAATGCATCTGAAGCAGCTGCTGGCGCAAAAGCCATGGATGAGGCGCTTGCCAAAGTCGACAAATCGGCTATGACGCCTGATCAGCAAAAGCTTTACACTGAAAATGAAGAAGATTTGAAGGAGCATGCCGATCATATCAGCAAGAACGGCGGTAATATCGAGCACCAGCGTGAACATTTCGTACAAATGAGCGAAGATGTTTACGCGCTGGCCAAGGGATTCGGCGGCGGACAGGCGCTTTACCATGACTTCTGTCCCATGTACGATAACAACAAGGGTGCGATGTGGCTCAGCGAATCAAAAGAGATTAAAAACCCGTACTTCGGAGACAAGATGCTTACCTGCGGTACTATCAAGGAAGTAATAAAGTAATTCAGATCATCACGATACGATTGTCAAACTCCCGCGAATCGGTAAAACGCATGTTCGCGGGAGATTTGGCTTCGCAACCGGAGTACACATGAAATATTTGCGATACTTACTGCTGATGCTTTTGTTTGGGTTTATCGTAATCCAGTTTTTCCCGCCTGCGCGGAACCAATCTGGCGACGTAATCTCTTCGGAAGATGTAACGATGTTATACTCCATGCCAGACGAGGTTCGTACTATTCTGAAAAATTCCTGCTATGATTGCCATAGTAACAACACCCGTTATCCCTGGTATGTTAAAATTCAGCCCGTAGGGTGGTTCATGGCCGGACATATCAAACATGGAAAAGAAGAATTGAACTTCAACGAGTTTGGCACATACTCAGTTAAAAGGCGGCGCAATAAGCTGAAAAGAATGAAAGAGCAGGTGGAGGAAGATAAAATGCCGCTGAAATCATATACGTTAATGCATGCTGATGCAAAATTGAGCGAACATCAAAAGAGCACACTGATTAGTTGGATTGATAGCGTTTCCGTAAAGTAATTGTGCTGAATATTTCATGCAATTACGACATTTTTACATTGTTTGTTAACCTTCGCTTCAGTGTTTACGCTGAATAATACGCCAATCTAACTACTAAAAACCGAACAAAGTACGCATTACCCCAATCTAAAATTAGAAATAAAAAACACGGGCATAAATTTCCCCCAGCGCCACCTCGGAACGCCAACGGGTAGTCCGCAACTTTTTCTAATTCTACGTTATTGATAGACTTCCGTCTTCGCGGAAGGAAAAGAATTTATCAGGCGCGATAATTAAGTGATCTACAAGCTCGATCTCCACTATTTTACACGCTTTGCTTAACTGATCCGTCAATCGGATATCCGCACGGGAAGGGCGGATGTTACCCGATGGATGATTATGTGCGACGATGATTTTTGTTGCCATCGCTTTTATCGCCAGAAGTAGTATCATCCGAATGTCAACAACAACGCTCGTCCGACCACCTTTCCCGATGGAAGATAGGCCAATAATACCGGCAGAATGGTCGAGAAGTAATACCTTAAACTCCTCCAACAGGAATATTTCTGCCGTATTCCATGAACGGATGAAGCAACCGAACGCATAATCTATTGAATTACATGTTTCCCTTTGGCCAGGCGCCACCTTGGGTAAGTATTTCAGGATAATTTCAGGAACCTGGAAGCTCCTTCGGGTATTTACTGCCATAGTACAAAATTTAAACAGCCGGGCAAATTCGCCCGGCTGTGCTTATAGATTATTGAGCATTGCGTTTCCTTTTTAACCGTTCTGATAAACGGTTAAGCTCATGCGTGCGCGTTGCGACCCTGTCTACCCGCGCCTCCGCAACTTCCTGCTGGGCCCGCTCGATATGTGCCACATCAACGCCACTGGCAATGGCGGCGCTCCGGAGGAAATACGCCGGACTGTTCTGGAGATATTGGCTGCTCATGGTACAGGTCAATGCCAGTCGCACCATATAGCAAAACTCAGCATCCGTTAACATGCCCAGCGCCATATGTAGATAAGCCTCGGGGGCTATTTCGGTATAGCCCATCTTTGTCTCCAGCAATTCATCAATCACAAGGCGCCGATGGAAATCCAGACGTTCATAAACCAGTAACCTGACTGAAAGGGAATCTTCCGCAGTCACCGGCAGGTTTGCACCCTGTTCAGTCACATGTTGCCCATACTTATCGTAAATATCAGTCCGTATCTTCCTGATATCCAGTTCCTTTGCCCGAACTTCACGATCGTCGATCCTTTCGATTTCACTTTCCAACATTTCCGGCGTGACCGTCTTGTTTTTGATGGCTTCCTGTACCGCCTTGGCAGTTTGCTTCACGGGCGTTGTTCTTTTTCCAACGATGAAGTATTGTCTTTCAATGGCATTTTCTCTCACTTCCAGCCCTTTCTGATAGCCTCCACTCTCAATTTCTTCCAAGAATTCAGCGTGGGCTTGCTGATATTCCTCCATCGCATTTCCATACTGTTTATCGCCATTTTCAAAAACATCGTCTTCATCATCGTACTCTTCTTCATTCTCGTTGGTGTAGTCATCGCGGTTTGGCATTTCCGGTTCTTCAAGGCATGTAATTTCATCGGATTTAATTGTCATAATGCCTTCGAATCCGGCGAGCATAGACGTTATGCGATCCGACGTATACGGCCGGATGATGAAAAAGGCGGGCTGAAATTCCTCTACGGACTTCACGACTTTCAGCCGGAAACCTTCGTCGGACTTCCGGATAAAACAACCGCTGTTCATGCACTGACGTTCTTTTGATAGGTCGGGAAAGAGAGTCTGAAGGTAGGCGCTATTGAAAGGGCAGTTCCCACAGGCACCAGCATCTGGCAATAATTCACTGTCTTCCGTATCAAAAGTTGCATTATTCAGATTACAGCGGTATTTCTTCAATTCTGATTCCAGGTTCTTTGCCGGCAGATATGAATTTGATTGCCAGTTTGAGAAATACTCGGAAAAGAAATCCTCCTGGGCCTCTTCCGACAAACTGGCTATTTGGAAGGCATCATTTGTCGAAATCTTCCCGCTGAGGAACACTTCCTGAAAATCCTTAATCAAGGTGAGCAACTTTAAGCGTGCATACACAAAAGTGGCAGATTTGCCCAACCGGGAAGAAATCTCGTCAATCGACAGTCCCGCATCTCTCATAATCTTAATTGCAAGCGCGATATGCAGCGGATGTGGATCTTCTCGCTGAAGATTCTCCGCCAGTTGTATTTCATTAACCTCAGCATCATTGTACTCCCTCACAATTGCGGGCAGCTTCTTGATACCGGCCAACAGCGCCGCACGAAGGCGGCGTTCACCGACAACGAGTTCATATTTCCCCTTTACGGTTCGGATCGTAATCGGTGAAATAATGCCGTGAAGCGCCAGCTCATGCGCAAAATCCTGTAAAGCACTTTCGGAATAAAGCTGCCGGTGATTCTTCGGATTGAAGGATATATCACGGGCTTGCACCTGAATGACTGTAATTTCCGATACGGGTGCTGCGGCTTTGCTCACTTTGGTGTTTTTTGGGGCGGATGCTTCCGCAGATGTTTTCCTTATCGTTCCTTTAGTATTTTTCATATTATATTTTTTTGATTAACAACTGTAATTTCCCCGGCGCCTGGCGCCGGGGCTTTTCAACTCATCCTGCCGGGAGGAAATCCTTAGCTTGCCACTCTGCCCAACTGGACAACTGCCTTTGCCATGCGGATTCCCTGCGGCACCACCGGAAACCGGCTTTTTTAAGGCGAGTACGTGTTTCTTCGTCCGGCTTCGACGGAAAAAATATCTGAACCCGATTAGCTACAACATTCCGGAGGATGCGCACGCCACCTTTCTCGGTTTCCTCGTTCTCCTGGCCGTCGTATCTTTTCAGCAACGCGATCCTGGTTTCTATACGTTTCATTTCCGCTTTAGCATAAGGCAGCCGATAGTGCGGGAAACCCACAGGATTACCATTCTCGTCGTGCAATTCCTTCCAAAGCTCCTCTGAAGCCCCGTCAAGCTGGAGGAAAGCGGCCATATCATGCTTTCTTACGCACTTATTCGCCGCTTTCATGAAAGCATGGTGCGCACTGAGGCGCGCCAGTTTATCCTCCAGTTTGGAAATCGCCTCCGGATCATCGGAAGAAATGGCATCATTACTCTCTATGATCTGCGCCTTTTCCCGGTAGTATTCCGCCTGTTCAGCGGATTTGAAGGCTTTACCGAAAGTGTTGTGGATTCGGCCGCGAAACCGGCGATCTCTTTTTCGGAATGATGACCTACGAGAATCGGCTGGCCCATCGGGATTACCGAAGCCATTTTGTTTGCATGATCGTAAAGCTGATCGCTTTCCTGTTCCTTTTTCCTGGCTAACTCCAGGGCACGCGTGATGCGGTTTTGCTTGCGTTCTTGATAATCGTGTTTCATAATCTCAGATGTACCACTTTACCGGCGGCACTCCCGTTTATTTGGTGAATGTTCATGCAGAGCGGAGTAGGCTTTGCTTCAATGCCTCTATCAGTTTGATCTTTTGGAGTAGATTCAGCTCGAGGGCCGTAATGGCCTGTAGTCGATCCATATAGCGGTTGATGTTGGAAAAAGCCGCCATCGTAGAAACGATAGCGGTTTTCATAACCCCAATTGAAATGTATTGCACACAGGTGCCGCGGAGATATTGGCGAAACGCCTTCGCCTGCCACATTCCGTAGATGCACCAGTAATATTTGTAGAGATCAACCGGATCGCAGAACAACACGTAGCTATTCCGCCAGGGCTCAAATCCAGGTTTACCGGTGTTCATTCCACGTGAAAGCAGATAGAGGCTACCGGGCTGGGCGGCCGAAGGATTGTAAGTTTGAAGTGTGAAATCTTTCATATTCTTTATTTTTTTGCGGCGTCAGCCGCGGTAAAACATTCTGGAAAGGGGAAAGAGTAAAAAAGAAAGGCATCTATGAGTCGCGGGAGTTGGACATTGACAAATCGCGGAGCTATAAAAGAGAGCGGGGCATAAAAAAGGCCATGCAGTCGCTTTTCTGCATGGCCTTTTTTATGCCCCAAAGCCGAGCCCCGTGTTTATGGCACTCCGCGATTTTTCAATTCCAAACCCCGCGACTATCTTAGCCGCTCTTTTTTACTCTTTCCCCTTTTTGGATGCTTTATTTTTATACTACTTCAGGCTGAAACACTTTCTACGAGAGTTTCCGATAGGTTGTATAAAAAACGAATGGTAAGTTAAACAGGAAAAATGCCGATGAACGGAGCGTCGCAACGGACGCTCAATTGATATCCACTGCCGGCCCCCAAAAAAAGACCACACCGGGAAGCCTATTTGCCAATTTTCCTTTTCTTTTTATCGACCGTAGGCGTATTTCCTATATCACTCAATACTCGCAATCCGTTTTCCAGGCTAGCCTTCGCGCCCGAATTCTTCTGTGGAGTGCTCGCGAAGGCAAGGCGGCGTCCATGTTCGTCATATATTGCCAATGCCCGGCTCTGCGGCGCCGCTTGTATTTTACAACGAACTCCGCGACCATCTATCTGAAGCTCAACGGATCGCGCCTGCCCTTCCCGTAATGCCCGGATCAGGTTCGTGGATTGGGTAGCAGATAAGGGTCTCAAAGGCAACTTTTTCAATTCCGCTTCCAAATCGAAAGAGTGAATGATTAAAGGAACCTGTCCCGGCAGATGCTGTCCTTCTGTGTCCAGGGAATACCATTTCTCGTGCCCCTCTTCGATATGGGCAACAAAGCCGCCGTTTACCAAAGCAGCCGCCTCCGGTGCGGAAAACGACTTTCCCGCATACAAGTCAAAAGATTGCTGAACCGCTCCGGCAGGGCGGTTCAGCATAGACTGTAGGTCTGGCCGGGTGGCGGCATCGAAGGACTGGAAGTAATAGAAATCACTTCCCGGCACCTTCGCGAAATGTAATACGAACTCGGTATTCTTACACCTTGCCGGGTCTGCATACCTGAAATGAAACTGCGGCATCTCCTGAGCCATCATCTTTCTCAGGATCGTTTCTACCGGAAGTCGGAACCCGCGGTCATTCAACGACTGCTGTACAGCATGGTGGTTCAGCGTCCGCAATTCGTTACGCATCGTGTGCCGGATCTGTGTTTCCATTTGCCGAAAGCCCTGGCGCCGTTGCAGCAATATGTCCCGCAGAAAAATGGAAACCGGATGATATATTAGCTGCCTCAACGGCGTCGGGTATTTTATCGCGCTCATCCGCCTAATCTGATGGCGAACAAACCGGAGGGTGCTGCGCTCGGCCTTCGAGGGGTGCGGGTAAGCCGCCGCTGTGATACCCTCATAGAACCGAATTTTCAAATCAAGTCCCGAAGCGTCCTGTTTCCAGCCTGCCGGGTTGGCTGCGATAGATTGGGCCTCCTGAATCGCGTAGAGGGAAAGAGCCTCGGCGACACGGTTCACCGGGCCGGTTTGTGCAAAATTCATGTACCAGATTTTAGAGTAATGGCCTGGCCTTGAACAGATGCCGGTTCCGTACTTCCATCTGAATATTCCGTCCGCCGTCCTTTTCGTAGATTTCGAACTGGAACTTCTTCCCTTTGGGTATAGTAAACCGCTTTACTACAAAAACGAGCTCAGCAGTTGAATGGCCGGGAACCATCTTACTCCCGGCGGTAATATCCGGTGCAAGCTCTTGCTGCTGCGCGGTTGCACGTTTTACCTGGCGACCGTCAGAAATATACATGCGGGTGAAATCGATAAAGTATGGAAGAGAAGATTTGTTCCATATGCGATACCGGAAATAAAGCCTGTCCTGGTCGAAGTGGATCGATAGCAACCGCAGGCGAAGCTGGTGCTTTCTTGCCGTTTTTCTGAAAAAGGGCTGTCCAGCTTCAACCTTACACAACCGTAGCTGGGTATCGGGCATGCCTTCCTCCATTTCGGGGAAGATCAGTGGCATATGCTGCGCCACCCGGCCTGTCGAAGCAGCCAGGCGTGACAAATCGAAGGTGCCGCCGCTACCGGCCCCAAAGGAAATTTCAAAGGAATACAACTTCCCGTCCGCAGTAAAGACGTGGAGATTGGACGGCTCGAAATCCATGCGGGCGGCTTTCACCTTTAACACATTGCCGACGCCTGCCTGCCGGCTTACGATTATGTCCTGTCTTCCTCTGTCAGCATCCTTGATAGGCGCGGGAAAAATCAGCACGGTCGTTTTGTTGTAGCCTACGGAAAGCGAATAAGGGGTGATCGCCGTGCTGGAGGGAAGTTCCACCATTTGGGCTGACGCATTTCCGAGGGTCAGCAGGAATAACAACGGTAAAATGATGCATTGTTTCATATAAGATGATTTACTGGTTAAAAACGAGTGTTTACCAACATGACTTTGTGATTGGCTTTGAGCGTGGCATATGGCGTTTTCGTCTTTTTCGATAACAGGCTTTTAGCGGCCTGAATACCGGATGCGGCTGCCTGTGCCCCCAGGCTGGGGTCCATGTTGTACAGCTCCAGGTTTTGCACCGCCTGGTTTAGCCCCTCACGGCTCGCGTCGCGGGCATCTGCGCCCGGCGCAGATATGCCCGCGATCCCGTCGATATCGAAGACGGTCAGTTTCACCGGTAGCACGGTATTGGCGTAAAAAGCGTGGCGAATATCGAGCTCAACCCTTTCCTTGGCGACAGTGGCCCTTCCGAAGACAAAACTGTTTGCCGGAATTTTGGCGTTGTTGACATATATATCCTGCAGCAGTCGTAACCGGACGATGGAGCCAGTACGTACACGCTGGTCGGCATGTACCGTGGCCGCAATCGTTCCGTTTCCGGGCGGTTGTTCTATGCTTTGAGGTGTAGGTTCTTCGGAAAGCCCATAAAAACCGTTGTCAGTATACTCGCTGGGTTTTGGGCCAGCAACGGTAGCGATGAAGGATTCCAGCGTATCGTCTGGAACAGGCTTTGCATGCCCGGGATTGCGCCCCGGCTGCTGGATTTCCAAAATTTTGTCCAGCATCCCGTCCAAACGCTTTATCTCTACGTCATCAGGCGGGTTTGCGACATCACCCATGAGCTTTTCTAACCGCCCCAGGTCGGCGGAAGTCCGCTTGTCGGACGGAAGAGCAATCGGCAGACCGGCGTTGGGCATGTGAGGCTCTGCTTCCTGTTGGGCCAGGGTCATCTGTAGCCGCTCCAGCACTTTCTCCACCTTCCGTTCGTTGGGGTCGGTGCTTGACGTCGCACGGCGAGTTTCCTGCGGCAGTTGCGGCGGGACATTCACGATTTCAGGTGCAACGCCCTCGACCGGGAACAGAAGGGAGTCTCTGCGAGCTTCCTTCAGTTTGCGGAGGCTGTCCTGGCGTGCTTCCATATATAAATCCAGTTTGTTCTTATACCGATCGTCCAGCTTGGGGCCGGGCAGGTCTGTATTGAAGGCACTTTTCCCGGTTTTTTCCGCAGGAGTGCCAGATTCCCGCAAAAAGGTAAAAAGGTAATAGAACCCCAGCGTCAGCACGAACGCCGCTACTGGCAATAACTTCAGTAGTTTACTGATGTCGAGTTTTGAGAGTGGTATGGAAGTCATGGTAAAAGGTTTTTGTTCTGAATCGAATCGAGCGAAAGTGCCTGTGGCAGCGGCGCCTGCAAGTGCTGGAGCCTTTCCTGCCTGATCGGCGGGCGATGGCTGTTTCTCGGCGAAATCACCCCGGTAATTGCCAGGTGAAGGAAACAGGTTCCGGCTACCAGCGTGAAGCACAGTAGCATCGTTTGTTTTTGCCTAACAGTAAAAAGTTGCTCACTGCGCCGGAGGTAGCTCGCCAGCGTCTTGAGCCAACGCCGACCGTTCTGGCGTTCCGGTGCAAGAGGAACTTCATCGTGCCCGCGGATGATGTTTTGGAGAATTTTCATCGGTGCATGTCTTGGTTTGAAATGATCCGCCATGCGCCAATCAGCATACCCTGCGGGTTATTTTCGCTGATTGCGGCGGTTTCTGTTATGGTGCCCGTGGTGATGAGCGAGCGGACGATGGTGGAGGTGGCGCGAACGATCTTCAGCTTTCCGTAAAAAGCAAAACGGACTGGACTTGCATTCACATCAACCGCAACGCTGTCGGCTTCAACAAACTGGTTGATGTTTCCGGAAACGATCCCGGTGTAGTAGCCTGACTCCTGGAGGTTGTCATACTCCTTTTTTGCAGTCGCGTCGGCCAAATACAGCGCCCGCGTGACGCCTCGGCGGATAGCTTCTTCGTCGGGAGAAGCGGTAAAGAAAAAATGATGGAAATCACGCACATGGTCTTTCACCCTTATTTCCAATACGCGCCTCTTATCCGTGCCTGTTGCCTCCAACAATTTGCCGTTGGCGAGTACATACACCTTCGACCGTTCTTCCCGGACAACACGCACGGCCCAGTATTGGGCCAGCGCGGAGCCAATACCGTTAACGGCAAGGAATAAGTAAGAAAACAGTCTGATGTGCCGGAAAGCGGCATCTACATTTTTGAAATGTTGGAACATAGCCTGGGAGTTTACTTACCTGAGATTTGATTGAATTGATGCCCAGCGTCCTTGTTATAGCCTTCCGAGTTTGCGGCATCCGCCATCGGGTAACGCAATTTGTCAGACGCGCCGGTGTCGGCTGCCGCACTTCCAGCCGCCGACGCCCCGGCTGCTGAAGAGGAGCCCGCTGCGGCTCCGGCGCCTCCTGTACCCGCAACCACAGCGGTGCGCGCCGCAGATTGAAACTTCGATAACAGGGCATTGCCGCCACTGGCGTGCACGATGTAGTTGGCGATCGACGGCACGGTGAAATACCCGACGATGCCGACGACGAGGAACACGATGTAAGCCACGCTGGTCAAGCTATACGTTGCATTGTTTCCGCCAGCGAGCACGGCTTCAATGTCATTCTTGATAAGATTTTCTTGAATACGGGAGATCATGGCACCGAAGAGATTGGCAACGGGAAGCCACATGTATACGTTTATATACCGGGCAAGCCAGACGGACAACGTATGCTGGAAACCGTCGTAAACGCTCAGGGCGAAGACAAACGGCCCCACGATGGCGAGGATGACCAGGTGAAACGTCCGCATGGCGTCGATACAAAGCGCAGCGGCGTAGAAAAGGATCTGGAGTATCTTCGACACAATAAGCTGGACGTAGTAAAGGATCGTTCCTTCGACCTTTCCCCACATCAGGCTCCAGAATCCACGGGAATTCTCTTCACCCGCCGTTTGAGCGTTGAGGTACTTGTAGTATTCCTGCATTTCCTGGTCGCTGGTCTCCGGGCTGCCGGGGGGCAATTCCGCCTTTCCTTTCGCGAGTAACTCATATTCCACACGCATCAGTTCCTTTACAGCGTTGTCGCTTTGGGTGACAAGCTCGTTCGTTGCGTCAACCGTTGGCTGAAGAATACCGTTGATAACGCCCAACACCAGCGGATAGATACCGATCAGCACAGCGAGCACGAAAGGGCGCAGCAACGGGAAAAAATCGATAGGTTCCGCCGCCGCCAGACTCCGGCCAGCGCGGGCTGCGATGTAGAAGATGGCGCCGAAGCCGGCTATGCCCCGCGCGACCGTCGTCAAGCGGCCGCAAAGCGGGATCATATCGTCGTAAATCCGGTCAAGTATATCATGGAGTTTCTGGATATCCGCGTTTCCGCCCGACTGGGCAAGACAAACGGCGGGCAATGCCGCTATTAGCAGCACCAACAGGAAGGACTTTTTCATGGATTTCCTATTTACTGGCCTGGCGGCCGGTTAGCTGTTCTATTTCCTGGAACCTGCCGACCCGTATGCGAGCCACGGAGCCGGTGTTGAGATTGAATTGCCGCAAAGAGGACAAATCGCTTTGCACCGACGCAAAAACGCGGTCAATTGCCGCCATGCGCTCGGCATCGGTCATCCGCAACTTGCCTCCGGTCACGATCAATACCAGCTCTTCGAGGTTCCGTACAGATTTGTCAAAGAGGCCGGCGTACACGCGCTTAATGGCCGAAAGCTCATCAGGAGTAAACATCCCATTTCGTCGGAACCGGGAAAGAGCGGTGCGGTACTCCGCGACGATGATCCGCTGCATCGCGATAATTTCCGGAATGCGCCGATATCGGGCAACGCCGGGGCTGACCGCCATCAGGCCATCCAAAAACAGTTCATGTAGCTTAAAATTCCCCTGGGACAGGTCGCGGACAGCATTGTAACCGCGGCTGAGCACTGTGTAGGCGCGGCGCATATCAGCCAATATCTGGCGGAACTGATTTAACTTCTCGATGTTGAGCCCCAGTTGAATTACATCATGGGATTGGGCGCCCGCTGGGCGAAACCCCATCAGCACAAGGAACAAAAGAATAGCGGCGCTTTTCATGGCAACAAGGTTTTGAAGTGAAGGTGTTCACGGCTGTTACTGACCGCGGCCGCCGCTGAACGCTCGAAATCATCGGAAAGCTGCCGAATGCGTGCCCGCCGCAATTCCTGCCGGGCAACCAGGTGCCTGACCTGCTCCAGCCGCTCCGCGTCGTTCAATTCATAGCGGCCGTCCGTCAGGAGATCAGTTAAAAAAGCAGGTCGCGGGCGAGATCGTCGGAGAACTGGAGATATGCGTCCACCAGGATGCTGCGTTTCCAGGTGGGAAAGCCTTCGATAGTTTCCCATCGGGTACGCATACGCCGGCAATGTTCAAACAGAGATGCATAGCTGCCGGCAAGGTTCAGCACTTTCTGATGCCTCCGAATGAAGGGGCTGACGTGTTGCAACGATGAAAAGAATGCGGAATTGATATCGAAATCGCCGCGCTTGATCTGGCCGACAACCTGAAGCCCGCCACTGACAGCCTGATACCCTTGGCGGGCCAAGGACAGGTATTGCTGAAGCGCGGCGATCTGTATTGCCAGATACCTCCGCTGTGTCTGGTTTTGGCGAAGCCATTCAGCGGCCAGTTGGGCCCGCACATTCCCGGCGAGAACCATCAAAAGGAGGATGAGAATAGTTTTCCGGTACATGAGCGTCATTTTATTCCGTATAAGCCCTTTATCCTGTTTGCCTCTTTTGCGCTCCGGGCACGCTGGAGGCTGAGGCCGGCGGCTCGATGCGTTACCCGGCGCAGCGCGACGACATGCCCTTCCATTCGGTCCGCAGCCTCACTTATGATCTTCAGCCGGTCAGCATCACTCATCCGCACGGTGAAGGCATTGACCACATTCAGCACGTCTTCCACGTTATTTAGGCTTTCAGCAAGGATGCCGGAATACAGCGCGTGAAGCTGGTCAACCTCAGCTGCATTAAAATGTCGGTCCTCCCGGATGACGGTAAATGCCCGGCGGTATTCTTCCACCAGCACGCGTTGCCGCTGGACGATCTCAGCCACGCGCCGGTAGTAGGCAATGACGGATTTTACCTTCCACAGCTCGGCGAAGTAGTCCTGGTACAACACCCGCTGCCGCTCCGTCCACTGGCCGATCTCCTCCAACCGCAGCTTCGCCATGATGTTCTCCAGCGCCTTTTGGGCATTTTGAAGGGCGATCGTCCGGTTCTGGAGCCGCTGGATTTGCAAATCCATCGCACGGATCACCTTCTTTACCACGGCGGTAACAACGGGCCAAATCGCATACGTACGGCTGACGGGAACTCCGGTCAGGACGACCAGGAGGGCGAGTGTGATAAAAATCTTCCGTTTCATATCATATCTTTTTTGAACGTATGTCGGCGGCAAGCCGGGAAATGCCACGCCTGATGGAGCCATACCGCGCCGCATATTGTTGCACCAGCAGCTTTTCCCGTTCCTCGGTGGTGTAGCACAGGTATTCTTCGAGGGAGACTTCCGTCCGGTACACCTTGCTGTAAGCGCCCAGGCTGATGAAAATTTCTTTGTACTTCAGGTGCGGATCGTTTGCCTTGTTCATAGACAAGATCAGGCTCCGGTCCCGGTCTGTCAGGCCCAGGGCATCCTGAACTGCCTGGAACTTGTTCGCGTATTTACTTTGGTCGAGCAGGATTTTGATGTCGCTGTTAGCGATAATGGTGTCCTTGATTATCGGGCTGGAAATGATATCGTCGATCTCTTGGGTGACAACGGCCGCCGTACCATAGAACTTCCGGACGGTTTTGAACAGATAGCGGATGTATTCCGCCATTCCGGCACGGGCAATTGCTTTCCATGCTTCTTCGATCAGGATGATCTTACGCACACCCTTCAGGCGCCGCATCTTGTTGAGAAAATTCTCGGCGAGCGTCAAGGTTACGGCTGGCAGCAGGATGGGATGGTCACGGATCGCGTCCAGCTCGTACACGATGAAATTGGTATGGAGCAAGTCCAGGTTCTCCGTCGCATTTAACAGGTAATCATATTCTCCGCCGGTGTAGTATGGCCGGAGCACGTATAGGAAATTGTCAATGTCGAAATGCTTGTCTTTCACGCCCTGCTGGCGCAGTTCCGGGACAAAGACATCGCGGAGGTAGTCGTAAAACGTATTGAAACACGGAAAGACGCCAGGATCGGCCTTCAGCTTGTCGAAGTAGCTCTGCAGCGCGTTGGACAGGGAAATGTATTCACTCCTGGAATACGCCTCGTCGTCCTTCTTCCACAAAGCCAGCAGCAATGACTTTATCGCCTCGCGTTTCTCCGTATCCAGTTGGTTATCTGGAACGAAAAACGGGTTGAAGGATATGGGATTCTTTTCGCTGAACGTAAAGTAGTACCCACCTACGAGGTCGCAAAGTCCCTTATATGAGTGCCCTACGTCCACGACAAGGATGTGGTCGCCGCATTCATTGCAGCTACGCAGGATGTGGTTGGTGGCAAACGACTTTCCGGAGCCGGACGGCCCGCAAAGGAAAATATTCCGGTTCTGAATAAGCCCCCGGTCGAAGGGTTCATAGAATAAATCGACCTGAAGGGGTCGCCCTGTCAAACGGTCGCCGAACCGAATGCCCTGCGCGGCGAGGGAAGTCCGGTAGTTCGTTTCGACGTTGAAAAAACACACAGCCTGCTCGGCAAACGTGTCAAATCTCGCCGTGGATGGTAGTTCCGCCCCGTTTCCCGGGATGCCAGCCCAAAACAAGCACGCCGCCGCCGCCGTCTCCAGCTTTGCTTTACCATCCAGCGCGGCCATTGCGGAGGACACCATGTTCCGGAGTTCCCTGCTCTTCGCCGGGTCATCGTGCCAGGCAATCACATTCAAGTGGGCTTTCACTGGCAATCGGCCCTGACCGATGGCTTCATTGAGGAATGCGCTCGTCGCGTCACGGCTGATGGCGTTTTCACGTGAATAGGCCGAAAGTGATTGCAAACGTTTCCGTTTTGCTTCCAAGTGGCGGAGGGTCCCCGCCGCGTCACCGACAATGATGTACTGGTTGACGATATGATTGCAATGCAGCAACAGGCCTAACGGCGCACCGAAACCGATGGAGAACGGGGTACGCTCGGTGCTGTACTTTTCGTAATTCAGGCGGGGGCCGCACAGGGAAGGCAGGTCATCAGGATCTGCAAGGGAAAAAATGTGCAGGGAGTGTCCCGCTACGCCCAATTCCCCACCAGTATTGAAATCGGCCAATACCGGCATTTGGTCTTCAGCCAATTGATAGCAATATCTTTCGAGCAGGCCTGCACGATTAGGAGAACTGGCCAGGACATCACCGTCCAGCCTCCGCAGCTCCAGGAAACCGCTGTCTTGCAGAACGGCGGCGAACTGGCTGGCCTTTTCGGCAAATACCTCGAAGCGCCGGTCGTCCAGCAGCTCCCGGGCAACAGGAGACGTGCGAAACAAGACGCCTGCCGTCGGCGCTGGGTTCAATAAGGCCGGTGGCACCGTGCTGAGAAAAATGTAACATTCATGGCGCAGAAAGGGTCTTTCCGAAAAATGCCGGTCGCTGGCGTCCATAAGGAAAGAGTCAGCCGAGGCGGATGGCTTGAAACCTTCCTCTAAGTACCAGTCTTGCTTATGAACGATAGTATGTTCCGGCAGTACGCGTATCGCCTTCACAAAAGCGGCATGGAGCGCCTCATAGTCAGCGGAAGACATCGTGAATATCTCCGGCAGCACGACCGAAAAAGCTATGGAAACGCTGCCGGATTTAGCAATGAGAAAATCCTTTTCGATTTTATGAATAGGGAACACGCTCTCCAGCGTTTTACTCTTTTTCATACTTGCGTGAATTGAAGGAGGTGAAGACACTACGCGAGGACGTCGTGATATGCTGCGGCAAACGGGATTGAGCGAGCTTCTTTGCTAGGCCATGCTCGCCGTACCGCTTGCTATACCGTTGAACCGCAACCAACAGCCCATATCCTGCAACCACTACGGCTACGACAACCGGTATTGCCGGTATTCCTGCGATGAAGGCAATTGCACAAAGCAGCAGCAGGAGAACCATGCCCACTGCGAGAAAGAGCAGATACTGCGCCTTTATACCCCGAAACTCGATGCTGCGGTTGACGCCTTTGTTTATTTGATATACTGTTGCCATCGGTAAAGATTTACACGCCGAAAAAGCTCTTCAATACCGTAGCCACAACGACCAGGAAAATGCAGGCACCGAACCAACTCGCGGCCAGCTTCGTCGTTTCCGTATCGCCTTGGCTCCATCGGGTATAGACCTTTACGGCGCCTACCAGCCCAAGTACGGCGCCGATGGCATAAAGCAGGGTTATTCCAGTGTCGAAGTATTCACGGACCATGTCATTTGCTTGTTCGATACCGGCAACACCATCTTGGGCATTAGCGGAAATGCTCGCAGATAAGAGAACGATGGCAATAGCCTGCCAGCGGGCTTTCTGCCCGTATGAATTGAGTAATTTCATGAATTGGAAATTTGGGAGGTGAGGATGCCCTGCCTGTGGGGGCCCGTCGCCGGCGGAGAACCGTTGATCGGCAGGCAGGGCTATGATGGGAAAGTTAATTTGACCATGTGGCCTACGACCACAGTTCCGCCAGTTCCGCTTCCGTAAAACGTAATGCCAGGTCGCGCTCTACAGATACAGCCACATATCGGTTAATGGCATCGTAGAACTCGGTATTCTGGAAAATACCGTATTGGCTTACGATAGCCCGTATCTTCGTGAACACTTCAGCAGGATTGGCGGGATGGCTGGCGATGTTGCCGATAACGGCAGCGATATGATCGATTACTGCTTCAGCTTCCTTCAGGAGAATACTTGAATCGTCCTCCACCAGTTCCAATTCGCCGGAGTTATCTTCTTCTGTAAAATCGATTTCGGGATCTTGAGGCTCGTAGCTGGAAGTTGGAAAGCGATTGCTAAATGAAGGTGCCAGGGGCTCCCTGAAGCCAGCCGTCTGAACGACTGGTACGGGAATTTCTTTCTTACTGAACGCTTTTGCCCTGATGAAAAAAAGATAAACCAGGACATATGTAATGCCCGAGAGAAGCAGGGCGAGCAGTACCGGTGAAAAATTGATAGATGCCATACAATTGTATTTTGATTATGAAATAAATTGTAAGGCAAATGTGCGATCCACTAAAGCTCATTTTTCATAGTCTAAATCCTAGTTGGGTAATTTTATTTTGAATTTTTCACCATCTTTGGAATAGTTATCTTCAAAAACAAAAAATCCGATGGATGACATAACCGTACGGTACAACTTTAAGTATGATTCCGTAATAGTAATTCAGTCGCTTCTTCCAAATGAACCAGAAACCGGAAAAGAGCTTTTCAATGACATAATTAGAAGACGTTGTGAGCGCAACGGCACGCGGGCACATTACATTTCCATTCAGACTAAAAACGAATTCTTCCAAGAACTATATGCCATAAAAGCGCAAGTAATAGCCGGAACAGTATCTCCCATTTTGCACATGGAAATACATGGAGGTCGAAAAGGTTTAGAATTAGGAAATGGAGAAGTAGTTTTATGGGAAGAGCTGGCGGGAATTTTCAGGGAAATGAACCGGGCATTGAAGAATGGGTTAATCATTTCTTTGGCGACTTGTCAGGGGGCATACATGTACAAGTTAACTGACATTCAGCAGACTGCACCGTATTGGGGATTCATAGGTCCAAAGGATATTATTAGAAACGAAAACTTCACGCGAGACTTCAGTGGTTTTTACGACCTTTTGTTAGAAACACACGATCTTGGAAAGGCCCTTGACGCACTTAACATCAATAATGAAACCTATTTATATGCATTTCTTACTGCTGAGATGATTTTCGATTTGGTCGTTGAAGAAATTAATAGAAGGCCAAAGGAAAAAAGCGTGGAAACTTTTAGACGGCTTTTTTCGCGGACAAAAAAAGCATTTCCCGAACTAAATAGATATCAAAGGAGACAACAATTAAAGCATAATCAAAATGTGCACAACAGAAGTGTTTTCTTGGCGAAACTAAAAAGAGATTTTTTGATGAAGTGATGTTACCTTTTATTTCTCCGTATTCGGTTTCTTTCCTCTACTGCATCAATATATAGCAAATACTTACTTTTAATCCATTCCAAGGCTGAGGCTAGTCCTTTCTTTCTGCGAAGGATTTCCTGGAACGTAATTGTATGGGCTTTCAACTCAATATAAAACACCTTTTCGCAATACCGTGTAATCGCTTCGACCGTCGCATCCCCGTTATTGAATACCTTCGCTGCATAGAATGCATAAATGATCTCGATCAAGCTGGTTTTTGATTCAGTCCATTGAAGCGGGGCAACGCCATCCGACTTCACCTGCTGAGAATTTCCGGAAAGTTCCTCTTCAATAGCGTCATTTACATAAACCCTTAACCGCTCATTCGCCAAAACAATTGCTATTTTAAGTGAATGCGGTGTACACTGCTGCCTGTCGATCACCGCTGCATAAGTATCGGTATAAAACTCCTCCATTTTCGGGTTACGGAGAAAGAACTCCTGATCGCGATGCGTTTTTCCACTTCTGTAATATTTATAAAAATCAAGGTGATGAAAGAAAAAATCATCGATCTTTTTTATTTCATGCTCAAGGTATTTCACCCGGCTCTTCGATGAGCCAGGGAAAGTGTGGCATTGAATCGAATAAACTGTACTATAATAAATCCACAGCGCATAAAATTCCGGGTTAATATCCTTAAAAAACCGGATTTCCTCGTCGGTGCTGGTGAACGTGTGTAATCTTACCAATTCTTTGAGGGAAATGAGTGCTTGATTAATATAAACCAGGATCTTTTCAGTGCGGGCCAACGATACCGATGGGTCACGAGATAATATATTGATCTTGGTCTGCAATTCGCGCAGCAGATCATCAGAAGCGGTCAGCATTTTGAATCATTTTAAAATGAAACATAGGGGCACGAAAAAGGGGAAGCATCATTGCCCAGGTTGGGGTGATACTTCCCCCTCGCAGCTGCGATTAAAGCAGCGTAAGGTATGGTAGTTATTATATCAGTTCAATAATAGATAGGCTTTTCCCTGAAACAATACAAATGATTCGATTTGGTCGTCTTTCAGCAAAAAGTACCGTACAAACTTACCTGATGGATCAGTCACAACATACGACCTTTGGCGATAATCGGGTCCGAGGGTCATTATTTGTAGTTTTTCATCAACATCGTTATATGGTATGATCTTCAGATCATCGATTTTGACCCTTTTGACCTGTTCCACCAAATCGGCCACCGCCATGCTGAGGTACATCTTCCTGGTCGCTCTGGAAGCGACTTTTGATTCTTCCGCATAAAAAACCACATACTTTGACACTACGGTATCGATATGCCACCTCGGGCCTGCGATGTAAGTAAGGAACTTCTTAATGATCGCCTGGTCACGCGAAGGCTGGGTAACTGCAAATGCGTGGAAGGTAATCAAACTAAAAATGATAAGAAACTTCACGGTTTTCATAAAAAATATGGTTTAGTTACATTCTCCTGTGTTATCGTCCGAGCGGCCCCGTCCTGAAACGGCTCCGGGCACCTTTTTTAAATCCTCGCCAAAACTACCAGGATTCAATCCTGATCCTACGAGCCACCATGCCTTTGTTCGTGGAATTTTCAAACCGCAGGCATCGGATACGTCCAGAACAAAATTAGTACAATTATAATTTTCCAGATGGTATTGAGGATTAAAACTCTCAATTATGGAAAGCACTTTTGCTAACGCCTCGCCGGAGATATTTACATCCAGCCTCACGTCATAACTGGCGTCGGAGTCATCGCCTAGCTGGCTTTGGCCCTCTTTCGCGAAAAACGGCGACACGGCTTCAAAAGGATGAAAACCAAGGGTACGCCGCACGATCTGCCCACCGAAATTTTGTTCAATGGTAATATAAGAATGACCGACTTTCCCCTTCACGGTAAACGGCTCATCGCTGCCTGCCTGTGGCTGGTCGGCGTATAGGGTGAGTTTAGCCGCTCCGGTACGATCAAAACAGCGAACATATTTCTTTACGTCTACGATCGGCTTTGTAGGAGGAAGCACGGCGAGCGGCCCGGTGTTTTGACCCGGAGGGGTCGAGCTCCCACCGCAGGGGTTCGTTGATCCGTTGCCCGGGCCTACTGATCCTCCGCCGCCGCCACCAATTCCGCCGCCGCCGTAGCCGCCTTCACCACCTGGGCCACTGCTTCCCCAGCCAGAATCTTCTACCCATATGTAGTTGTAAATGCAGTCTGTACTGTAGACGATATTACCGATACAATTGCCGCGCCCATCGCCAGTACAGGCCATTGTTGTGTAGCAGGTGATCGACATGGCATATCCAGCAGCCTTTACCATCGGCGTAAAGGAACCACCGGACTTACGTGCGCTTTCAAAGTGCTGTCGCTCGGTGCGGGTCATCATGCATTCACCGATGGCTGCGGGCTCGGCATCCGGAAATGCGCGCTGGTTGAATAAATCGGCAGCAATGAATATTGTACGGGCATTCGCGGCGTTCCTTCCGTTATTATATCCATATCGTTCCGGCCTTCGGGAATCAATAACCCGAAAGCGGAAGCGGTCACCCTTTACCATTACCAGCAAGCCGGTAACCCGCTTTTCGTTGGAATTGATAAGAGGTAACATAACAGAAGGGGCACCGGACTGAACCCCAAAGGCTGCGTGCTCCCAGGCAGGAGAGCCAATGGCAGCGATAACGCTATCCATCCAGGGCCGGGCATCTTCCGATACCAAAAGTGAATCTGTAAATGGAACCAGTCGCTCGTCAGCCGTGGCCGGTAGGTTCGTAAAAAGATGACTGGGTTTCTGTTTTTCTACTGTGGAATCGGTTTTTGAGCAACCGATAAGGAAAAGAATAGCTGCTACGGCAAAAATCACTTGCCGCACGGGGTAGGTGTGATATGGTTTCATAGCAATTTTGGTTTATACTAACAAAGCTATGGACGTGAAATGACTATTTTGTTGTCATTTTGCATCATTTTTGAAAGTGAACATCAGCCCGGATCTTACTCAAATAAGACTTACCTATACCTAAATATGATGCAAGAGCCACGTCCGGCACGCGATTCAGGAATTTCGGATAGTCTTTGAACAATGCATCATAACGCTCCTTCGCTGACAGGCAGACCCATTTAGTCCTTTCAATAGCCTGTCGGTAATACAGCTCAGTGAGCTTTCTTCCGATGATGTTGAAATCCACATGCTTTTGATAAATCACCTGCAAGTCGTCCCAGGACAGGGCAATGCAGTCGGTGTCCTCCATCGCTACCAGTCTTTCAAGACTTGGTTGTTGAGAATAGAAACTCTCGACAGCGATGACGATATCGCCTTCGCCCATGAACCAGCACGTCTGTTCCATTCCTTCACGCTGGAAGATGGCACGGACAAGTCCACGCGCGGCGAAAAATACATGACCGCAGGTTTCGCCGTAATCGAGGATCAACGACTTTTTCTTAAATCGGACGGGGCGGCACCTGTCATGGATTTCCTGCATAAGGGATTCTGAAATTTGGGGATGCAGCGCCTTGAAAAGTTGGAACATTTCGGAGAACATCGGTCCCACGATCTCAAACGGGATTTCTTCGACGTCCCCCTTTGCTGCTAAGTAACGCCAAGGGTTCATCAATAAAGAATTAATGGGTGAATAATGGTTTCCTGAAGCGTATTTGTCTTAAATGCTATTGGATTATCTAAATATTTAATATCTGATATCTGATTTCCGATTACATAGTGAATATATTCACTTTTTTCAATTATTCCAAGGGTAACTTGTTATAATTCAATATAAAAATGCCGGCCATTATATAAACGGCCGGCAACCCAAAAAACAAAATTAATCAGCGCTTCTTCTTTTGCCCTTGACTGAGATCTATCGCAGCACCAGCATCCATCGCAATGCTCACTGCTTCGCTCAGGTCCTTCTTTTCGGAAATGTCATCGGACACAAGCTGGAGTGAGTTCTTGGAAGGTAAAGTGATCTTCTGCCCATCCGCGTTGAAGATATCCAGTGAAGTTGTGCGGGGATTCGCGCGGATATAGAGTTGTTCCCGATTTCCATTGATCTTTAAACTTACCGCAACATTATCACCGTTGTAAAGCGACCGTAGCATGTCCTCCTTCATTTCCTGGGTGAGAGAGTTGATATGCGGGAGGTTAGAAAGCTCCTTCGTAACGTTCCATTGAATAGTACGGTCATAAATAGATCGCAGTTCAAACGTTCCGTCTTCCTTCGGCTTATTGAAATTAATTCCCTGCCAACGACCAACGATCTCGTCGCCCTTACGATAGGTATTATGCACATAATTACCATTCATCAAATTGCGTATCTGTTCACGGGAATGGCCTCTCTGCTTATAAAGGCCAAATGTGTGTTCACGGATATTCTCCTCTCCATTCTTTTTGAATGAAACCTCAATTCGATTGGCAAAATAAAACGGCTCCTGATCGGGTGCCAGGTTCTCACCGCGATTCTTTTCCAAAACGATATTGTAGGTAAATTCTCCCACCTTCCGCGTTTCGGCCGCTTTCAATTCGATGGGCTCAATACCCACTTTCATAGCGGCTCGCAGCTTATCATTGAAGATCTCGTTAAATCCTAGCTTTGGCAGGATTTCATCCACCAGATAAGAATAATTCTTTTCTACCATGATGCAAGTTTTATGTTATGAAATAACTACATACTAACCGACGATTTCTTTCCGGAATCCGCCACCGCGGCCTGCATTGCCTGATACTCAGGGCTGCTTTTGATCTTTTCCATTTCCCGTTCGATCAAGTTGTGCACATCCTGCTTTATTCGTCGGAAATTGGCATCAACATCGGCCTTTGACACGTCTCGAATAGCCGGAATCGGCACCTGGGTCTTTTCCCGCGCGCGGGCGGCGTTATGGTCCTTCGCCACTTCGGCATGAAAAGCCTTCAACTTAATTGGATGGCTGGGCTCATCGGCAATGAGGCCGACAAACTGGCCGCTGCTCAGCATTGCGATTTTTGAAGGGGGGACGGCAGTTTCCAACTGCGTGCTCCGGCTCAGGGAAGTTTCCGATGAATTGATCGAAATAGACTCCCGTTCCTGCATGATTTTCCCAATACGATCAGACAATTGGCGGGCGCTGTCGCCCATGACCTGGCCGCTGACGATGTTCCCCGCGATGTTCATGATGACGTCGGCATTCTCCTTTCCATAGTTCTGAACAAGCTGCGACATATCCTGCACGCCCAGCGTGGTCGCCACTTTGTTGCTGCGGGCCGTGGCGATCAATGCGTCGATATTCGGAACATAAATTGTCGGAAATTCATCGAAAATGAGGGAGGACTTGGCTTTTCCTTCCTGGTTCACCAGTTTCAGCATCCTTTCCACGTATAGGGAAAGCACCGCGCCGTATATCTGCCTCTTCGCGGGATTGCTTCCCGCGCAAATTACTTTCGGCGCTTTCGGGTTATTCAAATCAAGATCAAAATCGTTCCCGCTGAGAACATAATATAACGATGGCGATGCCAGACGCGCGATTGCGATTTTCGCGGAGGCGATCTGGCCTTCCAATTGTTCATTTGCTCCCCGCTTCAGCGCGCTGATGAATGGATTGATTAACACGGATATTTCTGGCTCGATAGCCAGCACTGGGAACAGCTTGGTATACTCGATCTGCGAAAGCTCAATGGCGTGAGGAAGCGTGCAGTAGCGTCCACCTTCGTACTTTTTCAGAAACCAAAACAAGGCTGTGCAAAATGTAATGGCCGATTCGACGAAAAAATCGCTTTTTTTTGCCCACTCCTTATTCAATGCCAGCATGAATGTGCGGCTACTTTCGGTGGCATCAGTAATATCCGGCATAAGGTCCGGCGGTAGGGCATTGACCCGATGCGTTCGGTTGAGGTCGTCGAAATTGATAACAACGAATTGCGGATTTACAGAGAAATTTCCAGCGTATTCCCGAAGATAATTGTACGCCATCTGGCTGAGAGTTGGAAACTTGAAATCGAAGACAAACATGCAAAAGCCCTTCATCAAATGTTGCCGGATGATTTCAGAAAAGAAAAAATAGGTTTTCCCACTACCAGGAGAGCCCAGGATCAACGTACCCCGGAAAACGCAAAGTAAATTGATGAAGCTGGAGCGCATTTTCCCGCGAAACTGATACCGGGCCGGCAGGTTCACCGAAAATTCATTTTCGTGAAGCTCTTCGCATTGGGGGAACGATTCACTCTTCTCGTTAAAAATGTCATCCTGAAAACGTAGGCGGAGATATCTGCTCAGCCTGGAACCGGAGTACAATACGGTCAGGAAGGCAACGGAAGATACAAATATGTATGCCCGTAAGACCCAGTTGTGGCCGTTCTGCAGGTGGAGCATCGCCGTGGAAGAATATAGCAGCAGCAGACCTACCGATAAAGCTATGACTACCGGCGGGATTCTCATCTTCTCGTCTTTTCGCCCTTTTGACCCTAACATGCTAACGGCCAACAGCAAGAGCGCCGATGACTTTGATGCCATTGGCGTGCTGAGGAACGGCAAGCGGTGGCACAGGTCATATACAAACCTGTCGAGAATATCGACAGAAAGGCCACTCCCGGCAAAGAGCGGGAAGCAGGATGCGTAAAAATGGATAAGCATTACTACGACCGATCCAAGGCGCAGGAAGTCGAGAATTGATCGAAGTGCTTGTGTATTTTCTCCGTTTTGCATGTTACTCCATATTGAATATGTGTCATTGCTTCCGCCGCCTCTTTTTCCTCTTCAGCAGTTCCGACGGTAGGTATTCTCCTTGCGGATGTGTATCTGTAGTCAGCTCATGGAGGAGCTTTGCGGAGTCGATAAAGAGAAAGTCTGCTGCCGCTGGGGCTTGGGCCAACAGTGTGATGGCTGTCGACCCATCGGCATCCAGCCGTAGGGCATGGGCGATTTCCGGAACCCGAAAACCCTCTCCACGAACTGAGATCACAGTACGATTAAGGTGGTCGATCAGGAATAGATCAGGGCTGCCGCCGCTTACGGCCTGGTGGCAGGTAATGCTGGCGCGCTCCAGGAATCTACGGGCAGCTCCAGGTGATCCTGAAGCCAAAACCTTCTCAACCGCCTGACGCAACCGGCGCCGCTTCTGCATTCCCAATACGCGGTTTGCGTCCATCTTTTTTCAAGCGCGGCAAGCACTGGCCGGCCGTAAATGCTACTCGCCGCGATAGGAATACCAACTTTACCGCCCTCGCTGTCCACAATCGAAAAGGTCAGCCCCCGATGGCTCCAGCATCGGCTCCCAGGTAATCCGGGGTCTGCAATTACATTGTAGTACCTCAAAACGGCATTCAGTTCCTCTAGTGAGGCGTATCGGAAAGTGGAGGTTATTTCTCGGACGATATTGGAAATAGCAGCTTTAGTCTCGGCTTTGCCGTATGTTACTGGTGTCATAACCGCAGGGAGATCGACCCGTTGGCGGCGACCTTCGGCCACAACCAGGCCATAGATTTGCTCCAGTGCCTTCCTGGCGGGCTCCGATTTCTCCCGTCCGATGTTATGAAGGCTGATTGCTTTACCATCTGTTCGGATATTCGTTGTAACGATATGGATATGCGGATGCCCCGCATCGTGATGCTGATAAACCAGAAATGGCTGGTCCGCGAAACCGATCCGCTGCATGTAATCGGCGGCGAGATACTGGAGCGTACCAAGCACCAGTTGTTCGCCAGGAGCAAAGTTGAGTGAGATATGAACGGTGTTTGTTTTCACCTTTTTATTTCTTTTGATGAGTGAATCGAACCGGGCGAGTTTCTGCCAGACTGCCAAATCGTCTGCATCGCATCCGAAGCGGGAAGAAAGGATCAACGTCGCCTTTCCCTCGGCCAACTTCGATTCGTTGTAATGCAAAGCAGACTTTATCGACCTGCCGCAGGATATTTTGGCAACCATACTTTAGCGATATGCGTGACGAGTTCCAGAAGCCGGTCGATCTTGGGTTCGATTTTTTCGTACCGGTCTAAGGCTGTTCTGGCGTAAAAAGCCTTCCGCTGTGGTTCAGGGTATGTATTGAAATGTTTTGTTATCTGATTTATATTCACGCCGATGGCACGGATTTCTCCGCGAAGGGCCGCAAGCTCCTCCATCACGGTATCGAGGCTCCGATCATAAGTGATTGTCCTGATGACGCGGTTGTGAAGAATGTCGCGGATCAGCCCGGCCATTTCGTTATGCTCGGAACGGCAAAGTAGCAACTGGAGTTCCTCGAACTTCGCGGATGTAACCCGCGTTTCAACGCGGTGAACGAGTGCAATTTCTTCTGGAGTTTTCTTTCTTGCCACGGTAAAATATTTAGCGACAGCACCGCTTTGCCGCGCAGGCAAAGCCATTGTTGTCTACAACAATACATCTTGCTCCCTGCCGCGAAGGCAGGGAGATACATTCACCCCTTTCTGTGGAAGGCGGCTCATGTAATTGAGTGAAAGACGGCGGAAGATGTGCTCCGCGGGGATGCTAGGAATCTTCAAAAGGCGGTTCCTGTTGCCTCAGCCCGGTGACAATGGAGGTGATTTCCACCACCAGGATCATCTTGACCATATCATCTTTCAATTGGGGAAATTCACCGGCAATCAGTTCGATCTCGGCTTCGTCGAGAATGCGAGCGAACCCGGTGTCTTCATCGTAGATGCCCCAAGCCTCCGGAAATTTCCGTACTACCCACATAAGCATCTGTTTTTATATATAAAAGCGAATCAGTTGAGACGCCGGTTATACAGCGAAGGCTGCATCACGAACACGCCGACGATCCACTTGTGGGCGATCCCTTTCCATCGGAGGTAGGTTTCGCCACGGGTATTACACCAGTTCTTTGCCTCATAGAAGAGGAAAAAGTCTCGGGCTTCCTTGTCGGGCAATCCCTTTTGCTGAAAGTAAATCAGCACATGCTCGAAGCGCGGCGGAACGCCGTCAGGGTTTCTCTTACTCATACTTATGCCTTTTTGGCACCCTTCAGCGGAACTGAATTCCGATGAAAATGCTGGCGCCGGTCCTGCAATACCTTGTTGATTTCATCCGCATTGTAGAAAATGGTTCCACCGATTTTCGTGAATGGAAGGGTGCCGTTTGCCCGAAGGTTGAGCAAAGTACCGGGAGAGCAATCCAACAGTCTGCATACCTGTTGGGTCTTTACCCAGCTTCTTCCGGCTGGTGGAGCCCCGCTCTTTTCAGTAAGCATTCGGCGCAACGCCTGCACCAATTCCTCCTGGAACTGCTGGAGATCTCCGAGCGTTACCAATTGATCTCTGTATATCGCCCTGCGGCTGCTCGCTGGCTCTTTCTGTGATCTGTCCATTTTCACAGCGTTTTCCCAAAAGTATTGCCGTGGGGAAGCGGACTTTCATAGTCACTTTCCTAGTTTGGAAAAAAACTTCGACCGGGCGAGCCGGCCAAAGGCTTGTAATAAATGGATCGGTTTCACTCCAAAAAATCAGGCATTTATGAAACTATACAGAAGGGGAGAATTGAAAAAAGCTCCCCGTTTACTTATGATATTTTTCAACTGTTGGCAATTTTTTCTGAATGGACGATGTAGAAACATCGTCCCGCTTATCCCATGTTGCATTCGTCCCTTAACCCATGTATGAAGAATAAGTTAGATTCAGTTAAACGGGACAATGTAGAAACAATGTCCCTTGCGTTCATGCTATAAATCGAAGATATGACTCCACAAAGTTGCGTTCAATAAAATGAAGGGACGGTGTAGAAACATCAACCAATTCAGCAGCTTTTGTTATATTGGCAGACGAAACTAAATCTCGGAACCAAAAT
This sequence comes from Chitinophaga pollutisoli, assembly GCF_038396755.1. NCBI lineage: Bacteria > Pseudomonadati > Bacteroidota > Chitinophagia > Chitinophagales > Chitinophagaceae > Chitinophaga > Chitinophaga pollutisoli. The sequence continues at coordinate 5,205,080 of NZ_CP149822.1, read as the reverse complement.
AATCCTGTTGTATCCCGGATCTTACAAGCACCAGGAAGAGCAGTTGTTTAGCTAAACCCATATAACCAGATCGCCCATATTGTCCAGCCTGTAAACCAGATCGCCCACATTGCTTCCCGTTTTTCTTTCAAACCGTAGATGATATGGTTGTTTAGATTCAGGTTTAGTGAGTGCATCTTGCCTCACTCTGCGGGTGAACAAGCACCCTCAAATTATATCAAAGAACTTTTCATTCTGAAATGACCTTAATACCCGCCTGTTCAGCCTTATACCGTATTTTCTCTTTCAGCCCATGATAACTCCAGTTCCGCAATAAAAACTCATCTACCTTTGCATATTCCTCTTTCTCCTCTTGCCGTTCCAGAACAAGCGTACCAGCGTTCAGCTTGACGCACATATCCACCAGCATTTTGCTGTATAAATGCAACTTGTTGTTAACGTAATTCAGTTCCTTTTCTGCAAAAGCATGTAAACGTTGCTTCTGTCGTTTCATACCATTTTTTGCCCGACAATACTTCAGAGAACGCTGAATGCGAGATCTGGCATGTTGGATTGCGACGCGCCGGTAAAGGAAGTCTTCCTTTGTCCCAATCTCGTATCGTTTACTCTGAAATCGCAAAATGATCGGAACTTCCAGACTCAACGATGCTTCGGCAATCAGTTCAGGATTCAGCTCGCGGTACTCCTTTGGGAATTTGAATACAGCCAACAAAAAAATTTTGCTTTTTTCAATCTTTATCGAACTAATGCCAAGTTTGTATTCACCATTCAAATATCTCTCCCACATAACACGCTTATCGGTGTAATCGCTTCCGAAGTATGTTTGAAAATGCAACCCATAAACCGAGAATGTGTAATAATTTCCCTTCTCTACCAGCGTCATTTTCCGAAAAGCTGAAGGAGGCAATGGAATCGGAATGGTTCTCTTATAGTTTCTCACAGATCGTTCCCCCTTTTGATATGCAGTACGTTCGGAGTTATATTTAGTTACGAGCAAATTGTTCAATGTTCCTAAAATCGTCATTGGCAAGTCACCTTTAAACTTGCTGCTTAAAACCTGATATGTCGAATTCATTTTGCTAGTAGTCAAAATACCGTCGGCATCTTTCCGCATGTCAGTTAGTTTGATTTTCATATCGTCATTTATATACATAATCTCCTTCACTTGTTCCTGGAGGAAGTGGTGGGTAAAAATGTAATTGGCTGCCCGGAAGCAGATATGACGCCACATACGCAATGTTGCCCATGTGTCCGCCCGCACTACCGGATCATCGCTTCCAATCAACAATTGAATTTTTCTTGTTACTATTACTTCTTTTTGCGGCATTTGGATTCGTCGTTTTAAGGATTTCGACTGCGTCGAAGTATAGATTTAATATTCTTTCCGGCGTCTTACCGAGTTTAATTGAAATTTGGTCAAAGCTCAGGCGGCTATATGCGCGCAGCCTATAAACTTCCGCCTGTTCCGGTGTCAAGCTCAGCCTGTAACGCTCTTCGATATACTGTTCAAGCGGCGTCCTGATCGTCATCTGCGTTTTTATTAAGTATTCCTTTAATGTGTTCGTGCTTTTACGGATCATTCGGGCGATGGTCTGATAGGGCACTTTAAACTTTTGGGCTATTTCCTTCTCGGAAAGGCCATAGTGCGCATAGAGGCGCATCACATTTTGCTTTGTAGCCGGTAAGTATCGGATGGCTTTCAGGATAGCATCAAGCTGGGCATCCTTCACATCGATTTCTTCAAAATTCAGTGCGTCTTCCTCCCAGCTGACACTCGCGTGGAAGGTATTCTCGGCATAGTCGATATAACTTACCCTACGGCTGAATTTCCCAACGGCTGACGCGAAATAGGCACTGCATTCCCACCGAACACAAAGGCGCAAGAATCGCAAAAGGTGGAGGGCACTGGTGATCCGCTCCCGGAGATACCACGCTTTGAGAAAGGCTTCCTGCAGAAATGTGCTAACAAGGAAATCGTCGTTTACAATCTGCATACCGTGAAAATACACGGGGCCGTGGAGGTGCTTATAAAAAAAGTTAAGCCCCATTTCATCACCCACCTTGAAAAGCTGGAAGTAGTGAAGGTTCTGTATCGTGCCCCGAAGAACTTCATATTCCATATCGAAAAATTTATGTGATTTTGAATTTCTCGTTATGCTTCAAAGTTCCGCACAGTGCCCGTTGTAACCTACCACTGAAGGTTGTACTTTACCACGATTCCCTTGTATTTTACAACCGGGATTTCAAGTATTAGCATTTTCGTTATATTTGGGCATCGAAATACCTTTAACCATGCGCACTACGAATTCACCGCATATCGGACAAAATGTAAAGGCTTTACTTGCCCTACTGAACATTAAACAGGAAACGCTCGCGTCTGAGTTGGACGTGAGCCAGCAGCAGGTATCGAAAATTCTGCAAAAGGAAGAAATCGACAAAGCACTGCTCCAGCAGATTGCAGATGTGATGAATATTCCCGTGGAAGCTATTGAAAACTATTCAAGCGAAGCGTTTGTGCAGTTTATCGGGAACACGTATCACATCAATACGCACGACAATTCTAACCAGGCGCAATACCAATATCAGCCGTCCTTCAACTATGCTGACAAACTTGTTGAGTATCTGGAAAGAACCATTAAAGAAAAGGATACGCAAATAGATAAGCTGAAAGCGGAGTTGGAGGCATTAAAGAAAAAGCACTAATCGAACTTCAGTCAATAGAAAAAGGGAGCTTGCAGCTCCCTTTTTCGTTACTCAAACTGCAATTGCTGGATCTTCCCATTGTGAGAGCAGGTGCTGCATTTCCACTACCTTCAATTCCCCCTTCACGGTAAACAACTTCTTCTCCAGATCGCTCATATTAACACTTATGTTTCTATTTGACACACGGGCATAAATTTGCGTAGTGCGGATATTTGTATGCCCCAGCATCTTACTCACCGTTTCCAGGGGGATGCCATTGTCAAGGCAAACCGTTGTTGCGAAGGTGTGCCGTGCTACGTGGGTAGACAACGTCACGCCAATTTCACAAATGTCCCCGACTTCCTTCAGATAACCATTGTAGTGCTGATAAGACCTTACCGGAAGTAGACAATTATTGGCGATGCAATACGGATCATCTACATACATATCTACGATCGCGGCGGGTATCGGCAGCAGGGGGAGGCACTCAGGGTTCCCGGTTTTTAGCCGGTCGATCTTGATCCACCGTTTCCCGTCATTTCCTATGAAAATCATATCACGCCTCAAATCCTGCACTTCTTGAAATGCATAGCCCGTGAAGCAGGCAAAAAGGAACACATTGCGAACATGGTCGAGCCTGGGTATAAAAGACTTTCGACTCAGTCGGATGATCTCCGGCATCGTCAGGCATAGCCTGGGAGGTTGCTTGTAGGTAGTTTTAAAGCCTGCCCATGGGTTCTTATTCAGCCATTCCTTTCTGTCCGCAATCGTGAGCAATTCCTTGGTATTTTTTAGGTATTTCATCGCCGTGTTCTTCTTTATACCATGCTGAACTAATAAAAACTGCAGGAAATCATCGCATAGGGAACTGTGAACCTGCGAAAGAGAAATATCCCATTTGTGGAACGTGAAGTGAAGGAATGCTCGCAATTTGTTTTTCGTAACCTTCCACCGCTTCAAAGTATTGGGGGAGCGTTCGCCCACCTTAACGAGCTGCGCCAGTTTGCTATACTTATAGTTCAATGCCTGCAACAGGGTACGTTCCGGCGGCGGGGGAGCTGATTGTTCCTTTACGAGTTCACCGGAGTATGATCGTTTCAACAGATCGGCCGATACCCGTGCATAATGCTGGGAGAGAAAAAATAATGGGTGTTGAGGTCGGTAAGAATTTGGGAAATCTCACTGGACATTTGCATGGCTTCTTTTTTCTCAGGGTGTACGGAGACATTCACATTCTCGCGCTCCTGATCCCAAAAATCGGGGAGAATTTTTCGGCCGAGGGAAAATTCAGCCCGTTCACCGTCAACCGTAATTCTGGCCCAAATCGGCGCTTTGCCGTCCTTACTTGCTTTCTTCTTCGAGAGGAAGAATAAGATGGAAAGATGTTCGTTAACTTTCATTTCGCACAAGTTTTTAGGTTTTTGAATAAGCCTAAAACCGCTACGCAATCAATGGTAGGGGACCTAATTTACGATCCCCGAATAGGTCTCCGAACAGGTCCCCGAATGATCTGATAGACTTTGTGCTTTCTTGTGCGAATTATTCCGTAAAACCCAGGAGTGGTGAAGGGTTTAAACGAAAAAGGCGCTATTTCTAGCGCCTTCTGTGATCCCGCTGGGACTCGAACCCAGGGCCCATACATTAAAAGTGTATTGCTCTACCAACTGAGCTACAGGATCATCCCCGTTTCGTTTGGGATTGCAAAGATAGGAATTAAATATTTTCTGCCAAATATTTCAGAAATTAATTTCTATCCGTCTCCTGAAACCAGCCGCCAGCCTACCTTGCAGGCGTGAAAAATATTTTACGCACTTTCGCATCCGTACTTTCCCTTTCGTCATATACATGCAGCGAGTAATATTTCCCCGCCACCCAATCATCCACCATATTATCGTAATACGGACTGCCCGGATTACCGCTCTGACCACCGGGATAAATCCCCCAGCCCCTCGGCTCCTCCCCTAATTCCACAACCATCCGCCACGACGGGCCGTGCGTCTTCTTCGTCGCATTCACAATATGCGCGCCACCACCCGTCCGAAGACCCATCCGGCTGAAGGCGGGAATACTCCGCGTCAAATGACGGATGTCTGTCCCGCGATTCCCACCCAGCGATAAATCCCCTCGGGCCGAAATTGCCGCCGCCGTGTCCGCCGCTTCCTGCAAGGCTGCCGTCACCACATCGGCCAACGTCTCCCGTGCCGGCGTACGAATGTCGTCCACGAACCGCATCGCGCTGTCGCGCATCAGCCAGTATAAAGTGGCTTCCGGAGTAGGCATCTCCCATACCAGGCTGTCTTTTAGCGGCATTTCGTCGCGCCAAATGCGTGTGTTCAGCTGTTCCCACCACAAGTTATAAACCGTGGCGGCCTTGCTGTCGGGCGAGGCCACCCCGTCCCACTGGAACAGCATCTCCCAATACGGACGTTGCGCCGCGGTCAGTTTGGCGGGCATCACGTAATCTGCGAGGAATGGCACGGCACTAACGGCCAGGCGGTTGGTATTGTCGTTCTGCAGGCGCATCATGTCTTCCGGCGTAATGTTTTGCATGGCGCTCAGGCGCTCCTGCAATTGTAATCCGCGGAACGAAGTATAATACCCGAACATCCGGTAAGGGAAAGTACTGTCGGCAGGATGTTGGTTGGCCGACTGCACAAATCCCTGCACAGGGTTCTGAATATGCGGATTCTCGCTCATGGGAATATACCCCTGCCAGGCAAAGGTGCTGTCGCCTCCGGGCATCACGAACTTACCCTGGTCTTTCCAGCGCAGCGGATGCTTGCCGTTCTGCCAGATCGCAATGCCATCCTGCCGGCCGGCGAACAGGAAATTCTGGGCGGGACTGCTCCAGATCGACAGCGCCCCGGTAAAATCGGCGTAATTCTTCGCGCGGTTAAGCCGGTAAAGGCTGAGCAACTCGTTGGAGGCATCGTGCGCGGTCCAGCGCATGGCCAGATAGCCATTGCCGAAACCCTCGCCGCCAAAACCGGGATCATAGAGCACCGGCCCCCACACTGTATATGCCACCGTGTCCTGGAAAGGCTCCCGGCCTTTGATACGGATTTCCTCCACCCGCAGATCCGCCTTGCGCCACTCACCGTTGAAACGGTATTCACGCTTGCCATTGCGGAACTCCATGGTATAATAATCCAGTACGTCCATATACCCGTTCGTCAGCCCCCAGCCGATATGATCGTTAAATCCGATGATCAGGCCGGGCGCGCCGGGGATAGATACGCCATACATCTTCGCATCTGGCGTACTGAGCTGCATTTCATAAAATATCGAAGGTAACGACAAGGATAAATGCGGATCGTTGGCGAGGATCGGCGCTCCGTTTTTCGTTTTAGCCGCCGCTATCGCCCAGTTGTTGGACCCGTTATCCGGATCGGGACGGGAACCGGGCCTGAATGCACCAATCCCTTCCGTTTCCACGCTATCAGGAGGAGGAACTGCTTTCAGTGACCCGGCCGGGAAAGGCGTGCCCACCGGAATGATCGGCGCGATCACATCCGGCCAATCGGGATACAACTGGTTGAAGATATCCTTCCCGAAACGCTGGCGTGCATTGGAGTACGCGATATCGTCGCCTGTGGAAGCCAGGTCGTAGGCCATATATTTGATCAGCAGGGCTGATTTCAGTTTGGTCCACGGCTCAGGCGCGTAGCCCAGCAACTTATATTCCAAGGGATAGTTGCGCTCGCGGAGGGTTTTGATATAGGCGTTCACCCCGTCGGCATACGCTCCGGTGATGAGTTTCGACACAGGATCCGCATCCATGGCCTTTACCGCCTGTTCAGCGGCGTATACCATGCCTTCACGGCGCTTCAGCCGGTCGTAAGCCAGGAGCCCTTCGCCCAGGATCTCGCTGAGGCGGCCGGCGGCTGCATGCGTCTGTAGTTCCATTTGCCAGAGCCGGTTGGAAGCATGGATATAACCCTGTATGTAATAAGCGTCGTAATCGTTCCGCGCGAAAACATGGGCTACCATGCGCTCGTCGAACCACACACTGGCGGAGTCTTTCAGCTCCGGAAGCGACAGCTGTGCCGTGGCCGCACCGGCGCCCGCAGGCTCCGCATGTACCCAGAAGCCGTGCTGCGGACTGAACAACATTCCGAAAGCAGGCTTGTTGGCAAAACGATGATTGAGCGCCCAGACGAGGGCGACGGTCAGCAGTAAGGGAAGGATTCTCATAACGTTACATGGTAGCCGGTTCGGCCAGGAAGATGTCGATAACTTTATTGCCAATGTCTTCGTACATGCCAAAGATTTTTTTCAGTGCGGCGAATAATTCCTTGTAGTTGGTAAAAACTGGTATGGGAATGACGGGACCTTCATATCCCATTTGCGCCGGTATAAGGGAAAACTTACCGCCAACCCGGGTATCGTGATCCAGGTCGAACGCCATATCCACTTCTATTCTGCCCTCTTTCAGCGAAATTTTCAGGCCGGAACCAAGCCCCTTGATGGACCGGGTATCGTCCACACCTTCTACCTGGTAGAGGAAATTTGCGGGATCATAGACAGTTTTGAGGAAGCCAAACTCCATGATCATATCCTGGGCTTCGGTTACGCTATGGTCGGTGAATGCCGGCATCGTTTGAAACTGCGCAGCGAAAGCATGGTACCAGGATACAAATTCAACCTCTTCTAATACTTTTTTCCAGACGGGATGCATCTCCATAAAATAGTTTTAGAAGGTTAGGAAATCTATTGTTAATATACGCCTTTTCAGGAATATGCCAAGACAGCGGCGGCCAGGTTTTCCACTTCTTCTACACTATTAAAACTATGCAACACCACCCGCAGGCGCTCCTGACCTTTTGGAACGGTGGGATGTAAAATGGCCCGTACGTCCATGCCTTTCTCCTGCAAATGCTGCGCCAGTCCGCGCGCATGCGCGTTTCCAGGTGCCATCACCAACTGGATCGGGGTTTCGCTCCGCCCACCCAACCGGGAAGCAAACAGCTGTATGAGCCGCTGCAGGTGCTTCCGCTCGGCATCCAGGTCCGGAAAAACATCGTAAGCGGCGAGTAGCACCGCCACGGCCTGCGGAGGCAATGCAGTCGTATAGATGAAAGGGCGGCAAAAATTGATGAGGTAGTCGCGCAGTACCGGGGAACCCAGCACCACCGCGCCGTGGCACCCCACGGCCTTGCCGAAGGTATGTACCCTGGCGAAGCATCGGCCCTGAAGCCCCAGCAGCTGCACCAGGCCCTCGCCTTTTTCGCCCACAACGCCCGTGGCGTGGGCCTCGTCCACAATCAGGAAAGCGCCATGCCGGTTGCATAAAGCGGAAATCTCCACCAGCGGCGCCAGGTCGCCATCCATGCTGTACACCGACTCCACGGCCACAAAGATCCTGCCGTCGGCATTGGCGAGCTTTTTCTCCAGATCGTGGAGATCGTTGTGAAGGAAGGAAAAAGACTGCGCGGCCGACAGCCTGATGCCGTCGCGGATAGAGGCATGAATAAACTGATCGTAGATGACCACATCCCCTTTCTGGGGAACGCAGGCAAAGAGGCCCAGGTTGGCGTCGTACCCGGAATTGAATAGCAGGCCAGCCGACGCTTCATGGAAACCGGCGATGAGCTTTTCCGCGGCTTCCACCAGTTCATAATTTCCCGCAAGAAGCCGGCTGCCGCCGCTGCCATGGACCTGCGGAAGCTGCCGGCAGATCTGCAGCGCCTCTTCCTGGATGCGCTCATTCCGTGCCAGGCCGAGGTAGTCGTTGGAACAGAAATCCACGAGCTGGCCGGGCGTGCGCAACTGGCGGAACGCGTGCTTTTCCCGGCGCTTGTCGAGGGCGATGCGGAGAAAGTCTTCTTTTTGCATGCTTCAAATCTAATTATCTTATCTGTAACTTTGCCTTTTCAATATCAACAGCGTATGAGCAGTAAAGTTTCGATTCTCGGCCTGAAATTACCCACAGACCCGCGCTGGGTGAACCTTGCGGCAATTTCCCTGGAAGAAATCCTGACCGATCATGCTTTTTGCGAACAGAAGGCGGCCACGTCGGCGATTTCGCTCATACAACGTTATCCCGAGCGGGCGCGACTGGTCGACGAACTGGCGCCGATCGTGACGGAGGAATGGGGGCACTTCCGCCAGGTGCTCGCAGAAATGAAGAAACGCGGCTTCGCACTGGGTAAGCAGCGGAAAGATTTATATGTAAATGAACTGATGAATTTCCAGCAGCGGGGCGGAGCACCGGATGCAGTACTGCTCGATCGCTTACTGCAGTTCGCCCTGATCGAAGCGCGGAGTGCGGAGCGGTTCCGCTTGTTGAGTGAAGGGCTGGAAGATGCTTACCTGAAAGAGTTCTATCGCAAATTCATGATTTCCGAAGCGGGGCATTACCGGCTGTTTATCGACCTGGCGAATGAATACCTTCCCGAAGAACGCGTACGCCAGCGGTGGACGGAATGGCTGGAATTTGAGGCGGACATGATCGCGAAGCTCCCGGTGCGCGGCGACCGGATGCATTGACGGACCTGCAGGATTGATAAATATCCAAAGCATTTCCCGCACGACAACCTTCAACTTACAACTCAACGGGAAGCTACTTGTTATCGTACAATTGCCTTCCAGTTTCATAGCGGCGGATTTCTTCATTGGATTTCCACAGCATTTCACCCGTTATTTCTACCCACTTTCCGGGAAAATGTTGTTTGCAATATGTCGCAATGATATCGTGTGTTCCCGGTTGGCTGAAATCTTCATCCCTGAACCCCGGATCCAGGTGCTTCTTTTCGGCATACAGGCGGCGCCATTTATTATACATGTAAAGATAGTGCAGGACATGGAAACGCTCATCCGTTGCAGGTCTTTCACACTAGCGCCCTGCATAACGGCATGTTCAAAACGCCGGTAAACGGTGTTGAAATTCCGGTTCAAAACGTCAGCCACCGCAGTTATCGATTGATTTTCCAGCATCACATTTCCATGCTCATACGCCACGATGACATCAGCCTCCTTCAATTGAAGGCGCAACTGCAAATCGCCAAGCATAATATTGCGTTTGTTATGCATCAGGTCACCGGACGAATAAAAAGCGAATAATCGGTTGAGATCGCCCAACATCAAAAATGGAAACCCAGGTTTACATATGCCTTGAGAATCTGCGCCTGGTCGCTGTACATGAGGGTTGCCTCCATCGGGCCCAGCTTGGTGCTGTAAGCCAGCGTAAGGCCATATCCCGTTACATAGCGGTAGTTGGTTTCCAGGTTGCCGATGAGGTCGTATACGGCGGCGGATACCCGCGGGATGGCAAAGATATTGCGAAGGGCTTCGTATTGCCAGCCCAGCTGCAGCGCGCCTACGCTGGCCGTGCTTACTTCCCCGTCATACAGCCCTACAAATGGTATCTGGCCCCGACTGAAATCCGTAACGCCGCCGATCCTGAAATCATTAACAAGGAGCTGGTTATAGTTGAAATTGAAGCCCGCATAGGCCCCCATCATCAGCGACGATTTCCGGCCCAAAGACACGTAATAATTCGATTTGAAGGAAAGCCGCGTATAGTTATTAAATCTAAAGCCGATACTGTCCAGCCGTAGATCGTGACCGTTCAGGCGCACAAACATATCCGGATGCTGGCTATGCACGGCGCCTGCTTCTAAATTGATGGTGGCGCCCCGGGTCGGGAATTGCTGGCGGTCGAGGGTATTTAACCCGAAAAAGACGTAGGAATTCAGCTGATTGGTGTTTCCGTCGATCTGGATGTTGGGTGAAAGTTTAGGCTTCACGCGGATATATTCCCACCGGGATCCAATCCCTACGGCCATGACGCGGTTCAGCATAAATTGCAGCGAACCGCTCACATTGGCGTATTTGTTACGGTATTCCAGCTCCTTACGGAAATCCGAATAGAAGCTCAGCGGGTTGTTCTCGTAATAGGCACCCAGACCGAATCCTACGTTCCGCTTGCGGCCGAGGTATTTGAAGAACTCCCCCGAAGCCGCGGATTTTCACTGATGGCCGCAGACACGAGTGCGCGGCTGTTGGGCACGATGAAATTTCGCTGCGTCACGTTCACAATGGCGCTGACACTTGTATAAGTATTATAGTGCAGGGCAAATTTGACGTACGTCAGGGGATTCTCCTCCACCTGGATATCCAACTCGCTGCGGCCGTAGCCGAGCGGACGAAGATTATAGGTGATCTGTTTATAGAACCGGGTGCCGTATACGTTAAGAATGGCTTCGCGGATCATATCAGGCGTATAACACCCCCCGGGCTCCAGCCCCAGTCTGCCGCGGAAGAATTTTTCGTCAGAGTGTACCAGTCCGGCCACGGCGATCCCGGCGATTTCGATGTCGGGCACCACCGGCAGGCGATTTTTCGGTAGTGCGGCGATGGGGTAAAGCGCGTTCAGGGAATCGGCCATCCGTTTGAAAACGGGGTACATCTCCCTCCCTTTGCGCTTCCCGATTTCGATGATGGAATCTACACTGCCGAAACTGGCGGCGGAATAACGGTTCAGTTCGGGTTCGATGTATACGTCCGTGAGCTTCCTGGCTTCCACGAAATCGGCCGCGTCTTTATAGAAACCCAGCTGGTAGAGGATATCGATGGGGGTATTCAGTTCCTCGGCGGTGCGTAAACCACCGCTTACGTTGCTGCCGATAACGATATCCGCCCCCATTTCCCGGACGGTGGTGGTGGGAAAGTTTCGAACCACGCCGCCGTCCACCAGCTTGCGCCCGTCAATCCGGACGGCTGTAAAAATCGAGGGAATAGCCATGCTCGCACGGATCGACTGCACGATTTCACCTTTATCCAGGGTAACGATATCTCCGGTAGCCACATCGGTGGCGATGCATTTAAAAGGAATGTTGAAGCGGGTGAAATCCTTTACATCGCGCACCGGCCAATGCATTTTGGCTAGTTCCAGCCACAGTTGTTCGCCGGAGATCACGCCCGAGGTGAGTTTCGGTTTTCCATACTCGAAAGGGATTTCGATCATGTACCGGTTGTATTCGGACCTTTCTTCGTAGCTGATATCGTCCATGACGGGCTGATTGGAAAAAAGCCCGCTCCAATCCAGCTTCCGCGCCATCACTTCGATCGAATCGCCGGAATATCCGATGGCATAGAGCGATCCCACGATACTTCCCATGCTCGTGCCCGTGAGATAATCGACACGCAACCCCGCACTGTCGATCGCCTGGAGGATGCCGATATGCGCCAGCCCTTTGGCGCCGCCACCGCTCAGGGTGACTCCTACCTTGGCCCTTTGGGCCGAAAGCGTATAAGGATATAGTCCCGCAGTCAGCAATAAAATGAGAAAAATCCGCAGCATCAGGTATTTCCGAGGTAGTTTCTTAAAGTTAACGGTTAAAACAATGCAAAACTCCCGAAGGTTGGAAACATTCCGGTTATTTTTTATCTTTTCCGGATAACAATTTCACTTTATGAATGTATCCAACCCGAAGCAGAATATCTGGCAGGTGATATTCGCTTCTTCAGCGGGAACCCTTATCGAATGGTACGACTTCTACATTTTCGGTAGCCTCTCCCTGATCCTGGCAGAAAAATTCTTCCCCGACAGCAATCCTACCCTGGCATACATCGCCACATTGGCCACGTTCGCCATCGGCTTCGTGGTACGCCCTTTCGGCGCCATCGTATTCGGCAGGCTAGGCGATATGGTAGGCAGGAAATACACCTTCCTGCTCACCCTGCTCATCATGGGCGGCAGCACCTTTGCCATCGGGTTGATCCCCAGCTACGCCACTATCGGCGTCTTCGCTCCCATCCTCGTCCTCATCCTCAGGCTGGCGCAAGGGCTGGCCCTGGGTGGTGAATATGGCGGCGCGGCCACGTATGTGGCGGAGCATTCCCCTGCAAACCGGCGCGGGTATTTCACCAGCTTCATCCAGACCACCGCTACTCTTGGCCTCTTTGTATCGCTGGGCGTCATCCTCGCCACAAGACTCATGATGACACCGGAATCCTTCAACGACTGGGGCTGGCGCATTCCCTTCTGGCTGAGCATCTTCCTCGTGCTCATGAGCTATTATATCCGCATCAAGCTCCATGAGTCCCCCTTGTTTTCCAAATTGAAGGCCGAAGGCAAAACCTCCGCCAACCCGCTGAAAGAAAGCTTCGGTAACAAAGAAAACCTCAAGCTGGTACTCCTCGCCCTCTTCGGCGCCACCATGGGCCAGGGCGTGGTTTGGTATACCGGACAGTTCTATGCGCTCTCCTTTCTTCAAAACACCATGAAGATCGAGTTCATACAATCAAACATCATCATCGCTACCGCGCTGCTTTTCGGCACCCCGCTTTTCCTCCTCTTCGGCCACCTTTCCGATAAAATTGGCAGGAAAAAAATCATGATGGCCGGTATGCTCATCGCCGCCATCAGCTATTTCCCAATCTATAATGCCATGGACAGCACGGTAGACATGTCCCGCAAACAGGAAATCGCCGAGCGCTACCGCATTGAGAGGAATTCCTCCGAAAGCAACGGAACACAATTCGAAAGCACCCGCAAAATCCGCGAGTACACCGATGGCACCATCGTCACGGAAGTAACCGTCAACGAAAAACAACCGACCAAAGAAGTGAAACTGGGACAAAGCCAGACCATCTGGGTTATATTCCTCGTTTTCATACAAGTGGTATTCGTGACGATGGTATACGGCCCTATCGCCGCATTTCTCGTTGAGCTTTTCCCGACCCGCATCCGCTACACCTCGATGTCGCTGCCCTACCACATCGGGAACGGCATCTTCGGCGGCATGCTGCCCGCAATCGCCACGCTGTTGGTGCAACGCTATAACAACCACCTCGCCGGCCTGATTTACCCGGTCGCCATCGCCATTATCTGTTTGGTGATTGGCGTCGTGTTCATCAAGGAACGCAAATCCGCCGATGGGTTCGAAGAAGAACCGGAAGTGTAGATATCAGGGTTTCAAATACTTTCTTACAGTCTGCCGGATAATTTTCCAGGCAGACTGTTTTTTCTAAGCCCAAATCATCTGCGCCGCGCATCTCCCATTACCCCCTCATCCGATACTCCACCAGTTCAGTGATGGCCACATGATGCTCGTTCACGGTTTCCGTCAGGGTTTCCAGTTTCCGGTTGGCCACCTTTTCAAGGATCGCGGCCGACGTGATTTCTTTTTCTTTTACCATAAAAATTGTTTTGGTTTTTGTTGAATGCAAAATTATAGGGCCTGTTTTCTCTGACCAAAATATGCATATCAGTTTCAGCGTGAAATATCTCCGGAATTCGGAGAAAATAAAAAAAGCCGCGCTCAAAAGAGGCGGCTGTATGGTATTTATACCGAAAGAAGGATTTAATGTCCGAAAAAATTCAGTAAATCTCCGAAATCCAGAGATGGATGCGCCTCCTGCAACTGGCCCGCCTTCTTCGCCATCGTAGCCAGAAACTGTTTATGGGCCGGACTTCCAGGATTAAAAGGCCGATGTCCCCTCGCCCGCAAAAGCTCCGCAACCTGCCGCGCCACGTCCTGCGAAGCAGGCTGAACACACGCTTTTAGAAAATGTTCCCAAACATACTGCACCGCCTGATCATTCGGATGCACCATATCTTCCTTGTAAAACCGGTAATCCCGCAAATCATCCAGCACCAGCTCATATGCCGGGAAATAAAACAACCGGTCGAACTTATTCACCAAATGATGTACCGCCTGCAACAATACCGCCTTGCTCAGATTGTTTTCCACTACCCCATCGCGCACATAACGCACAGGGCTCACCGTAAACAGGATATTCACTTTCCGGTTCACGAAAAATAACCGGTGCATCATATTGTCCAGCGCCGCGATCACTTCATCCGCCGGCACGAGTTTCTTCGTAAACGACGCTTCCGGCACCTTATGGCAATTGCCCACCAGCTGCCCGTTTTCCTTCAGGTACCAGGCATGCGCCGAACCCAGCGTCACCACCAGCCAATCCGCCTCCTTCAGCCGCGCGGCCGCTGCGTCCTGCGAGGCATTGATCTGCGCCAGCACCCGGACTTTATCCGTTCCCGAAAAACGGGAATGATGGTCCCAGCTATGCCAGATATCCTCGTGAAGGAAAAGATCATCCGCCGTATATCGTTTATTATCCAGGTAAGAAGTCATGCTCCTGGCGATGCTCAGGGGATTGAAAAGTATGCCGTTGGGATTGAGCAGCACGTCGAATTTGTGCTGCTGCAGCCGGTGGCCGATCTCCTCCGCAAAACAGGAACCCGATAGCAACAGCTTATCGGAATATTGCATGGAAGGACCTAGCGGCTCCACCGGGAAAGTGAGGCGAAAATTCATGCTGCAAAAGTATCAAAAAATAAGGCTAATGACGGAACACCCGATCTGACAGCACCATCGCCTCTCCAAATGCGTTCGCATCCAGCCCCGACGCGATTCCCCGTGATGCGCAGAAACGCAACAGGTTTTCGGTCGCGATGTTGCCCACGAGATCATCTTGCGCCATCGGGCAGCCACCGATTCCGCGGATGGCACTATCGAACCGCCGGCAACCGTTATCCCAGGCCGCCGCGATCTTTTCTTCCCAGGCCTGCGGCGTGGAATGAAAATGCGCGCCGAACTCCACCTGCGGGTACGCCGGCACCAGCGCGGAAAACAGCGCCGCGATGCCCGCAGGCTCCGCTACACCCACCGTATCGGCCAGCGAAATAATGGGTATATGCATGCCCGCGAAGCGGTCCGCCCATTCGAGCGCTACTTCCGGGCTATACGGATCGCCGTACGGATTACCAAAACCCATGGAAATATAGATGACCAGCTGCTTCCCGTTCTTGATGCACAGCTCCTGGATGGCCGTAACCTGCTCCAGCGCTTCGGGAATGGTTTTATTGGTATTGCGGATCTGGAATGTTTCGGAGATGGAAAATGGAAACCCCAGGTATTGTATCCGCTCATGCAACACCGCTTCCTCCGCCCCGCGGACGTTCGCCACGATCGCCAGCAGCTTTGTGCCCGAAGGCTCCAGCCCCGCCAGCACCTCCGCCGTATCCGCCATCTGGGGAATGGCTTTGGCGGAAACGAAACTGCCAAAGTCGAGGGTATCGAAACCCACGCGCAGCAAAGCATTGAGATATTCCATCTTTTCAGTTGCGGGAATCATGCGCGACCAGCCCTGCATGGCGTCGCGGGAGCATTCGATGAATTTCAGCATACGCTAAAATAACGAATTCTCTGATCCGGACATCAGGGTTCCAACCGTTGCTTCATGGCTTCATACAGGATTATCCCCGCGGCGACAGATACGTTGAACGACTCGAAATTATTCTGCATCGGGATATGAAACTGCTGGTCGGCCGCTTTGAGCAGGGCCGGGTACACGCCTTTATCCTCCGATCCCATAATTACCGCCACCGGTTCGCGCCAGGGAAGGTCCTGGAGCTTTTGCGGCGCTTCCATTTCGCTGGCGACGATTTTGATGCCGTTGAGATGCAGCTCGTCGATGGCTTTGAGCAGGCTGTTCACCCTGCAGATGGAAATGCGTTCTAGCGCACCCGCGGAGGATTTCAGCGCTTCCTCATTGAGGGCGGCAATGCCCCTGTCGGGAATGATGATGGCCTGGGCGCCGCAACAAACAGCGCTACGGGCGATAGCGCCGATATTGCGCACGTCGGTGATTCCGTCGAGGATGAGGAAAAGCGGTGTTTCGCCTTTTTCGACTACGTGGGAGATGACATCCTGCAGGTCGAGGTAGGAAACGGCGGCCGCGACGGCCACCACGCCCTGGTGGTTTGCCTGTGTGAGGCTATTGAGTTTTTCCACCGGCACGTAGTTGATGGGGATACGCAGCTCGGTGGCCTGGTTGCGGATTTGCGGAATGATATCGCCGGAGGCGGTTTTGAGCATATAGATACGCTCAATGGCCTTTCCGTTCTTCATGGCTTCCAGCAGGGGCTGGCGGCCGATGATGAGGGAAGACTGTTTCGGCTTGGGAGCCTGTGGTTTGAATCGGTGGTTCATCGGCGCAAAGATACGGGATCAAAGCTCCCCTTCCAGCATCATGAGCCTGATCTTTTGGATGGCGGCCACGGAAAGGGAGTCCGTGATCTCGAAATCCCGCACCATCCGGTAGGCTTCCGGGAAGGGAACCCGCTTAACGATCAGCTGTTCCGTCTCCTCCGGTTCGGCCTCACCCTGTTCCAGATCCTGCGCCAGGTATACGATACCGGCTTCGTCGGACACGGAATTGGACAGGTGCATTCTGACAATGGGCCTCCAGCTTCCTGCCCTGAGCCCTGTTTCTTCCAGCAGTTCGCGTATGGCTGATTCCAGGGGATCGCCGCGGAGCGGGCCGCCGCCTTCGCAGATCTCCCAGCTCCAGGCCTCCAGGGGCACGCGGTATTGCCCTACCAGCCAGATGTGTTGCTCCTCGTCCATCGCCACCACCCCGATCGCCAGGTTCTTGAAGTGCACAATGCCGTAGAGGCCTGGGTTGCCGGAGGGGTTCATTCCCCGCCGCTCCGTTACCCGGATCCAGGGGTTTTCGTAAGGGACACTGGCGGATTCGAAGCGCCAGGGGTTTTGATGCTGTTCCATCCCCCAAAGAAAAACATTTATCCCTAAACGAAAAAAGCGGGCAGAAGCCCGCTTTGGTACATCGTTTCTAGTTAACTGTATTCTATAAGGAGAGGTAGTAATATCCAAATGCTTCATCCAGCTCCCAGCCTGTACTTTCATACAAGGCGCGGGCCTTCTTGTTGTCAAAATGCGTCTGGAGCATCAGGTACCGGCTCCCGGTATCCTGCCCCAGCTCCCGCGCCCTGGCCAGCAATGCCCTTGCCGCGCCCCGCTGGCGGGCATCCGGCGTCACGAACAGGTCGTTCAGTATCCAGGCCCGCTTCATGCCGATGGAGGAAAAAACGGGGTACAACTGGGTAAATCCCAGCACCCGGCCTTCATCTTCAGCCAGGAAAATAACACTGTCGTTCCGCTCCAGGCGTTCGGAAAGAAACGCATACGCCCCTGGGACGTCGGGTGTTTGTTCATAATGTTGCCGGTAGGCGTCAAACAATTCGGCGAGCGCGGCCAGCCGGTCTGCCGTGGCTTTAATAATTTGCATGTACGGGGAATATTTGTTGGAGGTGATGTTGATGGTGACGAAGATAGTCGTTCGCCCAGAACGCAAGCGTAGCCGGCGCATTTGTACCTATGACGAGGGTGTTGCCCAGCGCTTCCGCGGGAATCAGGGGCAGCAGTTTCACAATGTGCAGGTTCACAGATTTCCATATCTGCACCAGTTCGTGCCAGTCGTCCCGGCCGTATTGCCGTGCCTCTACCCAGAAGTCCTGGTCGTAGCCGGGCGTTTCCAGCAGCGCGTTTTGCTGCGCGCGGATGAAGCGGGGATAATTGTTGAGGGCGGAATCGGTCAAATGTCCGAGGATTTCCTTCCGGCTCCATTTATCGGCAGCGGGCCGCGCAGCGGCTTCCTCACCGGAGAATTGCAGCAGGCGAACTTCCGTTTGCAGCACCAGTTCCTTCAGTTCTCGTGCCAGTGCCGCCAGCGGCGGTTGTTGCAGGGGTAATGCCATTTTGATGTCGCAGCGTTCATATTCCACTTCCCCCACCGGCACCTCTTCAAATCCCAGTTTATGGTACATGTTGATGGCCGGCGCCAGCTTGCGGCTGGAATACAATACCATCTTCGCGAAACCCTTTTCCGCCGCTCTTTCCACGATCGCCTTGCCCAGCGCCCAGCCCAGCTTGCGGCCCTGGAAGTTTTCGTCCACGGCCATTTTCGTCATTTCCACCGTATCGTCCGATTCCGGCCGGTAGGCGACTGTACCTACGATTTGGTTACTGATGGCTACGAAGATGATATCGCCGCCGGTAGCAATAATATGCTCATACGGATGCTCCAGCACGGCATAATCCACGGGTTCAAGCTTAAAGAATTTGCTGATCCAGGCCTTGTTAAGCCTTTCAAAATGCGGCTGGTAATCAGGATGCCAGCCCAGGATGCGGATATCATTTGCTGTGTTCATAACTTTTTTGCTTGTTGAATGCCTTGTTGACGATGAAAACGCCCAGGAGCGTCACCATGCACGACAATCCCATCAGCCAGTTCAGCTTCTCCTGAAGGATCAGCCAACCCAGTATCACCGCTACGATGGGGTTGATATAAGCGTATACGGACACCAGCGAGGGCGGCAGGTTGTTCAATGCGAATACATATGCGGAATAACTTAACAAAGATCCGATAAAAATGAGATACAGCAGGCTTCCCCATAATTCCCCCGTGAACGACGAAAAGTGCAGGTGTTGCCCCATGAGGCCCGCGATCACGAGCATCACCACCCCGCTGAACAGCATCTGGAACCCCGCGCCGTACAGGTAATTGATCCCCAACGCCCATTTGGCCGTGAGCACCGATCCCAGCGCCCAGAACACGCAGGCCAGGGTAATCAGCATCACCCCGAAACGGTATTCTTCGTTCATCAACTGCGCAAGGTTATCGTAAAAAATCCCCCCAATCCCCAGGAGCCCGATCAGCATACCCGCTATCAGCTGCCAGGTAATTTTCGTTTTCTGGACGAGGAAAAAACTGAAAATCGTGATCCAGATGGGTACCGTAGCGGCGATGATGGCGCCCAACCCGCTCGGGATGTACTGCATCGCCCAGGTCATGAGCCCGTTGCTGCCGCAAAGCATGATTGTTCCGATCACGAAGAGCCTCGACAATACCGGCACTTGCGGCAGTTTATACCCCCGCAGCAGGAAAAACGCGACGAGAATGATCCCCGCGCCCGTTTGCCGCAAGCCCGCCAGCATCATGCCGTGCATGTGCTGCACGCCGATCCGGGCGGCGAGGTAAGTGGTTCCCCAGAAAATACTTACGATGATCAACGCCACGTAAGCGTTGGTATGGTTCCGCTGTTGCATATTCATCAGGTTAATATAGGAGGATGATTAGCAAGCGATGGGTAGAAACCCATCGCCAATAATACTAATATCAACCTCTAAATCAATTATTTGCAGAAATGGCCGATAATCCCCGGATCGACGCGGCCACCGATTCCAGTTCCGCGAACGCCAGATCCGTGTCTTTATCCGTAGTGCGCCAGTTCACCAGGGCCGCGCGCATTGCCGGCAGTCCGGCGTATTGCGTGGGAGTGACATACACCACGCCCCGCTTGACAAGCGCCTGTAAAAAGACATGGATCTGATCAGCCAACTTACTTTCCTCCATGTTGAATGTAAAGCAGGCCACGCACATCTTCACCGGCGCCAACAGGCGGAAGTGCCCGCTCTTTTCGAGGGCTTCGCCGAGGCGCTGCGCTTGTTTCACGTTTTGCTCCACCACATCCCGGTACCCTTCCGCACCATATGCGCGAAGCGAAAACCAGGCGGGCAATGCCCGGAGGCGGCGCGAGTTTTCAGGGGCGTAGTTGATGTAATTGAAGTTTTGCGCCGGGTCCCCCAGGTAAGCTGCTCCCGCATTCTGGAAAACCTCCAGTTGCAGCTTCGGATGGCGGCTGAACAGCATTGCGCAGTCGTATGGCACGTTGAGCCACTTATGCGCGTCGATCGTAATGCTGTCGGCCTGCTCCCAGCCGTTCAGCCAGTGCCGGAACCGGGGACTTACGGCCGCGAAGCCTCCGAAAGCCGCGTCTACATGCAGCCAGAACGGATGTTTATGTTTGAGCGCCGCGATGGCGGCGATGTCGTCGAAATCAACGGTATTGACCGTTCCCGCCGAAGCCACGTAAATGAAAGGCGTCCCGGGATTGCCGGCGATCCACCGTTCCAGCGCCTTCACATCCACCGCTTCGCGCCCCGGTAAAGTGGGCAGGAGCACGAGGCTGTTACGGCCCAGGCCCAGCATCGACAAGGCTTTCGCTACACTGGAATGCGGCGTGGCGGCGAGTACTTTCACGTTGTGCAAGGCGCCGGCCCCCTGCTCCGCCACATTCACACCTTGCTGCTGGCCCAGCCATTGCCGCGCAGCCGCCAGTCCTGTGAAGTTCGACATGGTTGCGCCGGTTACAAACACGCCTTCAAAGGCGTCCGGTAGGGAGAAAAGCTGGCGCAGGAGCTGGAGGGTTTCCTTTTCCAGAGCGAATGCCAGGGAAGATTTATCCGCGGCGTTCATGTCTATGGCGGAAGACAGCCAGTCGCCCGTAAGGGCCGCCGGCGTTACGCCTCCGGTGACGAATCCGAAATATCTGGGGCCAGCGGAAGCGGTCAGGTAAGATCCGAAGCGGTTGTCGAACAGCTCCAGCGCCGCCGAGCCGCCCATCCCCTTTTCGGGAAGACCCGCCGACGGTATCTCCGGCACTTCCATGCTCACGGGCAACTCGTTCATGCGGCGGAGGAATTCGCCGGCGTAGGCTGCCGTCTGCTCCAAAAGTTCGTCGAACCGGGATAGATCCTCGCGGAAAATTGCGTTCATATGCGGGCGTGTTAACGTTACTGAAATGACAGGTCAAAATTCCAGATTCTCCCGGAAATAAAACAGATGCAGTTTTGTAAATTTTAACCAGATCAGATGGCAGGATCAAAAAGGAAAGTCCGTGACGAATGGTGTTCGTCAACCGGGGTGGAATAATTACGTAAGTGGTTACTTAAAGAAAGTTATTATCAAAAGAGGCGCCCGCCTTTTTCCAGTTCGAGGAGGAATTGTTTGCGCCAGAGGCCGCCGGCGTAGCCGGTGAGCTCGCCGTTGACGCCGATAACCCGGTGGCAGGGCACGATGATAGCGATATCGTTTTTACCGTTAGCGGTGCCTGCGGCGCGGATGCTTTTCACGTTACCGAGGCGTTTGGCCAGGGCCAGGTAGGTAATGGTTTCGCCATAGGGTATGGTGAGCAGGTTTTGCCAGACCTGTTGCCGGAAAGGCGTCCCTTCCTGTTGCAGGGGTAAATCGAATTGGCGGAGCTGCCTTTTGAAATAGGCGTCCAGTTGGGCGGCGCATTCCTTCAACAGGACCGGGACACCGCTTTCCTGTTCAACGTTTGCATCCGCGTCCAGAAAAGCTACCCGGGAAATGAAGTCGCCGGTACCGCGGATCTCGATGCGCCCGGCGGGAGATTCCATATACAACAGGCTCATTTCCCGAAGTTTAGGAGTTTGAAGATGGTAAATAGGTGATGCGATTCATGCAAAACGAACATCTCGATCAACTGGTGCACGTTCAGTGAGCCGTAGACGGCGTGCCGCCCTTTCCGTTTGAAATCACTTTCTTTCAGGCCGTCCACATACCGGATAAACGCTTCACGGTCGTGCCGGTACTGGGCCAGCAGCTCGCGGTTGGTGAGGTTGCGGTAAGCGGCGAAAGTTTCATCTTCCTGCCAGGCATATGGTTCGAACAGCGGGGTTTCCTCATCGGCCACGCGTTGGAGGCGGCGCTGGAAGATGGGTTGGAACACGGCCAGGTGCGCGATGTTATCAAGGGCCGACCATTTACCGGGGTGGACTTCCTGCCGGAGGATTTCATCCGAGACCGGGCCGGTCATCTCCCCCAGGGATAAATATTGTGTGCGCAAACGTAATTCCAGGCTGAAAGGCAGGTGATGCATGGGTAAACGGTTTATGATGGGAAGTTAGGATTTTTTATTTGGAACAGATTCCATTTTCGTAATTTCGACCATATCAGAAACCGCTAAACATGGAACATCTGTATCTCCAGGTGGCCGATCGTATCCAGGCCATGATCGAAAAAGAAGTGATCCGTATCGGTGACAAGCTACCGTCTGTCCGTTCGCTCAGCAAGGAGCAGGGCATCAGCATGAGCACCGTTTTCCAGGCGTATTACCACCTGGAAGGGAAAGGTTTGATCGAACCGCGCCCCAAATCGGGGTATTACGTGTGTTTCTCCCCGCGCAGGCTGCCGGAATTGCCCAGTGCCACGCGGCCGGTGAAAAAGGCGACGGAAGTGAATGTGAGCGAGATGATCACGGAGGTGTTCTCGCACCACGGGCCGGATCTGCTGCGGTTTTCGACGGCTTCCCCGTCCGAGCAGCTCCTCCCCTCCGCCAAGCTGGCCAAGAGCATGATCCAGGCGCTGCGGGAAACGAACGGCGGGCTCAGTTACGAAGACCTCCAAGGCAACTTATGCCTCCGCCGCCAGATCGCGCGGATGAGCATCCAGTGGGGCGGCAGCATTACGGAACACGACGTGGTGACCACCACCGGGTGTATGGACGCCCTCACGCTATGCCTTTCCGCCACCACCCAACCCGGCGACGTCATCGCCCTGGAAAGCCCCGCTTACAGCGGCACTTTCCAGCTCGCCGAAAGCCTCGGCCTCAAGGTGCTCGAAGTGCCTACCGATCCCATCTGTGGCGTGGATCTTGAGTATCTCGACAAAGCCATTCCAAAATTCAAAATCAAAGCCTGCGTTTTCGTCACCAATTTTTCCAACCCCATCGGCTCCACCATGCCGGACAAAAACAAACGGGAACTGGTGCGCCTCGTCAATAAGTACGACATCCCGCTGATCGAAGATGATATCTACGCCGATTTGTATTTCGGCAAGCTCCGCCCCAGCAGCTGCAAGCAATACGACCGCAACGGAAATGTGCTGCTCTGCAATTCCTTCAGCAAATCCCTCGCGCCGGGGTACCGCGTGGGCTGGACCGTTCCCGGCAAATACAAAAGCCGCGTCCTCCGCCTCAAACTCAACCATACCATTTCGAGCGCCACGCTCCCGCAGGCCGCTATCGGGCATTTCCTGGAAAACGGCCGCTATGAGCACCACATGCGCAACCTCCGCAAAATGCTCCACACGCAATGCCTCCGCTACCAGCAGGCCATCGCCGACTATTTCCCGGAAGATACCTGCGTAACGCGCCCACAGGGCGGATATGTCCTCTGGCTGGAACTGAACGAAAATATCAATACCATCGAATTATACGAACAAGCTCTCCGCCGCAAGATCAACTTCGCCCCGGGCCGCATCTTCACACTGCAGGACCGATATTACAATTGCATGCGCATCAGCTACTCCAACCCCTGGAGCAAAACGGTGGACGACGGACTGAAAACACTCGGCAAACTGGCCCACCAGCTGCTCAAATAAAAAGCCGGAGCGCGAAGCCCCGGCCGTCTGTTACCTACAACTGTTACACTGTTAAACATTTATACGGTTTTACGGTAGTTCCAGATCGCCACGGCATTAACCGCCACCGCGAAAAGCAGCATAATACCCAGGTATACTTTTATATCCGCCCAGCCGCTCCCCTTCAGCATTACCATCCGCATCACTTTCACGAAATAAGCCACGGGATTGAACTGCGTGATGCGCTGCGCCCATTCCGGCATGCTTTCTATCGGCGTGAACAAGCCGCTCATCAGGATGCAGATGATCAGGAAAAACCAGGTTATGAACATCGCCTGCTGCTGCGTTTCCGTAAAGGTGGATATCAGCAGGCCCAGGCCCAGCATCACCATCAGGTATACCGCCGCAAAGAGGAAAATCCAGCCCAGGTTCCCGGCGAAAGGCAGGTCGAACACCAGTTTGCCGACCGTGAGGCCAAATGCCAGCTCGAACAGCGCGATGATCCAGAAGGGAAGTAGTTTGCCGATGATGAACTGGTATTTGCGGATCGGCGTGACGTTGAGCTGCTCAATCGTTCCCGCTTCTTTTTCCTTCACGATATTCATCCCCGACAAAAACGCCCCGATCAGCGTCACCAGTATCACGAGTATCCCCGGGACCATAAACCACTTGTAATTCAGCCCGGGATTGAACCAGTACCGGAAGCACATATCGAAATGCGAAGGCGCATCGTCTTCATCCATCGCCATCCATTCCAGCCGGATACGGCGGTTGAAATCCCCGATGATGCTTTGCGCATAACCTGCTGCCAGCCCCGCTTTGCTGCCGTTAATGGCATTCACCAGCAATTGTACCGCGGCATCGCCATTGCGCACCAGGTCGCGTTCGAAATGTTGCGGGATGGCGAGAATGAGATCAGCTTTATTGGAAGCCAGATCGTCGAACGCCTGGTCGCTGGTGGTTTGTGCATGCAGCCGGAAGTAGCCGGAAGAAAGGATTTTCCCTTTCAACTGCTGGCTCCAGTTGCCGCCGTCGTGGTCTACGATGTCGATCGAGAGGTCGCGGATTTCGTAGTTGGTGGCGAAGGCAAGGACCAACAATTGCACCACGGGCACCACGAAAATGATGGGCAGCATCGATTTATTGCGGAAAATCTGCAAAAACTCTTTCTGCAATATGAAAAAAATGGTCCGCATCAGCTTAAACGGGTTTTGAATTTACGGAGGCTCACCGCCAGGAAAAACACCGTCATACCCGCCAGCACGCCCATCGGCAGGGCAATGTGGCGCAAATCGCTTCCTTTCAGCATGATATCCTTCAAAATAATGATAAACCACTTTGCCGGAAAGATGTTCGACAGGATCTGCAGCGGCACCGGCATGCTTTCGATCGGGTACACGAAACCGCTGAGGAGGATCGTGGGGAGCAGCAACCCCATCATCGAAATCATCATGGCCGTTTGCTGCGAATTCGTGACGCTCGAGATGAGGATGCCCAGCGAAAGGGCCGTGAGGCAAAACAATCCACAGGCGCCCAGCAGCAGCCATAAACTCCCCTTCAACGGCATCCCAAAAATCCCCGCGCCCAGCACAAGAATGATGATGGCAATCACGAACGACAGCAGCACATATGGCACCACCTTTCCCGCGATAACCAACACCGGCCTGAGCGGAGAGACCAGCAGGATTTCCATCGTGCCCAGTTCCTTTTCCCGGGTGATAGTGATGGACGTCATCATGGCGCACACCAGCATGAGGATCAGCGTCATTACGCCCGGTACGAAGAGGAAAACGCTCTTCAATGCCGGATTGAACACCATCCGCACTTCCGGGCTGATCGTCAGCGGCAGGTTTCGCACTCCCGTTTTCTCCTGCTGGTATTGCAAAATGATCGCGTTGATGTAATTAATGAGCGTGGAGGATGTGTTGGGGTCAGACGCATCGGCCAGCAACTGCACGGAAGCTTTCCTTTCCCGCACGAAATCCCGCGCGAAGTTGGCGGGGATAACCACCACCATCCGGATATCGCCCTTGCGGAAGGCCGGCATGATGTCTTTTTCGCTGCGGAGGTTTTCGGTGAGATCGAAGTATGCAGAAGCTGTGATCTTGCGGATGAGCCCCTGGCTCAGCGCGTCTTTCGACTGGTCCAGCACCGCGATGCGGGCGTGGCGGATCTCGTTGGTGATGGCGAACCCAAACAGCACGATCAGCACCACCGGCATGCCGAACAGGATGATCAGCGTGCGCCGGTCCCGGAATATGTGAAAACACTCTTTTTTGACGAATTCGAAAAACTGTTTCATGATTCAGGATTTAGCCCTGGCGAGCTGTAGGAAAACATCGTTCATCGAGGCGGCGCCGAATTGTTGCTTCAGCGCGGCGGGCGTGTCCAGCGCCCGTATCTTTCCGTCCACCATGATCGAAATGCGGTTGCAATATTCCGCTTCGTCCATGTAGTGCGTGGTCACGAAAATGGTAACGCCTCTGCTGGCGGATTCGTAGATCAGGTCCCAGAAATGGCGGCGGGTGATGGGGTCGACCCCGCCGGTGGGCTCGTCGAGGAACACGATGGTGGGATCGTGGATAACAGCGATGGAGAAAGATAATTTCTGCTTCCAGCCCAGCGGCAGCGCGCTTACGAGTTTATCCGCCTCGTCTTCCATCCGGAGTTTCTCCAGCAGGCCGGCGGTTTTTTCACGGATCTGGGAGTTGCTGAGGCCGTAGATCCCTGCGTAAAAGCGGATATTCTCTTTCACGGTGAGGTCTTCGTACAGCGAAAACTTCTGGCTCATATATCCGATGCGCTGTTTGATTTTCTCCGTTTGGGTGTAGATATCGAACCCAGCCACGCGGGCCTCGCCGCTGCTGGGCTTTAACAGCCCGCAGAGCATGCGCATGGCGGTGGTTTTGCCGGCCCCGTTGGCGCCGAGGAACCCGAAAATCTCTCCGGGCGCCACCTCGAAAGTGATGGCGTTGGTGGCGATGAAATCCCCGAAACGCTTGGTGAGCGCGTTGGTGGTGATGGCAGGTTGCGTCATGATGTTTCGGTTTGCGCCTGCATGAGGGCCATGAAAACGTCTTCTATGCCTGCCTGGGCAGGTTTATAGGTGATATCGGGGTGATGGGCCTGCAGGTCGATTTTCACGGATGCGGGATCTGTGGTCAGCACTACGTGCAGGTATTCCCCGAAAGCGAAACAGGAGGTCACACCGGGATGGGCGCGCAGGTCGCGGATAAGGCGGAAGGTGTTTGCCGCGCGGAAGGCCCAGATTTTCGTCTGGAAATTGTCCACGATATGCTGTGGCTTATCGATTTGCATAAAGGCGCCGTGCTGGATGAGGGCAACGCGGTCGCAGAGGGTGGCTTCGTCCATGTACGGAGTGGAAACGAGGATGGGCATTCCTTTTTCCCGGAGCCTTTGCAGCATTTCCCAGAATTCCTTGCGCGACACGGGGTCTACGCCGGTGGTGGGCTCGTCGAGGAACAGTACGGCGGGCCGGTGCACGAGGGCGCAGCTCAGTGCCAGTTTCTGCTTCATCCCGCCGGAAAGCTTGCCGGCCTGGCGGTCTTTAAACGGCGCGATCTGCTCGTAAATATCGCGGATCATGTCGTAATTGGCTTTCACCGTCGTGTTGAAAATGGTGGCGAAGAAATGGAGGTTCTCCTCCACTGTAAGATCCTGGTACAAGGAGAATTTCCCCGGCATGTATCCCACCTGACGGCGGATGGCCCGGTAATCTTTCACCACATCCATTCCGTTGACGAAAGTATTTCCCTTATCCGCGAGTACCAGTGTGGTCAGGATGCGGAACAGCGTGCTTTTGCCGGCGCCGTCGGGCCCGATGAGGCCGAACAATTCGCCTGGCTCCACGGCGAAGCTGATATCGCGCAGCGCCTGCACGTTTCCGTATGATTTGCTGATATTATTTACAACGATCGGTTGCATATGGATTATTTGGCGATCCGCATTTCTCCCGGCATTCCGATCTTGAGGCTGCCGTCGTTTTCCACGCGCACTTTCAGCGCATATACCTGGCGCACGCGCTCCTCCCGCGTTTGCACGGTCTTGGGTGTAAATTCCGCTTCCGCCGAAATCCAGCTCACCGTCCCTTTAATCTGCCGGATGGTGCCATCCGGCTGGTCGATACCCACGTTCACCTGTTGCCCCGTTTTCACGGACGCCAGCTGGTTGCCGTCGATATAAGCCCGGAGATACATAGTGCGAAGATTGGCGAGCTTGTAGAGCGGTTTCCCGTAATTCACCACTTCTCCCGCTTCCACGTATTTCACCAGCACCGTACCGTTGACGGGATTTACGACGCGCGTTTGCGCGAGCTGGTCTTTCAACTGCTCCACCTGGAATTCCAGCGGCTGCGTTTCGGTACTGAGGCCGGAAACCTGGGTATTGAGGCTGGAAGCGGTGGACGTGTACTGCTTTTCGAGCAGGGCGATGGCACCGTTGATGTCGTCGAGCTGCTTGGGCGTGGCGGCATTCGCTTTCAGCAGGTTTTCGATGCGCGCTTTTTCTTTTTGCTGCGTGGCGATTTGCTGGCGGATAACGGCCAGCTGCGGGCTCACTTCCGGCACACGGCTCTTTACCGCCTTGATATTGGCGCCCAGCTGGGCTTTGCGCAGGTGCAGCTGGGTGGAATCGATCCCTCCCACCACGGAATTTTCCGTCAGCACCTGCCCTTCTTCCACATCGAAACGGAGGAGGCGGCCGGTGGCTTCGGCGGAAACGATCACCTCCGTGGATTCAAAATTGCCGTAGGCGTCTGCGATATCGTCGCCCGAAGCGCAGGCGGCGAGGAATGCCAGCGAAAAAGCGGCTGCGAATGATGTTTTCATGTCAATAACCTTTTATAACCTGATACTGGATAGTAGCGTAAACGAACTGGATTTCGCGGGTTCTGCCGGCGATGACGGCGGAGGTTTCGGCGTAGAGATCCGTGAGGTAATCGTGCACCGTCATCACCCCGTTATCGAGTTGCGCGGCAGAAACGTTTTTCACTTTCCCCCGCAGCTCCACGATCTCCTTATCCTTTTCCATGGCGGTTTGCAGCGTACTGATCTCCGCCTGTTGCTGGAGGAGCTTTGCCCGCGTCTGAAGATCGAACGCTTCCGACTGCGCCTGGATGCCCGTTTCCTGCTCGTGCAGCACGGCGCGCTCGGTTCGCTGGTAGCGCCAGTTCCAAAGTGTCCAGTTGAGGCGGAGGCCGCCCATGTAATAGAAATCGAATTTATCGGACAGCAGATTCAAACCCGGACGGCCATACCCGCCCTGCACAAATGCGCTCAGCTTTGGGCGTGTAAGCGATTCCGTGAGCTTCGCCTGGGAGCCGAGCACCTCTTGCTGGAAGCGGAACAAAGCCAGTTCGGGCCGTTGCAGCGGCGCGTTTCCTGTGGCGGCCGGGGCTGGTAACACAAGGGCATTCATTTCAGATTCAGTTTTACCGGTCAGCAAGGCCAAAGTGGCCAGGGCGGCTTGTTTGCCGTTGATGGCTTCTTCGAGTTGCTGCTCGCCTTTGAGGGCTTCGGCCTGCAACATATCGACCTGACTGGCCAGCACGGTGCCGTTGTCAACACCGGCCTGGAGTTTTTGGCGGCGCTGTTTTACTTCGGCGATCATTTCGTGGCGGGCGGTGATGTGGGCATCCCAGATGAGGGCGTTGAAGTAGACCTGCGTAACCTGCTGGCGAAGCTGGTGAAGGTCGACTTCCACCTTTTGCCGGTCGGCTTGCTGCCGGGCGAGCTGCAGGTCGCGCTGGCCGGTGGTGGCGCCGCCGTCGTATATGAGCTGGCGAACGTCGAGGCTGAGGTTATATTGATCTTTGGGAATGGACGGGATGGAAACATTGGGCAGTTTGATGGGGATCTGCACCACGTCGGACTGATAGGTGGCTTTCCCGTTCAGTTCGGCCTGGGGTAGGTAGCCGGTGCGGATGTTGCGGAGCTGCAGGGCGGTGGCGCGGTCGGTAGCCTCCTGTTGCCTGAGCAGCGGGTAATGCCTCCTGGCCGAGGCCCATGCGGAGTCGAGGGGGAAGCTCCCCTGCGCCAGGGCGCTCCCGGAAAGCAGCAGCAACAGTGGCATGAGGAATCTAAACATAACTAACTCGTTTATTTAACTATTTGGTTAATTCCAGTCCAAAAAAATATCAGGGCCGCAGCGCGTTCAAAACAAAATTGCTCACAAACGCCTTCCGCTCCTCGATGAACTGCGCAAAAGCCGGATCCCCAATATGAAAAACCGCCTTCAGCAAAGGTTTGGCGATGAAAGGGAATACGCACATGGAGATCACGCTGATCATCAGTTGAACAGGATCTACCCGGCGGATAGTCCCTTTCTCCATTTCTCCCTTCAACAACATTACAAACCCCTGGATGTTAGGAAAGCTGGGCGTATTTACGAAACGTTGCACGAAGCGGTCGGGGCTCTGGTTAATTTCGTTCATGATGAACAAGGGCAGGTATGGATTTTCAGCGATGGAGCCAATATAGCTGCCGATGACGGACTGGATCTTGTCTTCCAGCAACAGGTCCGCCGTGAAAATGGCGCTCACCCGGCTCAGGAGCATCTCTACCGCTTCGGTGAACACGATGTCGAACAGCTTGTCTTTACTGCGGTAATAATAATGCAGCATCGCTTTGTTGATCCCCGCCTCGTCAGCGATATCCTGCATCCTAGCGCCTGCTAAGCCCCTGTGCATGAATATCTTGCGCGCCGCTTCGATGATCTGTTGTTCTGTGGTATTGCTTGTCTGCATATCTCAACTAACTCGTTTAACCATTTGGTTAACTAATCAAAGGTAGGTAAATTTTGATTCTCTCCAAATAAAAATGAAAAAGCCGGAGCAGGAATGCCCCGGCCACTGTTACCTACAACTGTTTACTAATCGCTAAGTTAGGTTTGGGGTATCACAGCTGGATGGAAGGCGCCTGCAGCCTTTCGGCCAGACGCTGTTCAAAAGTTTTGTCGGGGTTATGTTCTACACGGATGTTTGCCAGTAAATCCAGCAATTGCTCATCGTGGCCGGCGCGTTTGCCGGTTTTGAGATCCACATGCGCGAAGCGCGTCACGAGGAATGCCTTTACTTTCTGCTGCTGCTCGTCGGTCATCCACATTTCCACCTGGATGGATTGCTCGGTGAAATCCGTCACGCGGGTGAAGATGTACACCTTTTCCGCTACTGCTGCAGGTTTCAGATATGCGATCTGGTGTTGCGCCACTACCCATCCCCTGCCCATGGCGGCAAAATCCTTCAGCCGCAGATCGTAATGGTCTGCCAGATGATCTTCACGGGCGTTCATGAAATAATTCAGGTAAGCCGCGTTGTTAAGATGTCCGAACGGGTCGCAATCGTTGAAACGGATGGTGTACAGGCTGCCGGGTTCCTTTATCATAATAGTCAGGTTTTACTTACCGCGAAGTTCTGAAAAAAGCCAGAGCGGTGCGAAACCGCTCCGGCACGGTTATGTCAATTTTGAAGTACGCATCAGGGTTTTCAAACGATTATGAAAGTTTGCAGTCTTACTACTTTTTTCTATCCCACCAACTTGTGGACGGTCAGTCCGCCGTCGATGTTATATTCCGCACCGGTGATAAAAGAAGCGTCGCTGGAGGCGAGGAAAGCGACCAGTTTGGCAACTTCTGCGGATTCACCGGCGCGATTGAGCGGTATCCGCTCCGCGAATTTTTGCCGGATGGCGTCGATACTGCCGTCGTCCAGACCAGCCTTGGACAATATCGGGGTTACGATCGGCCCGGGGTTTACCGTGTTCACGCGGATGCGGCGTGCGGCCAGTTCTGCGCTCAAAGTGCGGCCCAACGCATTGAGAGCGGCTTTGCTGGCGGAGTACACGCTGGATCCCGGCATGCCGGTAAAGGCATTCACGGAAGACAGCAGGATGATCGATCCCCCGTCGTTCAAAATGGGTAAAAACTTCTGAATGGTGAAAAAGGCGCCTTTGAAATTGGTATTCATGATCGCATCAAAGGCCTGTTCGGTTACATCGCTCACGGGAGAAAAGGCTCCGATACCGGCGTTGACAAACAGCACGTCAACTTTCCCGTATTTTTCCTTCACTTCCGCCACCAGCCTGTCGGCATCCGCGAGGCTCGACTGGTCGGCCGTCACTCCCAAAGTGCCGTTGCCCAGTTTTTCCGCCGCGGAAGTCACCGCATAAGCGTTCCTTCCCGTTATAATGACTTTGGCGCCTTTTGCCACGAATTCTTCCGCCGTGGCGAGCCCTATGCCGCTGTTACCTCCGGTAACCACTGCTACTTTATCTTGCAAGCTCATTTGTAGTGTGTGTTATATCGATTTATTTAAAATTATCGATGTTTTTGACCAAAAAAATCAGCTAAGCTGAAGGAAAAACATCGACAAATGTTTCATCATCTCCTTATTGATGGTCAGCGTAACATTCCGGCCCTCCTTCGTGCTGATGAGCACGCCGCTGTCCACCAATATCTTGATGTGATGGGACACAGTGGGTTGAGAAAGACAGATCATGTCCTGGATTTCTCCACAGCAACAGTTCTCCTGTCTGGCCAACTTCAACAGTATAGCCATCCGGTTTTTATCCGCCAGAGCATTTGCCGCCTTCTCGATCATCGCTGCGTCCATGATGCAAATATAGGAACATTTTTGAAATATCGAAATCTATCGATTTATTTTTTTCCCGGACTTACAAAAGCGGGCTGAACAACCGCACCACCGCCTCGCAAATCCTCGTCCATCTCCCCCTGCCCTGCCATTCCGCCAGATCCAGCTGCTGCGCATAGAGGCAATCCTGCAAAAAAGCCTCAGACAGCTTCCAGTTCATTTCCCGGCTATACACAAACGCATTCACTTCAAAATTGAAGTCGAAACTCCGGATATCCATATTCGCCGTGCCCACCACGCTGAGGTTATCGTCGACCACCATCGTTTTCGCATGCACAAACCCTTTTTGATAACGGTAAATTTTCACGCCGCAAACGAGCAGGTCTTCGTAAAACGATTCCGCCGCCAGATTCACCAGCCGGCTGTCGCTCAGCCCCGGCACCAGCAACCGCACATCCACGCCCGACAACGCCGCCTGTTGCAGCGCGTTGTAAATGGCTTCGTTGGGAATGAAATACGGCGTGGTGATGAACACCGAACGCTGCGCCTGGTTAATCGCCGCCAGGTACGACAACATGATGGATGAGCGCTCCGAATCAGGGCCGCTCGCCGCGATCTGCACCAGGTCTTTGCCGGAAACGGGGATATCGGGGAAGAATTCGTGGGTGATGGGCAGGTCGCTGTCGGCACAAAAATTCCAGTCGCCCATAAAGAGGAACTGCAGCGTATGCACGCCCTGCCCTTTGATGCAGAGGTGCGTATCGCGCCAATACGGCCATTTCTCTTTATGCTTTTTCCGGTATGCGGGGTCGTTGATATACCGGTCCGCCACGTTGATGCCGCCGATGAAACCCGTGTGCCCGTCGATCACGACGATCTTGCGGTGGTTGCGGTAATTGAGGCGGTTGGCGAGCAGTTTCACGCGGTAAAACGGGAACACTTCCACGCCGGCATTCCGCATTTCACGCAGGAAACGCCGGTTGATGTCGTTGCTGCCGAAATCGTCGTAAATGAAGCGCACCTCCACGCCCTGGCCCGCCTTCATCTTCAGCACGTCCATCACTTCGCGGCCGATGCCGGTATCTTCGAAGATGTAATATTCGAGGTGGATGTGATGCTGCGCGGCTCTGAGGGCATCCAGCATCATGGGGAACTTCTCTTCGCCGTTCAGCAACAGCACGGTTTCGTTGTCGGGCGTGAGTGGCGACAGCGAATCACGGAAAAGCAGCCGGGCGATGCCGGTTTTATTGGTAACGAGGTCGGAGTGTTCGAGGAGGGTTTGCCGGTTTTCGCGGCGGAGGTAATCCTGGAGGCGCTCGCTAAGGCGGACGTTGCTCATCCATTTACGGCTGTATATCCGGTTAACACGGCGGTTGACGCCAATGAGCAGGTACACGAGCACACCGATGCCAGGCAGGAAGAACAGCAGGAGCAGGTAAGCCAGCGTTTTGCCGGTGGAGCGGGTTTCCAGCAGGGCCTTGATGGCTACCATGAAGGTAATGCCATAGAGGATAATAATGCCGATGGACTGCCAGTGTTCTTTGAGGAAATTCAGCATGAACGGTTAATCTGCCGCAATAATACGACAAATCCGCAAGGGCATGAAAAAGCCGTACCCCACTGCGTGCATTCTTCTTAGTTATGCAGCGGGATACGGCCATGGCTCATGACAGTTTATACTAACGCTGACCGCCACCGCCACGGGGGTCGCCGCCACCACGCTGGCGCATGGCTTCCTGTTGCTCCTTGTACTTTTTAAATTGTTCTTCGGAGAGGATGGCCTTTACTTTTTCGTCGCGGTCGTTGTTGAGTTTCTGGAAGGCTTCGCGGTCGGGACGGTTGCCGGATGCCTGCGCGTCTTCGCGCATTTTCTGCATTTCCTTGAAGTTGCGGGTGAACACGGTGTCGAGCTTCATGACCTGGTCCTGGCTGAGTTTCAGTTCGGTGGTCAGTCTTTCGAGCATGGCTTTCACGCGCTCTTCGGGGGAACGGCGTTGCTGGCCGCCGCCTTGCTGGGCGTAGGCTCCCAGGCCCATCGTGAGGACGAGGGCCACTGTTAACAGGAATCTTTGTTTCATGTGGTTTGCTTATTTGAGGGTTTCGTATTTAGCGTTCGGGCGCGGGTTGCTTACGGGTGCTGTCTTCCCGCGGGGCACCTTTGCGCCAGGGTCCGTTCATCTTCTTTATCACCAGCTGCACCACGGAATCGAAGCGCGGTTGCTGCTCGGGTGTGCAAAGGGCGCGCACCTGCTGGAAGTGACGGAAGGTCTGGAGGTCGATATTTTTTTGCTTCGCGGCGATTGTGTCCGCCATCGCAATCACGACGGAATCGGGCACGGAGGCGCTGCTCAGGAGTTTATACAAATTGTCTTTCGCAGTCCGCATGCCGGTAAATGAGGGCTTCATCCTTTCCCAGTGCTGCTCTTTGAGCTGCCGGTATGATTCGAGCTGGTCTTTATCGAAACCCACTTCCTTTTCCAGGAGCTGCATCACTTCGCCACGGGGGGCGGCCCTTGAAGGGGTCTTCCGGCTTCTTCCAGACGATAAAAAACACCAGGAAAAGGTTTGTCAGCAGCAACAGGATCACCAGTACGCTTAAAACTTTATGCTTAGCGAAGGCTTCCCTCATTGCGGATCTGTTTTTTCATAATCATAAAAAGTATTGATTCCCAGGGCGTATTCATCAGCAAAAGCCTGCTGCAACACCGCTTGCTCCGTACGTTCCTGCGGCTTCCAGTTCATGAAGGCCAGCGTCCCGTTCAACCCTAAAATCAACGCTATGGCGGTTATCGCGATGGCCGGACGGGTCATGAGGCCGATGAAACGCTCCCAGCCGTCGGCCGGCTCCATCCGCTGCATTCTTGCCCTGAGACGGGTAAAGAAGAAATCTTCCGGCTGCGCGCGCTCCACCCCGTCGAGGCTGGCGAGCGTCCGTTCAATTTCCTGATCTATGTCTCTTCGCTTGTTCATGATCGCTATATTTTAGTTAGACGATGTTTCTTTAAAAACCTTTCGTGTTATTCCGCTTCCCGGTAATATTTTTCCAATTGTTGCCGCAAATTCAGCCGCGCCCGGTGCAGCAGGCCTTCCACAGCTGACACGCTGGCATCCATAATACCGCCTATCTCCTTGCTGCTCAGCCCCTCCAGCTTGTGGAGCACAAACGCCGCCTTCTGGCTGTCCGGCAACTGGCCGATGGCTTTAAAAAGCAATTGCGACCGTTCTTTGTTAGCCAGTTCCACGCCCGGATGGTGAAAATCCGGCGGGTCTACCAGCAATTCCTGGTTATCCCCGAAAATGCTCATCACTTTCCCCCAGCGTTTCTTCCGCGTCTTTTTTCGCAGGAAATCGAGACACTTGGTGACCGTGATGCGGTACAGCCAGGTGGATATTTTCGCTTCGCCCTTGAACGTCCCGATCGACTCAAACACCTGCATGAACACCTCCTGCGATACATCTTCCGCGTCGGCTGTGTTTTGCAGTATGCCCAGCGCGGTGTTGTACACCATGCCCTGCCACTGCTCCACCAGCTCCCTGAAAGCGGTTTCGCTCCCCTGCTTCAAATTTGCGATGTTGTCCGTCAATTGGCGGTTTTATAGTTTGGTTAAATCGGTATGCAGAATGGTTGGAAGGATTAGAAAGATGGCCGGCCCATCATACCGCCGCCCGGAGGAGGACCGTATTGACCGGGCCCGCGCTCGAACCTGCGGCGCTCCCCGCCTTCCTGCTGTTTTGCCTTACCGAAATTCCGCAGCCGGTAGGTAAATGTAAGCATAAAATATTGGGTGAGTACCTGGTTCTGGGTATCCACGATATCGAGGCCGTTCACGCTCCGGTTGATGCTCCTGTTCTGTTTCAGCAGGTCAAACACCGAGGCGCGCAACTCGCCGCGCTGGTTTTTAAGGAACTTCTTGCCTACGCTGGCGTTCCAGAGCCAGAAGCGCTGGTCGAAGCCTTCGCCCAGGCCTTTCGTGAACGTGTGGTTGATCTCGTTTTGCAATACCCAGCCTGATTTGCTGAGCAGGTTCACGGACGCGCGTGCATTGTGGTTTGAATAGTTGCCGTTATTGGCCGGCTCGATCGTATTGTTCACCACATTGAACACCGCGTCGTACGACACCGTAAAGTCGATGTACTCGCTGATATTGCTGCTTACCACGGCGCCGAGGTTGTAGTTGTAATTGTGGGTAAAGCCTTCTACCTGGTTCGTGATGCCGGGGATCTTCTCATACCCCGCGCCGACGTTCAGGTTGAAGTTCGATTTGATGAACTTGAGGGGAACACCGTAGGTGAAGAAAGACCGCGCACTGAAATATCCGTCCATATTCGTGGCTTTCGACAGGCGGCCGCCGCGTTTCAGCGTATCCGTGGGTGTCAGCAGGGAGTCTGCCCGGGTGGCGGTGTAAATCGCGTTTGCGATATAATCCTGCCGGGAATTCACGAATATATTCGCGAAGAAGTTATTGCCGCTTTGGGTATTGGTGTAGTTGTACCGGCCCGACACCTGGTGCCCGTACATCTGCTTCAGATCCGGGTTACCGATCGATACGTTGGTTAGGCCGGAATAGATGTACACGTCCTGCAGCTGGTCGATATTCGGTTGCTGGGTCGACGAGCGGTAGAACAGCCGCACCCTTCCATATTCGCCAACTTTCGCCATAAGCATGAGGTTCGGCAGTATGTTTGCAAAATGCTGCTTCACCGCGGCCGTCGTGGGATAGGTGCGTTCGCTCTGCATTTCGGCGTACTGGTAGTTGGCGCCGAAGCTCAGCATTTTGTCGCGGTTCCCCAGGCGGTAGCTGAGGCCGGCCGACTGGGTATTGTACTGGTTATTGAACATGTTCGACTGCGAAGGGTTGAGGATGGTATAATCCTTCCCGGCGTAATCGAATTCATAAGCCCTGCGGTCGGCGTCGTTGTGCGACCAGGAAGGGTTGTATCGCAGTTCCAGCTGGCCCATTTTGCCCACGGGCTCGGTGTAGGAAACGTTCAGGTTCAGTGATTTGCCGCTGGAAAGTGGGCGCACGCGCTGACGGAGGGAATCGTTGTTAAGGGGCTCCTCCGGGTAATCCAGGTCGCTGTTCGTTAAATTGGTGCCACGGCGGTTGTTGGTGCTGCCGCCTACGCCAAAGCTGATCGTACGGCCGCGTTTGGCGAACGAGTGGCGGAAGGTCAGGTTACCGTTGAAATTGTAGCCTGAGTTGGTATTGTCGGTATTCCGGAGATTGGTGCTCAGCAGTTTATCGGCAAAGAAGGTATTACCGAAGTTGTTGGACCAGGAATCGTTGTTCTGGAAACTGATATTGGGCGTGAAGATGATGGAGTTGTTGGAATCGATGTTGTACTCCAGGCGCATATTCACTCGGTGGTTATAGTTACGGCTCCCGGCGTAGGAAGTATCGTTTTCCAGCTGAACACCTTCCGGCAACTGCGTTTGTGAGCGGGTGATGTTCAGGTTGTCGTTATTACTGTTATTGAAGAAATAACTGGCGTTGAAATTCACTTTCTTGCCCCATTGGTCGTTGTAGTTGATGCCGATGGAATTGGTTTTGTTGAGGCCATTCTGCCCTCCTACCATGAAATTGTTGTTTCCGCCGCCGAAGCCACCACCTCCGCCGCCACGGCCACCACCACGACCGCCCCTTCCGCCACCGCCGCCGCCGGCGTTCTGCACGCCCAGGAGATCCTGCGAGGAGAAGTTTTGCTGGTTCACGTTGTTGGTCATCCCGATGATGGAAATACGTTTATTTTCCTTGAACAGGTTCACATTGCCGCCGGCGGAATACCGGCCGTCGGTACCATACCCGGCAAACAGCTTACCGAACTGGCCCTGGCGCATTTCCGCGCGGGTCACGATGTTGATGGCTTTGGTGGTATTGCCGTCGTCGAAGCCGGTGAAGCGCGCCTGGTCGCTCATCCGGTCGAACACTTCGATCTTGGAGATCACTTCGGCCGGGAGGTTCCGAAGCGCCAGCGTGGCGTCTTCCCCGAAAAATTCCTTCCCGTCGACCGTTACTTTTCTTACCTCCTCGCCTCCTGCTTTCACGGCGCCGTTTTCCACAGTGATGCCGGGCATTTTGCGGATGAGGTCTTCGCCGCTGGCGTCAGGGTTCACTTTGAAGGCGTCAGCGTTATACTGTAGGGTATCGCCTTTCATCTGCGAAGGCGGCACCTGGCCTTTGATGACTACTTCCTGCAGTTCGCGGGAGGATTTGGGGAGATAAATGGTGCCCAGGTCCTGCGTTTCCGCCTGCAGCATGATGGCCCGCTGCAACTCGCCATAGCCGACGTATGAGATCGTCAGCAGGTAAGGCTGTTGCGAGAGGCCGGTGATTTCGAACGCGCCGTTGGCGCCGGTCAGCGCCTGCTTGCGGAAGTTCGCGTCCTCCGGGCTGCTCACCCGGATGGTGGCGTTCTTCAATATAGTACTGTCACTCTTATCTTTCAGCACACCTTTCAGTACCAGGTTCTGCGCTTTTGTCAACTGTGCGCAGGTCAGCATAAATAATGTAAAGATCAGTGCATGCCGCATAATTCGGTGGTTATTCTGCTTTGTTGGACGCCAAACTTTAACAAAACCTCTGCCGCTCATCACAAAAAAACGGGGCGCCAAACCGCTGGCGCCCCGTTCCGGGTAATATCGTACCCCGATTACGCGATGTCTTCCTCGCGTACCAGGTTATGTTTCAGCGCGTACATCACCACACCGGCGGTGTTGCGCACATCCATCTTTTCGAGTATCCGGGTACGGTAGCCTTCTACCGTCCGCTTGCTGAGGAATATACGGTCACCAATCTGCTGGGCGGTGAGCTGCTGGCAAATAAGTTTGATGATTTCCTGTTCGCGCTCGGTGAAGGTGACCGCATCTTTCTGCCGGTAAGGATTAAACTTGCTCCGCGCGATCATCCCCGCCAGCTTGGCCGAAGTGCTTTTGCAGTAATATGTATGGTCTTCGAACACGCTTTCAATCGCTTCCAGGATTTCCTGTTTGTCGGCGTTTTTGAGCAGATACCCCTTCGCCCCGGCCTCCAGCATTTCCACGATCAGCCCTTCTTCGTCGAACATCGACAGGGCGATTACCCTTATACCGGGCATTTCCTGCACGAGCTGGCGCGTTGCCGCGATGCCGTCCATCTTCGGCATTTTAATGTCGGTCATCACTACATCCGGCTTTTCGCGATGCACCAGTTCCACCAGCTCCCGGCCGTCGGCAGCGCGCCCCACCAGCTGGATGTGGTTTTGCCGGGAAAGCATAAGGGCCAGCCCGTCCAGGTAAATTTCATGATCGTCGGCAACAGCGAGGCGGATGTCGTGTTTCATTGCATTGAGGTTACGCGCCGCGGATAAGGCGCATCCCAAATATACCAAATTAATTACCGCGGGGAATACGGATGTAGTACCGGGTGCCCTCGCCCACGGCGGAACGGATATGGATGCTGCCGCCCAGGATGTCCGTCCGGGTTTCGAGGCTCTTGAGCCCCAACCCGCGTGAATGCTCCCGCGCTTTCTCCACGCTGAAGCCCTGGCCATTGTCCTGCACCAGCAGCAGCAATTCTTCGGGCTCCTGCCTGAAACCGATATCAAGCCGCGAAGCATTGGCGTGCTTGAGGGTGTTGTGGATGATTTCCTGGAGGATGCGGAACAGGTGGATGTCCTGTTCGGTATGGGGATCTATGTCGTTCATAGTGTACACATTCACTTCCAGCTCATCTTCCCGTCCCAGGTGCCCCGCAAAGTCCCTGATGGCGTCTATCAGCCCCTTTCGCTCCAGCGCGATGGGGAGCAGGTCATAAGAAATCTGGCGCATGCTGGTAATGATCTCGTCGATATGGCGCGACGACTGCGCGATCTGTTCTTTATCGCGCGGATCGGAGACTTCCACGCTGCAGATGCGGAGCTTCACGGAACTGAGGAGCGGGCCCAGGCTGTCGTGCAGATCGCCTGCAATCCGTTTCCTTTCATTCTCCAGCAACCGCACTTCCGCGGTGATCCGCTCGCGTTGCAGGCGCACGTAGCGGCGGTGCGAACGGATTATCGACGTAATGAAAAATGCGATGATCACCCCCAGTAATGAGGACAAAAAAACCGTGATATACAATATCCTCTCTTCCATAAAACGCCGTTCAGGCTTTGAATCTGCGGGAAAAATAGTAATCGTCCCTTACGGGAATGAAACATACGGCAATGGCGTATACGATATTCACGATCGCATTGGTGATTGAAAAGATATAGAAAATCGGCCAATCTATGACGGCATTTTGCGGATCGATGAGCATGGTGCCTTCCGTGATAAGGCTGTAAATGCTGATGGTCATCAGCCCCAGGCAAATGAGAAATCTGGCGTTGCGGAGTAAATGCCCGCTGTAAGCGGCGATGAGGGCATTGATTTCGTTGATGCAGAGAAATACCACAATCAGGCTGTTAAGGAATACCGTCGCGGAACAGAAATGTGTTTCCAGGCGGCCGTAACCGATGTTTTCCGTGACCCAGGTAATGAAGCTCATCGAAGCCAGTATGATCAGCAGCGCCCGGCGCCTGCGGAGAAAGCCCCAGGCATGGAACTGCCACAGGATCACCCCGATTTCCAGGAGACTGTAAATATTGCTGATCGCGGTATTTTCCCGGGTGAGGCGGAGGCTGATCTCACTGGCGACTTCCGTGGTAAATGCCAGCAAGAGCAGGACCAGGAAGGGAAAGTAGCTGGTACGGATCTTATGGACCCGTACCAGCGCTACCACCAGCGGAATAAGAATCGTGAAACTCAACAGCGCCGATGCGAAGTATGTCATGTAACAGTGCTGATTTTAGACTCAGGGGTAAAGATCGCTGCCGGAAGGACAGATGGTGGGACAACGGTGCCCCTTTTCAGCGGCTTCATCATCGATCGGCGGTAAGGCATAGGCCGAGGAAATACCGGGAATGGAAGCTACCTGCCGGCCATCCACGATGCGGCCCCGCAGATCGTTCCCCTTTGCGTCTACCGGTACCATCACAAAACACACTTCTCTTTTCTCGTTCAAGCCCAGGTAAATCCGGATGCCCTGCGCGCTGTCGCGGTCCAGGAGGGCGGCGAAGATGTCGCGGTTGAAGGATTCGGCGGCGGGGAGATTGAAATTGCGGTCGAGATACCCCGAATCCTGGATCTGCCGCTGCAATTCCATTTTAGCCTGGCGGTAGGCTTTCGTGTATTCGATGGCCGAGGTAAAAGGGATCACATGCTCCCTGGCTGCTTCGCGGTTATAAGGAATTTTCCCGTCAGCCCCGCGGAAAAACCATGCGTAGATCAGGGCTATCAGCAGGAGCACCACGAGGAACCAGGGCAAAAAAGGTGTTCTTTTCATAACAATTGTTGGTTTGATGTGATAGTATGCAAATTAATACCGGGAACGAACGGCAGACACCGTACATCTTCCCGAAATAGTTGCGTATTAATACGGTAGGTAATGCCGAAATGAACATGGGGCGGGGCAAAAGTGTTTACAAGATAACTTTTTTCGATAATATTACGGTATGGAGAAGATCGACGCCTACATCGCCAAATCCGCCCCGTTCGCGCAGCCCATCCTCCAGCATATCCGGGAGCGGGTCCACCAGGCCTGCCCCCACGCTGAAGAAACCATCAAATGGGGATTCCCGCACTTCATCACGCACGGCGAAATCCTTTGCAACATGGCCGCTTTTAAGCAACACTGCTCGCTCGGTTTCTGGAAAGCCGCCATCATGGAAGATCCGAAAGGATTGCTGACCGTAATGGACAAAACCGCGATGGGGCATTTCGGGAAGATCGCGTCGCTTAAAGATCTCCCGGCCGACAAAATCTTCCTTTCCTACCTCCGCGAAGCCGACCGACTGAACCGCGACGGCATCAAAGTACCTGCCCGGCCGGCTTCAGAGAAAAAAGAACTGGATGTCCCTCCCGCACTGGCTGCCGCGCTGAAGCAAAACAAAGCCGCGGGCAAGCATTTCAGGGAAGCCAGCTACTCGTTCCGGAAAGAATACATCGAATGGATAACCGGAGCCAAAACCGAAGCCACGGCCATCAAACGGATCGCGCAGGCCGTGGAATGGATCAGCGAAGGGAAAGGCCGCAACTGGAAATACCAGTAATCAGCGGCTACACAATACTGATGACATTTTCACCCATTTTGCAAGTACATCAAGTCCACCTCAAGTCCGCCTCAAGTCCACCCATCCTTATACCTTCCTCCCATACCATCCGTCGTTACAGGCCTTTTTCCGGCTATTTCCCAACCAATCCACACCTCTTGTTAAAATACCATCAACCCATCGTTATAATACGCGGTCTTTCATGTAAAAAGCCGGAGCATCGCAACGCTCCGGCTTTTTACATATCAACAAAATATCTTCTTACATGATCCCCCCCATCACCGGGTCGCTGAAGCTTTCGGCGCCGGTTTCGAGGTGGCCGGCAAACTGGAACTCGGCCGCGCCGTTGTCCACGATCACCTGGATGTCGTACCAGCCATGGGCTTTCGGCAAAGGCACCAGCAGGGTTTTATTGTCGTTGGCTTTGATGACGGCCGGCTTGCCGTCAACCTGGCCGTACACGTCCTTCAACCGGATGCGCACTTCCTTTTTCCCTGTATTGCGGAAGCGGAATTGCAGCGCGTTGCCATTGTGAGGCTCCAGCACGCAGGAAAATCCTTCCGGAAACTTGCCGGCCTGCCCGCGGAAACCGCGGTAGAAGCCGTTCGGACCGTAAACACCCAGGTCATATTTCCCACCGGGGAAGAGATCCACGCCCCATTCGTCTTCCACTTTCTTTCCCGGCGCCACGGCGTAAGAGCGGTTGTACATATCTTTTCCATAGACGTTGAACGCGCCTCCGGCGGATTTGTCGCCAAACCGCTGGCTCCCCGCCTCCAGTGTGATGCGCAAGGCACCACCGGCCGAGGGCGCCACGTGGGCATATAACTCATATGGTATCGCGCAGGCCGGGCGGATCCCCTTTTCCTGCAGCGGCAAATGGCGCTGCGGGTCTTTCACATCACCTTTCAATACTGTAAAGTTCGCCGGCGCCGCCTTGAATTTGGCGTTGTGGATGGTTTCAATGAAAGCCTCCCGC
Organism: Chitinophaga pollutisoli; assembly: GCF_038396755.1. Lineage (NCBI taxonomy): Bacteria > Pseudomonadati > Bacteroidota > Chitinophagia > Chitinophagales > Chitinophagaceae > Chitinophaga > Chitinophaga pollutisoli. The sequence continues at coordinate 5,161,710 of NZ_CP149822.1, read as the reverse complement.
TCGATGGACTTCGGCGCAGCAATCTTTTCGCCGTTCCAGGGGCGAAACACCGAGGAAAGATCCCCGCACACCGCGCGCCGCCAGGCCGTGATGTTTTCGCACGTCATGGGCTTTTTCAACTTATGCGCCAGCCATTTCTCCAACAGCTGCAGGTTGGAAGTATGATCAAACACCTGGGAGTTCACGTATCCGCCCCGCGACCATGGCGATGCCACGATCATGGGCACACGGTACCCCAGCCCGATGGCGCTTTCACGGATATCGTCGGGCCAGTTGCGCTGTGCGTCGCGGCTCACCCACTCGTGCGAAGTATCGATACCGGCCGATGTTCTGCCGGTTTCGGGGCGCGAAGGGTCCGGCGCGGTGAACGGCGGCACGTGGTCGAAGTAACCGTCGTTTTCGTCGTAGGTAAGTATAAAAATGGTTTTCTTCCAGACTTCCGGGTTGCTGGTGAGGATGTCCATCACTTCCGACAGGTACCAGGCGCCATACCAGGGCGCGCCGGGATGGTCGGAGAAGTTTTCGGGCGCCACCACCCACGAAACGGCGGGCAGGTTGCCGCTTTTTACGTCTTGCCGGAACTGGTGGAGCACATCGCCCTTCGGCAACTGTACTTCGCGTTCCGTTTCGCCGTCCTTGTATTGCAATTTGGACAAGCTATGGTAATCCGGGTCGCCCGAATTGGTGGTGAATGCTTTCTTATGCAGCTGCTGCTCCCTTTCCGGCAGGGCGCTGAAAGGCGTGGCGGCTACTTTTTCGAGGATGATTTTGATCTGCTCCTGCTCTTTGCGCGTGTTTTTGAGGCGCCTGTCGAGGCTTGCGTGCTCTTTGGAACCCGCCGTGAGACCAGCCAGCTGCTTTTCCATGTCGGCGATGCGGCCGGGCAGCTCATCTTTATACTTGCGGATAAAACGCAGGTGGGGTTCGTGGTAATGGACGTGATATTGCGAAAACCACTCGATGGGGTTATCGGTGAAGTTGGCGAGCCAGGCTTCCTCTTCTCCTTCGAGGCCCACGCCAACGCTGATTTCGTTTTGGTAGATCTTCCAGGAAACCCCGTTTTCTTCCAGTACTTCGGGATAGGTTTTCCAGTGCGCTTCCTCTCCGTAGTCGACGTCGGAATTCCAGACGTTGGCTTTGGAAGCGCCGTTCATTTGTTCGCGGATGGTGCCGGTCCAGAAGTAGAGGCGATTAGGCGTGGTGCCGGTAAGGGAGGAGCAGAAATTATGGTCGCAGACGGTGAATGCGTCGGCCAGGGCGTAGTAAAAGGGGATGTCTTCGCGGTTGTAGTAGCCCATGGTCATGGGAACTTTCGCGTATTCCTTGTTCCCGGAGCGCTTGACGGGCACCCATCGGTCGTATTTGCCGTTATTGCGGGCGTCTACCTGATCGGCCCAGCCATGCGGGAGGGCGCTCATCCAGGTGGCTTTGGTGTCTTTGATATCCATCCGGAACGGCGGTACGAGGTTGCCGTCTTTATCGGGCTGGAAGAGGACGTTATAGCCTTGCGGAGTTTTCACGGCGCGGGGGTCGTTGAAACCGCGGACGCCCTGGAGGGTACCGAAGCAGTGATCGAAGGAGCGGTTTTCCTGCATGAGGAAAACGACGTGCTCAGCGTCCAGGAAGGTGCTGCCGGGCGCGGGATCGATGGCCATCGCCCGTTGAATCGTTTCGGGGAGGATGTTGGCCAGTCCCCCTGCTCCGGTGAGTAGCGCTGCCTTCCGGAGAAATTCTCTTCTTGAGTCCATAAGGATTGTTCTAAGGTTAAATGCCGATGGGCCAAAATAGGAATAATTCCGGACCGGCAAAGTCAAACTTATATAAACTGCCGCCCCGGCAGGTACAGGAGGCGGAATGAAGGGGATATGCCCTCAGCAAAAGGAGATTAATTCCGTTGCAGGTCGAAATTTAACACGGGCTTACCGGAGTGGTGAAAGCAGCGGACAGGCATATCAATCCGCCGTTTGTCGTAACTTCGCCGGAAATCAAATAAACGGATATGGGCATCGCAGACAAACTTTTTCAGATGAAAAACGAAAAATCAGCCGCCAACCTGAAGGCCGGCCAGGACTTTCTTGCCGCCAACAAGGAAAAGCCAGGTGTTACGACGCTTCCCAGCGGTTTGCAATATGAAGTTATGAAAGAAGGCAATGGTCCTAAGCCCGGCGCCACCAGCAAAGTGACCTGTCATTACCACGGCACGCTGATCGACGGTACGGTGTTCGACAGCTCGGTGCAACGCGGCCAGCCGGCTACTTTCCCGCTCAATATGGTGATCAAGGGCTGGACGGAAGGGCTCCAGTTGATGCCCCAGGGCAGCAAATGGCGTTTCTTCATCCCGGCGGACCTTGGCTATGGCGACCGCCAGGTGAGCGCCCAGATCGGCCCCAACAGCACCCTGATCTTCGAAGTGGAATTGCTGGGAATCAGCTAAATTATTCGAAAGCCCGTCCAGCTGCAAGCGGACGGGCTTTATATTACTGGCACCCGCCTTTGACCATCCTGAAATTCGGGATCACGATACCGTTTCGGACCGGAAAAAGTTCCTCCGCTACTACAAATCCATGTTTTTCGAAAAACGGCCTGGCCGTTCTGCTGGCATGAACGGTAACCGGGCCGGAGGTTTTACCAAGCAATTCCTTCAATAGGCAACCCGCTACACCTCTCCCCTGGAAATCTTTATCCGTATACATCATTTCGATATGGGCCGGATGCCTCAATGCGGCGAATCCTGCCATTTTACCCTCATTCGCTTCCGCTACGATCATTTCCGTTTCTGCCAGGAGCTTTTGCCACCGGTGCAGATCTCCGGATGAGGAGGCCCAGGCGGCAAGCTGACCAGGCGCGTAATCTTTGCTGCAAACCGTTTCGATCACGGAACGGAAAAGCGTTCCCATTTGCGGGATATCTTCAGCAATGGCGGGGCGGATGTGTATTGGGAGTCTGATTTCCATTGCTGCAAAAGTACATGAATCCGTTTTCTTCCATCCCAACAAAACTTATATTTGCGCATGACCCCGCTTATCGCACAATTGCAGGAAGACTTACGCGCGGCCGGCACCGCGGCCGGACAGGCCTCCGCCAGGAGGTTCTTCAAAGAAGAGATCAAGACTTATGGCGTGAAATCGGGTGCGGTCAAGGCGTTGGCCAAACCCTTCATCAAAGCGCTCAAAACGGAGCCCAAGGCAGCGGCGTTTGCCGTTTGCGGTGAATTGTGGAAATCGGGGTATATGGAAGAAACCCTCATCGCCTGCGACCTCTCCTATTCGCGGCGGAAAGAGTTTGTGACGGCGGATTTCAAGCTGTTCGAACATTGGCTGCACGAGTATGTAACAAACTGGGCGGCCTGTGATACATTCTGCAATCATACCGTGGGAGAATTCCTGATGCGGTTTCCGGACAAACTGCCGGTATTACTGGAATGGGCGCGCTCCAAAAACCGGTGGGTCCGCAGGGCGGCCGCGGTATCGCTGATCATTCCCGCCAGGAAAGGACTGTGGCTGGAGGAAGCTCTTCAGATCGCCACCATCATGCTCCACGACGAAGACGATATGGTACGGAAGGGATACGGCTGGATGCTAAAATCATACGCCGAGCTGCACGAAGCGGCCGTTTTTGACTTTGTAATGAAACATAAATCCAGCATGCCGCGTACCGCGTTACGCTATGCGATCGAAAAAATGCCGGCCGATCTTAAACGGCGCGCGATGGAGAAATAATCAGGGAGTCAGGAGCATGTCGTACCGGTGCATCCCTTCCGCGTAACCGTTTTCCGTATACTTCACAATGTTAAAACCGTACTTTTCGAAGAAAGGGTACGAATGCTGCGTTGTGTCTAATTTAATGCGGCAGGAAGGGCAATGTTTGCGGATATATTCAATCCTGAACAACAGAAATTTTTTACCGATACCACGTTTATGCAGCCGGTTATCCACCATCCCCCAAACCATCCCGCCCAGGTTATTTTGCGGCTCTATGAACACGCCGCCACAAGCCACGAGCATTCCTTCCTCTTCTATTACAAAATAAGCGGCATCCCCCTCCCTGTGGTAGGGCCCTCCGTTCTGGTATTTCTCCAGCCAACCCGTAAAGTCGGGCAGTTCTTCGGGGAGAAAATACTTCGGCATATTGCTTTTAAAAGCAGCGATACAAGCGTCGTAATCGGAAGATTCATACGGGCGGATCAACATGTAAGTCTGGTTTTATTTACATCAAAGCTCCCGAAAAACTTCCATTATTCCATTGCGAACGCATGTTTTCCGTCGACAAAAAAAATATTCATCGGCAGTTCCCGGTTACTTTTGACAAAACGATTCAAGATGAAATACCTGATCCTGGCCATAGCCAATGTTTGTGAAGTCATCGCCACATCGGCGCTGAAAGCCTCAGAAGGATTTTCCAAACCCTGGCCCTCGCTGATTGTTGTGGCCGGTTACGGCATTGCCTTTTACTGCCTGAGCCTGACCTTGAATCCGATACCCGTCGGGATTGCCTGCGCGATATGGTCGGGGCTGGGCATTGTGCTGCTATCGGCGGCGGGTTGGATTTTATACAAACAAAAACCCGATACCGGCGCGATTGTGGGGGTGTTGCTGATCTTCGCCGGGGTGATTGTCGTGAATATATTTTCTAAAAGCGAAGCGCATTACAGTCTGGTTTTCAGACTGCAGAGTTTAGCCGTATCCGTAATAAAATATACATAATTCCGGTGCGACTAAAACGCAGTATCAATAAGCCTTTCACTTCAAATATTTTTTATCGGCGGAATGCATTTCCGCCGTTTTTTATTGCAAAATTTATCCTAAATTAGCATTCTTAACTGGACAAACTGAATTGTAAACCCGCTTAGAAAACCCATCGTACCCGACATGAAGATTCCTTATTATTTCCCGAATTATTTAATACCAGGCGAAACCATCTAATTAAAACCAGCCATCCATGCAATTATCCAATCAGGATGTTTACACCTTGATACAGGTGAAGCATGACATCCAGCGTAGTGTATATTTACCTATCAGCATAAAGGATATTCTCCGGTCCACCGACCTGAGCGAAACCCGTTTGACGCAGGGATTCAAGTTCCTTTACCAGCATACGGTCAGCCGGTATCACCTCGTGGTGTCCATGGAGTACGCCTACACGCTGCTCACCGACGGGCTGCCGGTAAAAGAAGTGGCCATAAAGCTGGGATACCGCTCCCAGAGCCACTTTAACCGCTCTTTCAGACAGATATTCAACATGCCGCCGAGTTTCATCAACCGCAACATAAATGCAGTGAATTAAAATGTTTTTTGCAAATGAATCTGCTTGGCAGATACGATCACACGAATTAAATTGCATAAAGTATCAAACACAGATTATAGAATTAGCAGACAGAAAACCCGATTCCATAGTACCCAGGATAGTACATTAAGACCATGCCATTAGGCGATTTATCACAAATTTAACAAGCAAGACAAAACCCGCCGCCTTTCAATAAAAGGTCTTGACACCCGTATTTTGCCAATACCGGAATAAATTCTGATTAAACCCGAAAAGTAAATCCATGAAGTCACGTAAAACATTTGTACTTATTACCACATTGCTGTTTATTGCCCTGTGGGGATATACTGCTTTGAGCAAGATATTCGGATTCGAAATATTCGAAGATCAGTTAAGCCTTTCACCGGTTTTCAAAAGTACATATCGTATTGTAGCCGTTGCTGTTCCGGCGGTGGAACTTGTACTGTTAGCGCTGTTGATATTCGAACGCACAAAAATCGCTGGCTTGTTACTTTCCGCCCTTCTCCTGCTGGCTTTCACGATTTACCTGGCATATATCCTGCTCAATTACCAGGGTGAATTACCCTGTACCTGTGGCGGATTTATCGCAAAAATGACCTGGACCCAGCACATTATATTCAATATCACCTTTATACTGCTCGCAATCAGTGCGCTGATCGTTACAAGGCAAACACCTCAAAAACACACCGCGGCACTTTCGTGACCGCTTGCAAATACTTACCGGTAAAAACAACATCCAATTCTTAAACATTAAAAACACAAGAAACATGAAAAACAGAATCCTTTCCCTCGCCGTTCTGGCCATTGCTGCTGTTGGAGCATTCGCGTTCAAAGCCCAACCCACCAAAAGAGTTGGTGTATTGTATGACCTGGTATCCGCCAGCGCTAACCCGCTGCTGTCTGCCAGCTACAAACTGTCCTCCATCGACCCTGCAACTTGCCCTAACGCTGAAGGCAAAGTTTGCGTGATTGACATTCCTGCTACTGATGTTATTCCTGCCGGTCAACCCAATGCTGGCAAACCGAATTTCACTAACACGGCAGCAACGAACGATCTGGTTGACGAACTGAGCGCAACCCTCTCCACCGCAGCCGGCACTCCTACCACGGCTTCATTTGGTCGCGTGTTCCACGAAAGGAACTAATTCCGATCATAAATAATATGGGATTTGCATCATTGCAAATCCCATATTACTCTTATAGCTTTCGGTCCCAACCGCCGGACACTTGCTCCGCGTCAAACCCCATGACTAAACGATGCTAAACATCTTTAATTACCAACATTTTCACCCGCACTTTACCAGGAACTAAATCCAGCCCGTATTTACGTAAAATCATTCTTAATTCCTCCATGGACTTTATCTCATAATCTAATGCCGGAAACGCCATCGTAGTATTACCCGCTATACCAGTATCATCTACAATCAACATACCGCGTGGAACAATAGTACTTAAATAAGCTTCTGGTAAAGATTGTTTAAAGATGAAATGTATCGGTTGCATTTCATAATGTAAATCATCATGAGCCAGGGATGTTCCTATACGCTCAGTTTTAATAAGCCGATAACCGTCTGTCAAACGTTCTTCTACACTGGCTGCTACATTCAACTTCAACCTGAATAAATGGTTCAAGTCTTCCAGCATATTCGTTTCCATTATAGAATCCGGCGTAGTCAGCGGCATAATTCTTTCGTAGCAATAACCTGTCTGTTGAAATACGGCATCCGTCTGGCGTACGCCTGTAAAAGCAGGATCCCGGGAAACTTTTGTACGGTTCTTCACTTCATTTAAGATCGCCTTTCCGAACAACACTTTCTTATCAGATCGCAACGAATTCATATACACTTTCATGTATAGTTCATCGACCGAATGATTGATCAATGTTGTCCGCCTGGTTTGCTGAACAGTGTCCTTTATATTCAACAACGTTACCCCCCATGCCTCAGAGAGATCTTTTCTGAATCCGCTGAAAAATATGTCTCCGGGCAACTGCGCCGTATTGGAGTCAGGAAATTGTTGTTGAAGCGAAACTTTCCTGAAATCAATATCGGAGGGATGGTCCACGATAAAATCAATATTCTCTCCATCGAGCAGCTGCCTGATCTTTTCAGGATGCGTATTCTCCATTATTCCGCGGAGTCGTACCTGCCCGTTTTCATCGATCCACACATGATAGGGAACAAACCCCCGCGTAGGGAATAATTTCCCTAGTTCCGGCGAAATCATGATGGTAAGATTTTCTGGCAGCACGCTTTCTCCCCCCGTATCGAATCCTGCACTTTTATCCATTTCTCCACCTTTGCTTTACTTTCGAACGGGTTTACCAGGATAACTTCGATGTCCGCTCCGAATTGTGATTTCAACTCCGACATATGCGGGAAATTCTCAATACATGTGCCGCAAAACGTACCCCAAAAATCCAGGATGACCAACTTCCCGTTTAACTCCGACCAACTCTTCTTCCCTTTCAAAAAAAACTTTCCTTACCAGGATGATGAATTAATTCTCCTAAAGGCAGATCTACCATCTGAGCGCCGACAGGCACAGCCCGAAGCATATTCCCTTTACCACCGGATTGACTGTAACCGGCGGTAAAGCTCAACAATATCAACCAGATCAAATTGCACTTCATTTGTAATTTTTTTAACGTTCGTTCTGCGGCATACCCGATAACTGGATCACATTCAGCGGGAGCAGCCAAACCCATCTTTTATCGTTGGCAGGCAGTTCATACACGGTTCCGTCTATATTTCTGCGCAGCGTTATGTTCTTACCTTCCAGGTTGAACCGTCGAAGATCAGTCCAGCGAGTGCCCCTGTACACCAGTTCTTTCCTCCTCTCCGTCAATATCAGTTCCAGGGCTTCTTCTTTATTGGCCGCCACCCTATCCGTATAAAGTCCCTTTCTCCAACGTTTCTTCAAAAGGGCATTCAGATCTTGCATGGCGGATTGCGTGTTTCCCAATCGCGCGCTGGCTTCCGCCCGGATCAGAAATATTTCATCCGTAGCGATCCCGTTAAAAGGCTGATTACCGTTAAGTATCGAATAAGATCCTTTAAATGTGCTGGTCCCATCCGGCTTTTTAAGGAAATACACCGCCTTGCGCAAATCGTCGTCCGCGTACAGCTTATACAAATTTGAATCGACGGGCGGCTGCCTTGGGAGGATTTGGCTGATGGCATATGCGCGGTAAGCTATTTCTGTAGTAAAGGCCTTAAAAACCGGGGTGGCAGTGGAATCCACATCATTGAAATCTACCAGCGCAGTTGTTTTCTGCAAATAGAGATCAGCGTATTTGAATGCATTGTCATAATCCCCCATCGCCAGGTATGTTCTTGCCAGCAAGCCATATGCAGAAGATTGAAAGGGCCGGCTGACATACTGCTGCTCCGGCAATAATAAACCGGCAGCTTCAATAAGATCCCCGGTAATACGCGCATATGTTTCACCAACCGTTCCCCGCTTAGATGGCACTTCAAGGTCAGGAACTGTCCGGAGCGCGATGCCGGGATCCGTATTCGCCGTAGCAGAAAAAGGCCGGCAATAAACCTGCGCCAACTCATAAAAGGCAAATGCCCTTTGAAATAAAGCCTGCCCGCGGATATCATTGCGCTGGCTTACCGTGCCAGCTTCAATTTTCTCCAGCGATTGTAATACTACATTGGCATAGTTTACGGTTATGTAGGCTTGCCGCCATGCATCGAGATAATTTTCGCTCTCCCAGTTATAGGCGCCCCTTTCGGGCTGCGGCAATGCCGACCATACTGATGCCGGAAAATAATATTCGTCCGCAGCAAGCGTCGTATTCGCCGAATATCGCATGGCATTGATATCATTATTCAGCAACGCCTGCAGGTCCTGCAACTTATCGATCGTAGTCAAAGACTGAATGGGCTTGTCTTCCAGATATTTATTACATCCAGCCAGCAAGCCAACAAGCACGAACAGGATGAATATGTAGCGGTAATCTTTTTTTCTCATGACATTGATTTGAAAAGGAATGCTAAAGTTGAACCCGAATGCCCAGTGCCAGGCTCCGTGCGGGAGGAATCACTGACATCGCATAATCGGGATCATATCTCACAGCGGAAGCTTTCCAGATAAACAGGTTCAAATTCCCGGCGAGCAGAAAAGCACTGGCCGATTTAACAGGAAAACGCGTGTAACGATTGTTCGTCCAGTTGTACGTAAGTTGGATATCCTGCAACCGGATATGGTCTCCTTTTTCATAGTTTACTTCTGAAAATTCATAGAACTGCTCCCGGCTGAAATTCACGGGATATGGCTGAGATGGGACATTGGTCCGCGCTTCGTCTCCAGGCGTTTTCCAACGATTTGCGTATTCTTCATGTCCTGTCCAGTTATCATATAAATAATCATATCTCAGCGACGGTTTTCTGTAATAATATCCTGCCCGGAAACTGATGTTGAAAGAAAGATCAAAGTTTCTGTAACTGACCGTATGTAACATATTCCCATAATCCGTAGGTATCGACGAACCGATGAACGCCTGGTTGCTGGCGGAATCCTGGAATATCTGGTCATATTCTTTACTGATCGTTTTGCCCAGGTAACCACGCGGGTCGCCATTTTCCGGATCAAGCCCGGCCCACTTATAGGCATAAATCGCATTAAAGATCTCTCCTTCGCGCAGCGCAGGGAAATTAGGCGTGCTGACGAAACCAGTGAAAAACCGGGTCACCTTCGTCTTCACGTGGCTGTAATTAAACGTAGTCGTCCACCTCACGCCTTTATTGAGATTGATGGTTTTTATGGTAATATCCACGCCATTGGTTTCAAGATTTGCCTGATTTCTTCTGACGGTGGCCCCTACGCCGTTGGTAGGATCTACAGGCACGGCGGTAATAACATCCTTTGCCTTCTTTTTATATATATCCACGGAACCGGAAATGCGGGAGTGCAATACGGCAAAATCCAATCCACCGTTTAAGGTTCCCACCTGTTCCCAGCGCAAGTCGGGGTTCGGCGGACTGGATACAATCGCCTGTTGCTGCTGCGCAGCATTGAGGTATGAGGTATAATTGATGAGGGTCAGGGCCGATAAGGAATTGTTGATATTTCCCGCATAGCCGTATGATGCACGGATAGCCAGCGAACTGATGACCGGCACTTTAAAGAACCCCTCATTGCCGATATCGTACTTGATCCCGGTGGACCACAAAGGCTTCCATTTGTTGTTGGTGTTGGCACCCAGGAGATTGGATCCATCCCTCCTCGCACTGGCGTAAATCGTATACTTCCGGTCGTATGTATAAGAGGCATTACCCAGCACAGAAATGGTTTTATCAGTCCTCATATTCCATGCAGCATTGTTAGGTATTTGCATCGCTCCGCCATAGTATACAGGATATTGGGTGAGAAAATCAGGATTCCCCGAAAAAACCAGATTATCCTTGTCATACCCCAGTGTCCTGAATTTGTTTTCCTCCAGGTTGGCCTTACCCAGCTCGCCCGCTACCAATGCAGTAAACGTATGCACGTCGTTCCAGATGCGGCTCACTCTCAACAGCCCCCTTACATTATGGCTCACCAGTTCCGCATTCGACCTGTCCAGTATTCCGCCCAATGGAAAGTTCCTTTTGAATGTTGTCGGATCCGTAAAATTATTGATCAGGTCCCTGGTTCTGAATGTTCTTTCATCACTTAAATCCGTGATTGCCGTTGAACGGGAGGAGTATTGATAGCGAACTTCCCCGGTTAGCCATTTTGTAAAATTAGCAGTGGCCCCGGCATTCAGCCGGACAGTATTTCCCTTCTGGCGCGTGTTGGTAAATTCCATTTCGTCCAATGGACGGTAATTCCAGTCCAGCAACCTGGGATCCTGCTGCTGGAGAAAGGAAAGTGAATTCCGGTGAGCAATAGCCAAATGATTTCCCTGTTCGTCGGCCAGCCTGGCATATGGATACAGTCCGCCCCGGGTATATGTCGACAATATTTCAGGTGTTAATCCGTCCGCCCGGATATTTTCCCTGACATAAGCAAACCCGGCATGCAATTCCAGGAAACGCGCAGGTTTGATGTTCAGGTTGGAGTTGAAACTATAGCGATCGTTCCTTCCCGGCCCTTTTACGCTAGTAAGATCGTTATCGGCACCGAAAGACATCAAATAATTGTAGTTGCTGCCACCGCCGGATATGTTGAGGTAGTTCTGCTTGTTCACACTGTTCCGGAGAACATACTTGTCATAATCCCGGCGGATATCATATCCTTTTAACGTATTGAGCTGTGCGGACGCTTCCGCCGCAGTGATCTCTCCCAGTCTTTTACGTTGCAAGATTTCGGCAGCCGGCGACAAAACGTAGTAAGACGGATAGAGGAAATAATCATCCATGTATCCTTTGTCAAATAAAAATTGTTCGACGTCAATGAAGTCGCTGCTGCTCATGACCGGATTGTAATATATATCAGGTTTCTCATTCACCTGGACGTTCGAGCTGATATTGATATTCAGGGACCTGCCGTATTTTCCGGACTTCGTGGTAATCACCAGTACGCCATTACCGGCCTTCGCGCCCCAGATTGAGGTGGCTGCGGCATCTTTCAATACGCTTACGTTTTCTATATCGTTGGGATTGATGCTGCCCAGATCGCCGTAAAAGGGGAAATCGTCCAGGATGATGAGCGGATTTAAAGGGGATTGGTTGTTCAGATCATTAATTCCACTGATGGTACTGATCCCCCTGATGTGCAGGGTTCCACCGGCTTTGTCGAAGATCAGTCCGGATGTAACGCCGTCGAGCCGATTCATCAGGTTTCTGCTGACCGACCGGGATAAAATGGCACTGTCGATAACCGAAGCGGTACCAACGAACCTTTCCGGACTAATGGATTCATACCCGGTATTAATGGGTTGTACCGTCACTTCCTTTAGTTGGGCAGTAGCTTCGATCATTTTGATCTCAAGGCTGGTTTCGCCTTTGATATGTTTTTGAATGGGTAAATACCCTATATTGGAAATGAGGAGAACGGCTTCTGATTCCGGGGTATACAGCTGAAATCTTCCTTCATTATCGGTGGTGGTTCCCAGGTTGGTTCCTGCAATTTTAATGGTGGCGCCTGGTAACGGTTTACCGCGAGCGTCCGTCACCCTTCCCTTCACCAGCTGCCGTAAGTTTTTGCTGTTGGCAGGAACCGCTACCGCTTCCCGGATGATGACCGAATTCTCCGAAATGAGATACGCGAGCCCCTGCCCTTCGAGCACTTTTTCCATGACGGTCTCGAAGTCCACGTTTTGCAGGTGGAGGCTGACGGTTTTCTTATCCTTCACCACCCGGCTGGGGTAAAAGAAAACGTACGGGGTTTGTCGCTCGATGGCCCGGAACACGGTTTCCAGTGGCGCATTTTTGACGCTGATCGTCACCTGCTGCGCTCTCACCGCAGCGGCGGAATGCAAAAAAGCGACGAATGTGGTAAGAAGGATCAGATGAATTCGCATAAGGATCGCTCTTAATGTACTGCGGTACCGCCCCCTGCCGGAACGGTTATGCGTTGCCCCCCTGTAGACAATAGGAAAGCCAGCATGATTATTTTTCATACTTTTGGTTGTTTGCTGGTTAGTATTAGGTTTGCCCCATCAGGGGTTTGCTGGCAGCAGACGCTTTCCGGAGGGCGTTCTGAACAACGCTTTCCGGATTTTTATGGCCTGCCCGATGTCCCGCTCACATTCACGATGTACTGTCCATAATGGTAGTATTCGGAAAACAATAATTGCCTTCAGTTAATTGGAGATTTAATTTATTTGATGATTAACTCTTTGCCTTCCCTCCCCTGGCGCAGTTCATACCGCACTTCCCGGCTGTCGAGCATCTTCAGGAAAGTGGAAAGGCTGTTCTTCTTTAAAATTCCCCCCGTATACAATTCGGGCGACGGGGGCCGCTCATAGATCACCTTCAGATCATACCACCTGCTCACGGGGAGCAGTATGGCTTTCAGATCAGCATCCCGGAACCGGATCTGACCGCTCGTCCATGCAACGGCATTTTCGTCCGCCGCGACTATTCGGGTCGATTCATTTTCTGTAGTGGCCGCCTGGCCAGGGTTAAGGATTTTGCTTGAATTAAGCGAAGTGGAGATTTCTACGGATCCCTCGAGCAGTGAGGTCGTCACTGCGTACTCGTCGGGATAGGAATGAATATTGAAGCGTGTGCCCAATACTTTTACGCGTTGCTTATCTGTTTCAACAATAAAGGGATGTTGGGCGTCGTGGGCTACCTCGAAGTAAGCCTCGCCGCTCAACCTTACGATACGCTCGGCATGCCCTTTGAAATTAGGCGCGAACGTTAAGGTAGAAGCGGCATTGAGCATTACTTTCGTTCCATCGGACAACTTCAGCTGAAATTGTCCGCCTTTGGGGGTAACCACAGCATGCACGACTTGGGGGTCGGCGGAATTTTGTTGCGGTGCATATTCGGCCGTACTGTCTGTTATCGTAATCGTTGAACCATACTGGTTTACCCGGCTTGCACTCCCGGAATCCAGCGGCACCTTGCGCCCGTCCTCCAACACCAGCACCGCCTTGTTCCCGCCAGGCGCCACATCGGCGATCCGCTCGTAAGCAGGGCCATCCTCCGTTTCCCCGCCAGGCAGCAGGAAAAAATTCCCTATCGCCAGGCCTGCCAACAAAGCCGCCGCAGCCACATACACCAGGCGCCTGCGCTTTCCTGCCTGCCGCTTTATGCCAGCCGAATTCACAATATTCTCCCAGATTTCCCCGGAAAGCCGCTGATAGCGGTCGTCGCTTCGGCCAGCCTGACCAGCAGGCATGCGGTTATAAGCCTTTTCAACATAGGCTTTTTCTTCCGGCGTGCAGGTTCCGGACAGGTATTTTTCGATTAATTGCTTGGCCTCGTTTTTATCCATGTTTCCTCATGTAACATATGCTCGTCTGTACAAAGACAACCATTTACCGAAATAGTAGTAGGTGGATGGAAAAAATTTTCTAAAAAATCCAGGAACATAAAAGGCGCAGGTTCATGCGGATTATCCGCAATGCATTCGAAACCTGCTTCCGCACCGTATTGGGGGCAATATCGAGTTGCGCGGAGATTTGTTCATAGGTAAGATCGCCCCGGCGGCTGAGCAGGAAAATCTCCCGCATTTTCACCGGTAACCGGCTGATTTCGGACTCTATCTTCCGGATAAGCCCCGCCATCGTATCCTGCTCCCCCTCCTCCTGCCGCAATCGATCCGACTCCGCCTTAAAGCCCTCCAACATCTTTGCGATATGTTGCTCCTTTTTCAGATGATTGAGCGTAGCGTTGCGGACCGCAGTATAGAGATAAGCCTTTACATGCGTGACCCCCTGCAAGTGCTCCCGGCGGTTCCAGAGATTGATAAACACCTCCTGGATCACATCGCGCGCGGCCTCCTCGTCCTCCAGCACATCCAGGGCATGGAGGATCAACAGGCCGGAATATCGCCTGTAGACAACGCCCAGCGCGGCGCTGCTGCCGGACCTTGCCTGCTCCAGCAACTCCTGGTCCGTTAAGTCATTTTGCTTCCCCATGCGCTTAAAGCTATCACACTGCAAACGCTGTGTTAAAGCCCAAAATATTAAACATTAAGAATAATTTATATCATCTCGCTTGTCGTTCCCGCGGCTATCCCTAATTTACGAAGATTGTCCCCAAAACGCCCCATATTCTTCCTCCGCTGTCATTAAAACCGGCACAAGATGATCCGAAATCCACAATTTTCCTATGACCGCCAAACGCACATCTTTGTATTTTTCCGGAATGGATATTCATATTCAATATTTTGCACCTGGATTTTTTTCCCCGCTCCGCCGAATAACTTCCCCGGAAACCGTTCGTCGATAAATACCGTTTTCCGTCTACCGGATATGATTATTTTTAATATTCCGGGCGGCAATTTCCCGCAAGAACTATGTTTGCATTATGGACGTACCGTGGCTATTCCGAAACAGGGGCCGGTTGCTGACGCACCTGGTATTCTGGATTTTCGCATTTTTACTGCTGATCTATATCTACAGCGCCGCATTCGATTCCTGGGAACTGGGGATCAAGGTGGTGCTTATGCTGCTGCCCGTCCATATCATTTATTTTTACCTGCTGCAGTACTTCGTTCTCCGTAAGTATTTCAGTGGAAAATATCCCGCCGCCGTGTTCCTCGCCTTCCTCATCATGGCCACCATGGCGGTGGCATACCGGCTCACCGAGATATACATCACCGATCCCTACATTTTCGATTTCTATTCCCGGTCGGACCCCGATTTTACCTGGAGCAAGCTCGAAAAGGACCGCTGGCAGCAGCTGATCAGCAAAGGCGATTTCGTGAATGCCGTGGAAAGATGCAATGTAGTCGTATGGATCGGCGTTACACTCACCCTTTTCGCCATGTGGCACGAAAGGAAAAACGCCATCTTGCAGGCGGAGCTGAACTTCCTGAAGGGGCAGCTGCACCCCCACTTCCTCTTCAACTCCCTCAACAACCTCTACGCCCTGTCGCTGAATAATGCGCCCCAGGCGCCGGGGATCATCCTCGGCCTTTCCAATATCCTGCGGTATGTGATTTATGAATGCACGGCCGACCGCGTGCTCCTGGAAAGGGATATAGAAGTGCTGAAGGATTACATCCGCCTGGAACAGCTGCGCTACGAAGAGCGGCTCGACCTGAACCTGAACATTGACGTGGAACCGGGGCCCTGGCAGATTGCGCCCGTCCTCATGCTGCCGCTGGTGGAGAATGCGTTTAAACATGGCGCCGGGGAAACCATGCACCATCCCTGGATCAACATCGAGTTGCGGGTGGCCAAAGGGGAATTGTGGCTGAAAGTCAGCAACAGCAAGCCCGACCCGGCACCCGCCCCCAACCCGAAGCAGGGCGGAAATATCGGGCTGAAGAACGTCCGCCACCGCCTGCAGCTCCTCTACCCGGAAGCGCATACCCTCCACTGGTACGACGAAGAAGACTGCTTTATCCTCGAAATGATGGTTACCTTATCTTCCCACCCTAAAACCTGACCATGCAAATCCGGACACTGATCGTAGACGACGAGCCACATGCCATCGAAATTCTCCTTAAATACGCGGCCAACATCCCCGAAATCCGGATCGTAGCCACCTGCAGCAATGCCATCGAGGCGTTCCAGATGTTGCAGCGGCATGAAGTCGACCTGCTGCTGGTGGATATCAAAATGCCGGGATTGACGGGAACCGACCTGGTGAGGAGCCTAAAAAGTCCGCCCATGGTGATATTCACCACGGCCTACCATGAATTCGCGGTGGAAGGGTTTGATCTCAATGCGGTCGATTATCTCGTGAAACCCATCCCTCTCAACCGTTTCCTCCGGGCGATCGATAAAGTCATGCACCAGGTAAAAGGCAAAACCGGATCGTATGAGGAACGTCCCGAAACGCCCGCGCCGCCGCCCGTCAAACACTTCCTGTATCTAAGGATCGACCGGCAGACGGTGAAGGTGGACACAGAAGACATCCACTGGATCGAGAGCATCAAAGATTATATCAAGGTGGTGACGCGGCAGAAAATTTATATCGCCAAGCAGAAGATCAGCGTGGTGGAAAAGTTGTTGCCTATGGATCAGTTCATTCGTATCCACCGATCCTTCATTGTTCCGGAAAGTAAAGTGGAAGGTTATAACCCAAATTACCTGGTGATCGCCGGCAGCAGGATACCCGTCGGCCGCAACTACAAGCAGGCGTGCATGGAGAAATTCAACGTACGTCCGGCGCCGTAACCCGCGGTATAGCGATCAAACCCTGCGTCCGTCGACATGAATTGCATGCCCGCCGCAATTCCCCGAAACTTGCATTCCATTTCTGACCATTCAACAATTTATTTTCAAATGGAATCATTACAAGCCAACGGTTTCCGGCGTTACCAGGGAGGGTATTTCAGGACCCTCATTGCGCCGGAGCACACGCAGAACGCCATGGCGCTCATCGAATTCACCCTTCCCCGCGGCGCAGAGCCCCCGCTGCATGTTCATCAACACGAAGACGAGACATTTTACGTGCTGGAAGGCCGCCTCAGCGTCCGCGTGGCGGATACGGTGACTATCCTGGAGCCCGGCGATGCACTCTTTGCCCCCAAAAACACGCCCCATGCCTTCACTATTCTGACCGGCACCGCCAAATTGCTCAACCTCATCACACCCGGAACATTGTACCGCTTCTTCGAAGATTTCAGCACGCCCATCAACGGCGCGCCGGCTATCGACACGGCATCAGCGCCCCCGATATGGAAGCCATCGCCCGGATGGTGCAGACCATCTCCCAACAATATCAGGTTCAATTTCTGGAAACCAAATAATCAAAACACAAATGAAACTCCAACAGTATTTCGGCGCCGGCCTGCTGGCGGTGCTGGCGGCCTGTTCGCAAAAAGAAGCGTCGATCGCCCAAAAATTCAATCTCGACGAAAGCAAATCCATCGTGGAATGGAAAGGCAGCGCCCCCACGCATTTCCATAAAGGATCGTTTAAAGTGACGGGAACATTCCTCACCGACGGCAGCTCCCTCATCACTGGTGGCGAATTCAGCATTCCCATCGCCAGCATCGATAATGAAGACCTGTCGGGCCCGCCCAAAACCGAGTTGCTCAACCACCTGAAGAGCCCCGACTTCTTCAACCTGGCCGTTTACCCCACCGCCACCTTCCGCATTACGAAAATCGAGGCTTTCAAAGACCCCGCTACCGGGGCGAACGTTAAGGTAACCGGCAATTTCACGCTGATTGGCCAGGAACACCCGCTGCAAATCCCCGCGAAAGTGACCGTTACGAAAGACAGGATTTACGTGGAATCAACTTTCAAACTCAACCGCCACACCTGGGGCATGAGCAAATACAACGATCCGGCCGAGACGCTCTACATCCTGCCAGACATCGATATCACGCTGGCGCTTCAGGGCATACCATCCAAGTAGAAGCAATAACCCCAAAAAACAGGAAAGCCTGTCGAATCGATCGACAGGCTTTTGTTTTGGGGTTAATCTGCAGGTTTGAAGGCAACCTCCCGCCAGTTTATACGCAATATTTTTGAAACAGCCGCCGCTTCACGCCGGCCACCTTGGCGATGCATCCCAGCAGTGCAAACAGCGGCGTAAACAGGACGGCGATTCCGGCCGGGTGCATGTCACTCATATCCGACACGGCGGCCAGGATCAGCGGATTCCTGGGGATTCCTTTTGCATCGGTTTGCCCATCGGCCGCGAGGCCGTACAGCACCCGCAAAGCGTGTTCGAAGCCGGCGGAACCGGGCAATATGACCGTCGTAAACAGCACCGGCTGTCCGGATTCGTTGGAGAACCGGTGCACCATGCCCTTTTCCACCGTGAACTTCTCGCCGGAGGAAAGGCGGAGCTTACGGTTGGCGAGGGTCAGCGTCAACAAGCCTTCCACGACGGAGAAGGTTTCCGAGAAATTTTTATGGTAATGCAGGGGCGTGCCGCCGCCGGGCATGAGCCGCACGAGCAGCGCGGAAATACGGCCGCCTGTTTGGGCAGCGGTTTGGGTGAAGGTCACTTCGTCCCTGATAACCGGGTTGATGATAGTTTCTTTCATGCGGGATGGGGTTTAAGCTTTCCTTCTGATCCGGAAACTGCCTGACACTACTTTACTCTTTTGCTGGCAATCCGAAACGGGGGTGTATACGGTAGTGGCGAAGTAGCCGGTGATGTAATTGCCGATGCTGCCGTAATCCACGATCGTCAGTTTCCCCGAACCATAACGGGGGCCGCTTTCGCCGCACACGTAATAGGTACTCAGATAAATCACGGCGGTAGCGCCGGAAATCCCTACCTGCGCGTTGAATTTCTCCGGTTCAACGGCACTCCCCACGTCGTATGACCCGGGTTTTGTGGCGTTCACGAAAAGTGAGACGTTCCCCGTTAGCCCTGTACCCATGATGTTGGTAGTGGTGCCCAGGAGTGCGGCATCCGTTGCATGTGCCACGTGTTCCGTACCGTCGATTTCCCAGATGAAGTATTCGTCCGGCACCAGTTGTATCGGAACCTGCACGATCGCCAGGCCGGCGTTGCCGGCGCGGTCCGGGTGGCGTTTGCTGACCATATTCCTGATCCTGACGCCTATCGCGATTTCTTTGGGTTCCTGTATGCTGGCGGGCGCCGTATATACACAGGCGTTGGCATTGGTATGATTGAATGTGCCGGGGCCGTTCACGAACCAGGTTTCCACATTGGCATCAGGCACGAGAGCCGTATTCAGTACTTTATCGCCGTTCAGCTTATCGCTGAAATACACCAGAAAACCAGCATCTTCCCCGGCACGCAATGAAGTCTTCTTATGATGGTTTTCGATCCAGAACACCCTTTCAATGGTCCAGTCGCTGAAATGCTTTGTTTGCACATGGAGTTTCCTGGCGGACTTGTCGATTTCGGTCATGATGAACCGGTCCCAATACCCTTCGGCATTCTGGAAAGCGAGATAGAGGTCATCTTCGGTGGTACCAATGAGATCATCATCCGTATACCTGAAAGTGATCTTCACATCTTTTTTGAATTCGACATTCTCGGGGCGCAAGCGGTAAGCGGTGCCGGTTGCGGACTCCAGGGTTTTGCTCACCGCCTGGATGGAGAAATTAGTTTCGGCGGATACGGCTCCGGCGGGTATTTCCACGGAGATGTTGCCCTCCGGAGTTTGCAGGGTGCCGCCTGCCGGACCGATGGTTTTGGTGACGGGGGCGCCTTGCGGAGTTCCATGCTCGTATGGCACAGGCTTCTTATCCGGACCGGCTTCGCCGCCGCTTTTGCTGCAGGATGCGAAGCATCCCGCCAGCAGCAGCAGGTAAACGGTCAGTTTGCATGATTTCATGATCGTTTGATTTTTATTGACCGGTAAAATTCCAGGTTCCCGTCGGGAGTTAAAACTATCGTCGATATACGCAGGCAAAGGCCGACGGATAACAGGCCCGCCGATTATGAGCGGGGCACTCCATCGATAAAAAATGACGGAAAACAAAAAGGCGCCGCAATTGTGCAGCGCCTTTCTTCGATTATAGCCAATATCAGTTACCGATCAATGCATCCATCTCGTTTTGCATCTCACGCGTCAGTTCCGGGCTGCGGACGGTGAAGTGGTCCGCTCCGGGGATCAAAACGACCCGGATGTCTGCACCGGCTTTGGCGGCTTTGGCCCCGAAAGCGGCCACGGATTCCTGCAGCAGGTAATTATCATTCTCTCCCGCGTACACGGTGATCTTGCCCACGCCGGCTTTCCGGATTTTTTTCCAGTTACTTTGCACGTACAGGCCCAGGTCGTACGGCCGCCATGCTTTTACCACCGAGCGATCGATGACGCCGGTTTGCGGATCGAACAGATCTATGGGGCGCCCCTGCTTACCGGGCACACCGAATTCCGCTTCGAAAGATTGCTGCTGGCCGCCGTCACCGGAGAAAAGCTCCGCCATCCGGGCCTCCCGGAGCGTTTGCTGCGGTACGCCTTTTACGAAATTGATCCCTCTTTCGTTACCGGAGGCGTCTGCATAATAATTTGTATCCGCATACAGGTTGACGCCGGTGAAGGAGGAAAAGTCGAGCGGATCGGGGGAAGTGGCCCAGCAGCCGGCGAAGCTGGCCGGGTAATGCAATGCGAGCCATACCGCCCCGTAACCGCCGGAGCTCTGGCCGGTGATAAAGGTTTTCCGGGGATCTTCGGTGATCCGGTATTCGCTGCGCAGCCAGGGCATCAGTTCCTGGACGAGCGCCTGCCCCCAGGGGCCGTTCACGCGTGAGTCTACGAAGGCATGCAGGCCCCAGGGGGTCTGGGTTTCAGGGTTGAGGTAGACATAAATTTTATCCTTCCCCTGCCCTATGCCGTATTGCTGCTGGCTGCGGGGATTGGCCCCATGGTAGTGGGTACCGCCCCAGCCGGGGATGATATACACGACGGGGTATCGCCGCGCGAGATTGGCGGCATAAGATGCCGGCAAGATCACCGCGGCTTTGAGGAAAATGTCTGTCCCCCTGAATTCGCTCAGCCGTTTGGAGCGGAATTGCACTTCCTTTACCAGGTCCGTTTCCCGGAAAACGCGGGGCGGGAATGCCGTGTTGAGCGTCACCTCCCCTTCCCCTGTCCCGGTTGCGGATATCCGCAGCAAACCTTCCTGGCGGCTGTAGAGGTTCCCCGGCGCCCCGTTCCCTCTTTCGCTCGTATTCGTATCCAGTATGGCGACAAGCTTATAAACCCCTGGCGTCAATGCCGCCAGCGCCTGATGGGAGGCCGTCGCATCCTGCGGCAGCACAACAGGCGTTCCCGTTACCCAGTTTTTACTGGCATCGAGAAAGCGGGCTCTTCTGCCATATTGCGGTCATTGAATTGTTGCGATGTGTCCTTCAGTGTATGCACGAATAAACGCCCGGAATAAGGCCCTTTCAGTCCTTTATCGAGCTGTATGGTGAGGCGGACCTGCGCTTTACCAGCGGAAAAGGGCAGGGATAAAAGCAAAAGCAATAAAAATTGTTTCATACCGATTGGGTTGCGAATGTTGATGTAATGTCATAGAGACGCACGGGCGGGGACTTTGTTGCACGGATGGGGGCGAATAAGGGTAATCATCGACGGATGCGGGGTTTTATCGACGAAATGGTGAGCGGCTCAAAGCCGGGCGGGAAGTCCGAACTGCATCACGGCGAGGGCCCTTCCGCCTGTTTCCAGTCTTTCCATCACTACCCATCCCAACTTCGTATACAATTGCTCCGCCGTGTCCGTAAATAAATAGAGCCTGGAAATCCCCAGTTCCCCACAGGCCGACTGTAAATACCGGCAGATCTTTTCCCCGTAACCTTTCCTCCGATGTTCCGGCAGAGTATACACTCGTGCCAGCCACGGGGCATATCCGGCGAAGCGGGGCACCCTATCCTGCAGCCCTACATGGCGGCAAATGGCGCCTGTGGCAACCGGCGAGCCGCCTGCCAGGAGCACGACCTGCATCTGATCCGGATCATCGCAAATGGCCCGCAGCATGGTTTTGGTTGCATCCATGGGAAGATGCCATTCCGAGAAATACCATTCAGCAACCAAATGGATCAGGCTTGTGTCCGCGGATTGAAGATTATGGAGTTGAATACCAGGCATGGAATTAATTTTCATGGGGAACAAAAAAACAACAAAAGCGCCATAAACTCTTCATTTACAGCGCCTTTTCCTTATAATTTACAATCAGCGGAGAGGGAGGGATTCGAACCCCCGGTACCTTTGACAGTACACCTGATTTCGAGTCAGGCACATTCGACCTCTCTGACACCTCTCCGTTATGTGCGGGTTTACTGAAATCTTGATTTTCCCGAAAGCCGCTGCGTTTACAGGGCCATTTTTTCGATTAAAAGCAGGGATAATTTCCAATATACCGGGCGCAAATGTATACATCTGGACGGATTCCACAAACTTTTTTCCGGAATTACTCCGCGTCGGGAAAAGGATTTCTTGCTACCCACCGGTCCTGCACCCTCGCCGCGTCCTCAAGCGTCACGCCTTCCTTCAACCATTCATCCGCAGCATAATTCATATCGCCCAGCTCCCTGAAGGGATGCTTTGCGTCGTAATGCTGACTGAAAAGGGCGTGAAATACTGTGCTTTCATTCAATCCGTCAAACGGAGTGTGCAGTCCGGGCATAACCATACGCAGTATGCCAAACGGAACCTGTTTATGATGAGGAAAATGTTCGTTCACCAGTTGTTTCAGGGCCAAAAACGGTTCGCGGAATTCAGCGATCGGGGAAACGGTGATGACATTATCGGACCTGTATTGCTGGGGGCGCTCGCCGTCTTCCTTCCAGACGGTCGTCGTTTCCAGTCCATAGATCGTATAGAAATCACCTAAAAGGCTTTTGGCGAAATACAACTTCCTCGCGTATGATACCGGCCGCTGCTCGATTTTTTCGAGGATGACTTCGAAGGCCAGGGATGGCTCCTGCCCGAATGTCCAACCGATTACTTCGCATCCCATCGCGGCACCCACCTTATCAGAGAACCCAGAAAATTCTTTAAACTGTACAGGATCATGTACGCGTTCTACGAGGATATCCCCTAGCATCTTTCGTCCTTTATACGTGGAATACAGGGAATCATTGGGATGCAAGCCAATCGGGTAAAACTTCTTGATCGCATCGTAAACCGGCCAGTAATTGTGCGTTTCGGGGTAAAAAGTGAAATATAATTTCATAGTAGGAGGATTTCTTTGGGCTAACGGAAATTAATAAACTCGGGCAATAACAATACTATGCACAAACAAAAAATCCCGGGAAATTTCCGGGAAATATCTGCGGAGGAAGAGGGATTCGAACCCCCGGACCTGTTACAGTCAACAGTTTTCAAGACTGCCGCAATCGACCGCTCTGCCATTCCTCCGCCGCAAAAGTAAAACTCCGCAGCAATTAAACAAAACTTTTTTTACCGGGAATTGTTTTGCGCCGGTTCTACAAAAAATGAATGCCGGCGCAAAGCACCGGCATTCTATATCCCCATGTAAAAACGATTTAGTCTTTCTTTACACTGTGCGCGTCCGTCAACTGCCAGGCGTTATCAAAAAAGCCCGCCAGCTTCACACCATCCGCACCGGAAAGCATCATCGCCGCATCATAGACCATGTAATCCGGGAACCCGCTCGCACCGGCGAAATACTGGTTGGCATAGGCTGCCTTCATACCCGTGATGCCGCTTCCGCCCACAACTCCCACCGAGGCCACCGCTGATCCCGGCAACGGCCAAACGAAAGATGCGCTCAGCGATGGGCCCGTCCAGGTGTTGCCGCCGGCGGTAATCTTATCCCTGGAAATCTGCAGCGGCGCACCTGACAACAACAGGTCCCAGGCTTTGTTGGTGGATTTATTACCGTAAATGATCACTCCCCTGTCGCGGTACAGTTCCGTTTTGTAATCTTTGTCCGCAATGATGTCGACGGCCCCATTGCCGCGGTAATACCAGGTTTCCGCATCGTACCGCGCTTTATTGAAACTCCAGGCGTTCTCTTCCGCCGTTCCCGCAGTGCTATACACAAACACCATGCGGTGGTTGAACGCATCCTTCAGCGTACCGTAGCGGTGCGGCCCCTTTTCCGCCGGGGAAGGCTGGCCGGAAAGCTGCCAGCCGCCCTCCTTCCGCAACAAAAATACCGGTTGCGAAGCCGCTCGGACCTTCACTTCCGAACCATCCAGCTGCATTGTCAGTTCCGATCCCGCCGGGAAGTCGCCGAGATCCAGCTTCAGCAGGCGAACGTTCTCCGTTTGCCCCTGGATGATAGCCGCCTGCCGGTTGCGCTTCAGCCGGATGCGGCTGTATTGCAGGGGATGTTCCTGCTGGTACACGGAGGCCCAGCGGTACGCGTCGGAGATGCCGGGGTTGGCGGTGATGAAATCGATCACATTAACGGCGGAATCCACCGGGCGTTTGCGCCACCGGAAAAAATCAAAGATCGGCTGCCAGTCGACGCTGATATCTCCAAACCAATGTTCCCCACCGGGATATTCGTTATACGCGAAATCGGGATGGAACCCGCCCAGCAGTGTACGCATTTGCCGGGCATAGTCCACAGACACCACGCGGTCCGCATCCCCATGGAAAATATATACGCCCAGCGGCTTGTAATTCTGCGCCAGCTTGATCACATCGCTCTGATTGCCGGCACGCAGCAACATTTTCTCCATCGGGTCATTGCTGCTGTCTGGCACGAGACCGTCTGCCGAGCCATATCCCTTCAGGGTAGGATACCCTGCGCTCGGCGCAATGGCCGCCCAGCTGGCAGGGTACGTGGCGCCCAGGAACCAGGTTCCGTGACCGCCCATCGAGTGGCCGGTCAGGTATATCTGCTGCGGGTCCGGCTCGAAGGATTTGCGCGCGATGGCCAATACCTCCAGGGCGTCGATCCTTCCCCAGTCTTCCCAGTTAAAACCCCTCGGCCGGCGGTTCGTCGCCGCCACCAGCGTTCCCCAATCTTTCGGCTGGTAAGCTCTCGCCTGCCCGATCGCTTCGACGCCGGCTCCGTGCACCGACAAAAACAGCGCCTGCCCTTTCCGCGGACCTCCCACCTGGGGCGCCACTGCATAATATTGCAGGCTGCCGTCGATCGCGCTGGTGAAGGTCCGGCTGTATTGCGCGCCTTTCGCCACGGCTTCCACCATGATCTTCGTTTCGTCGAGCACCTTGTTTCTATCCAGCAACGTCACCACGCATTCTACCTTTCCAGGCGCATCCACAACCGGCGCGATAAACGAGAAAGGCACTTTGCGGGACGACATCTGCGGCACCGCCGGTACATCCGTCACCACTTCCTTACCATCGATCACTGCCCGGAGCCGCAATTGCCGGGTTGCCCCGGCCGAGCCGTTGATCACTACCAAAGCACCCTGCAAAGTATCCGCTCCGCTACCGGCGATAATATGGGGCAAGGTAGCATCCGCCGCCTGCAGGTGTACCGGACTTTCCGGGAAGCTGAGGCTGGCCGTGATCATGCCGCCGCGCACGTACAGTTCGTTCAGGCCTTTTTTCAGGCTCACCGGGATGTAGAGCCAGCCCGCATTGTAAGGGTCGCCGGTATGCGGCTCGCCGTTGAAGTACAGCCCGCTGTTCCCACGGATGTTGAGCAGCGCCGTACGCGCCTTGTCAGAATGATAAGTCAGGTAAAAATACCCGCCCCGCCCGAAACTGCCCCTTCCACCGCCACGGCGGAAAAGGCGATGGGCGCTGTCGGCCGTAACCGCCTGCCAAGACTGCTTATCGTCGAAAGCGTCTCCGTTTTTCGGGGCTTTCAGCGTGTGGGTGTAAAGGCGGTAAGCCAGGGGATCGGTATAGATGGCTTCGCGGCCGTACCGCTGCGGGCTGCCTACGAACAGGGCATCGCGGAATTGCCATGTTTCCTGCGCCACGGCAGCAACACAGGGCAGCAAAAACATGCCCTGCATGAAAAATCGAAGAATACGCATAATCGGGAGCTATTTCATTGTTCGAAAACAATATACGCATCGCCGGAGAAAAGTCTGATAACTTTTGATGAAAGGCGCAGCCCCCATTTATCCCACGGAAGGCAATACCACCCTGATTTCAGTACCCTCGTTCATCCGGCTTTCCACGATGATCTCGCCCTTGTGCATCCGGATGATGGTGTTGGTAAGCGGCAGGCCGATGCCGTACCCTTCGAACCGGCTGGTGTTGCTGGCGCGGAAAAACGGACTGAAAATATAGGGCAAATCCTGCGCGGGGATCCCGATGCCGTTGTCTTTCACGATCACGATATTTTTGGTATCGGTCGCCGCCAGCGCCAGGGAAACCGGTTGGTTGCTGGAATATTTGATGGCATTGGTCACGATATTGGTGATAGCCAGCTCCAGCAGCTGAAAATTACCCATGATGCTCATTTTGTCTTCCTCTTCGGGGAAAAGACTGTAATCGATGGAAACGTGGTTGTTGGGACTGAGCCTATCGGTCATTTGCTTGACGGCAAACAGCAGCTCGTCGGTCCGGATGAGCTCCCAATGTTGCTTCTTTCCGTCGAACCCGGTCTGGGCGAGCTGGAGGAGGCTGCGGGTGATGTGGTTGAGGCGTTCGGCTTCGGTGAGCATGCGGGAGATGGAAGCGCGGAGGCTTTCGTTGTCGCGCTCGCCGCGGAGGGCCAGCTCGGCTTCCCCGATAATGGCGGTGAGCGGGGTCCCCAGTTCGTGGGAGGCATTGCTGACGAAATTGTTCTGCGTTTCGAAAGCCGTTTCCAGCCGGTCGAGCATATTGTTGAAGGTTCCCGCCAGTTCCCCTACTTCATCCTGCCCGTCCTGCCCCGCTTTGGTGCTAACGCGGAGGTGAAGATTATTGGAGCTGATGCTTTTCACCTGTTGCATGATATGATGCACTGGCGCCAGGATGTATTGGGAGAAGAATACCCCCGCCCCCACGATCAGTGCGGCGGCCACGGCGAAGCAGATGACCAGGATCTTGCGCAGCTCGGCCATGTATTGCCCGCGGTATTCGTTCACGGCGGAAACGACCACGATGCTCCGCCCGCCGCCATGTGAGATGAGGATCCCGGCGAAAAAGCGTTCTTTATAACGGTAGGTATTGTGCCCCTGGCGCACAACTTCATCGTAAAAGGCGTAGGGCAGGTTGGGCCTGGCGGGGCGCACGAACCTCCCGGCCGCATATTCCACCGGAATAATGTATTCCTCTTCCGAAGGCAGTTTTTCGAGGTGGCGGTCGCGGATGATGTTATACGCCGTCGTATCCGTACCATTGGGCGGATACGCCGCGTTGGCGGTCAGGTAGGCGCGGATCTCCAGGCGTTTGTAGAAATCCCCGAAAGAATAGCGGTTGGCCAGGTAATACACGAAAAAGCTCATCAATAGAATGATGGAGAAAGTCAGCACCGAGAACAGGAGCATGATTTTGTTACTGATCTTCATCGGTGACGTTTTCTTTTAACATATACCCATGCCCCACGATCGTGTGGATCATCTCCGGTTCGGATTCCTTATTGATTTTCTTGCGGAGGTAATTAATATAAACGTCTACTACTTTGGTATTCATGTTGAAGTCGATACCCCAGACATGCTCGAGGATTTCGGCCCTGGAGAGCACTTTCCGCGGGTTGGACAGCAGGTATTCGAGCAGGCGGTATTCAGTAGCCGTGAGGGTGAAGATACGGTTGTTACGGCTCGCCTGACGGGTATCGGTATTGAGGATGAGGTCGCCCAGGCGCAGGATGTTGGCGCTGCGGGGAGCTGCCTTGGTTTGCACGCCGTTTCCCTGCCTTCTGACGAGCGAGCGGATGCGGGCTTCCAGTTCCTGGAATTTATACGGTTTGGTGAGATAATCGTCCGCCCCGGAATCCAGCCCCATCACCACGTTATCGATTGTGGAAAGGGCGGTGAGCATGAGAATGGGGGTTCCGTTCTTCTCCGCGCGGATTTGCCGGCAAACTTCGATCCCGTTCATCCCGGGCAGCATCACGTCGAGGATAATGAGCGAGAAATCGTTGCTCCGCGACATTTCCAGGCCCAGCAGCCCGTCCGGCGCCACGCTCACTTCATATCCCGACTCCGTCAATCCCCTTGAAATCACCGAAACCACCGCCGGCTCATCTTCAACTAGCAAAATTCTCATACTGCATGCATCTTGATCCTTTCAAAAATAAGGGCTGAAGACCGTAAAACCTCCTGCCGGTAAAGAATCTTACCGGATTCTTACCTCGCGTTCGCCAGATTCTTACCGGATTGCCACCACATCCTTATCCCGGATTTACTCCTTCTTAACCACCCCGCCATAGTTTTGCTTTCAAAACAAACCGTATGCAAAACGTCATGATTCCTACCGATCTCAGCATCCGTTCGCTGAGCTATCTTCATCACCTGGCAACCCAAACCGAAGGCCCCGTGCGCATCACGCTCATGCATGCGCTCCGCCTGCCCGACTCCCTGCTCGATTGCTGGCCCTTCAGCCGCAGCCACCGCTACGTTTCCGTTCCGGACGATTTCCGGGAAGCCTGCGAAGTAATGAAGAACCGCTATTCCCAGGCTTTCAGCCAGATCAACGTGGAATTCTTTTACGGCACCACCGCCCCTGCGCTCCGCAATTTCATCCGCGCCCACGAAATAGACCGCATCGCCGTTCCCGATCAATTGCATTATCATCATGCCGGCGAAAACAGCTACAACCCCGAAAGCCTGTTCCGCCACACGAAACTGCCCGTTTCCAAGCTCAGGCTTACGGCGCCCAGGCAGGTGGTAACCGCTCCGGCTTCCATCTCTGCCCTGCTCGGCGTGCAGGTATGACTCACCTAAAAAACACAGCGTATGTTACTGAAGAAAGGAATTCCGTTAGGGTACATCTTCGGAAAGATTAAATACGAAATACTCGCCGTTACGGTGTACACGCTTATTATCAATATGCTGTACTACCAATATGGGATCAAGGAAATATCCATCCCGCTGTCGGTCCCGATGGTACTGGGCACCGTATTATCACTGCTCCTCGCCTTCCGCTCCAACCAGGCATACGACCGCTGGTGGGAAGCCAGAACGATCTGGGGCGCCATCGTCAACGATTCACGCTCGCTCGCAAGACAGATGATGTCGATCGTTGACGGCGACGACTCGGAAGAATTCCGCCACTTCCGCCAGCATTTCATCAAAAGGCAGATCGCCTGGAACTACGCGCTGGGCCAAAGCCTCCGCAAGAAGGATCCCCTGCGCGGCCTGGAGCGGCTCCTCTCCCGCAGGGAACTGAACCACCTGGCGAAGTACGATAACGTACCCGCCGGCATCCTCCAGCTGCATAGCCGCGATATCAAATACGCACTGCAGCAGGAATGGCTCAATCCATACCAGCAAATCGAGCTGGACCGCACCCTCACGCGCCTCTGCGACGCCATGGGCAAGTGCGAACGGATCAAAAACACCGTTTTTCCGGCCACCTATTCTCTCTATACCCATTTTGCCGTAATATTTTTCATTCTCCTTCTGCCATTCGCACTGATCGACTCGCTGGGTATCGTGGAAGTACCGCTTGTAGCCGCTATCTCAGCATCTTTCCTCCTGATCGAGAAAATGGCCATCAACCTGCAGGACCCGTTCGAAAACAAACCTACCGACACGCCGATGACCACCATCGCGCGCAAAGTGGAACGCGACCTGTTACAGATCTCCGAAGAGGACATCATGCCGGTGGATACCGAACTGGCGCCGCAGGAAGAAACAGCCGATTATTACATCCTTTAAGCATGCAGTCATATAGAATCAAGGTCCGGCAGGCGTTTGCCTGCCGGTTTTCCGCAAAATTGCCCTTGTAAATTCCCGGCAGGTCATTACCGCAAGAAAGGATTTGTAAAACGTAAGGAAGGTAGCCATCAAAAAATCCGGCAGGCGCAATGCCTGCCGGTACTATTTAGAGAAGTGTTTCCAGATATAAACCGATTCGCAAAACTGAGCAAACCCGCGAACTTTTCAAGGCTTGCGAAAACATCAAATCCCGTTATTGGGTCTTAAACCGTAACGACGAAAAAAACCGGCAGGAATCTTCCTGCCGGTGTGCTTTTCAGGCATAAAGGGGTATTTTACGCCATATCCACAGGCAATTTACAGCATAGATACAGTACAGTTACAGTAGGGATACAGTAGGGATACAGTACAGTAACAGTAGGGTTACTGTATGTCCCTGGATGCGTTATCCCTGCGTTTTCCATATCGTAACTCTGCCATAACCCTGCCGTAACCCTGCCGTAACCATACCGCAACCTACCATTTCCACCGGCTTTCCGGCAGCCGTGCATTATATTGTCTATTCCCGATATATAAAAAAACCGGCAGGATTTCTCCCGCCGGTACAACCTGATGTTCATGAAGAGCGATAACCGCAAACAGATGATAACTGCCTTTGAGCTTACTGTCTTCCAATTTATCTTTTGATTCGCGGACGGGTTATCATCTGTCCGCCGTCATCATACCCATTCGGTTGTGATGTACTTACTGTTTCCCGGATATTTCCCGTACAGATGATAGCCGTCCTGTGCATTTCTTCCTCACAACCTGTCTGTTGTTTTGAATAGACCTGCTATCATCTGTCCGGGGAAACCGGTTTATTGGTAGCCGCCGCCGAGCGACCGGTAAAGGTCAACCATGGCGGTGAGGCGTTGCCGTTTGATGTCTGCCTGTGTGAGTTCGGCTTGCAGGCTGCTGCCCTGGGCGTTGATGACTTCCAGGTAATTGGCCAGGCCGCTGCGGAACAGCAGCCGGGCGTTGTTAACGGCCTGCCGGGTGGTGGTGAGCCGCGATCCGGCGATGGTTTGCTGCTCCTGGAGCTTTTCCAGCTGCACCAGTGCGTCGGTGACCTCACGGACGGCCACGGTTACCGATTGCTTAAACCGGATGGCGGCCTGGTCGCGTTCGTTCTGCGCAACTTCCAGCTGGGTCCGGAGCCTGCGCTGGTTAAATACCGGCTGGGCGATGTTGCCGGCCAGCGTACCGAATAGCGAGTGCCCCTGGAACCACTTCCCGATCTCATAGGCGTTGAGGCCGCCGTTGGCCGTGAGGCTGAGTGAGGGATACATGGCCCCCTGCGCGGCGCCTACATTAGCGTTGGCGGCTTTCAGGCCCATTTCGGAGGCTTTCACGTCCGGGCGGTTGGCGATCACTTCGGCCGGAACGCCTGTTTGCAGGCTGTCCCATACCTGGTAGCGGTCCAGCGTTGCGCTGCGCGAAACATCACCGGGCAATTGCCCCATGAGGATGCGGATAGCGTTCGCCTGGATGGCTGCAGCCTGCTCCAGCTGCGGGATGAGCTGTTCCGCCTGCTGCTGCTGGGCCACTGCCTGCTGAACGGCCAGTTCGGTTACTTCTCCGGCCGTTTTCTGCATGCGGATCATCTGCACGATGGTGTCGCTCAGCGTAGCGTTGCGTTTGGCGATGTCGAGCTGCGCGTCGAGCATGAGGAGGTTGAAGTAGCTGTTGGCTACCTGCGCCACGATGCCCGTTTGTACGGCGCGGGCCGCTTCGTACGTCTGGAGGTATTGTGCCAGCGCGGCTTCCTTCTGCCGGCGGATTTTGCCCCAGATGTCGATTTCCCATGAAACGCCCAGGCTGAGGGTATAGTCCTCGATATGGTCTGTCTGCAGGAAGTTATTGAGGCTCAACCCGTTCAGGCTGTTTTTGGAAGGAAACGAGGTATTGGCGGCCGCATTCGCGTTGATGGAAGGCAAAAGGGCGGCTTTGGCCTGTTTCACGTAGGAAGAGGCGGCTTCGATCCTTTTGAGCGCCAGCTGCAGGTCGAAATTGCTGTTGAGGGCGTTTCCGATCAATTCCTGCAGGGCAGGATCGGGGAAGAACTGCTTCCACGGGGCGGCACCGATAGTGCTGTCTCCCGCCGCCGCATTGCCGAATTGCGCGGGCAGCGGGGTTTCCGGCCGCTGAAAGTCTTTCCCGACTTTGCAGGCCGCAAACGACGCTGCCGTGAGTATAGCTATTAAGTATTTTGAATATTGCGTCATAATTGCCTTGATTTTACTTATACGGTTGCTTCTTCCATTTCCATCTCTTCTTCATAAACTCTTAAGCCGGGGCGGCCGGTTATTTTTTCCTGTAAGAACTGGAATATCACATACAGCACAGGAATGATAAATACACCCAGGATCACACCGGTCAACATACCGCCGATGGCGCTATAACCAATGGAGTGGTTACCCACTGCGGAGCCTTTCTGCACAAATACCAGGGGTATCAAACCTACGATAAAGGCGAATGAAGTCATCAGGATAGGACGAAGCCTGGCCCTTGCCCCGGCAAGCGCCGATTCGAGCAGGCCCATCCCGTTGCGCCGTCGCTGCACGGCAAATTCCACGATCAGGATGGCGTTTTTCGCCAGCAGGCCTATCAGCATGATCATACCGATCTGTACATAGATGTTATTGTCCAGGCCGGCAAATCCGATGAAGGCGAATACACCAAGGATACCGGTCGGTATGGTGAGGATAATTGCGAGCGGCAACACATAGCTTTCGAACTGGGCTGCCAGCAGGAAGTATACGAATATGATACTGAGCAGGAAGATGTAGATCTGCTGGTCGCCGGCTTTGATCTCCTCGCGGGTGGCACCGGTCCATTCGTATCCATAACCTTGCGGCAACGCCGTTTTTGCAGTCTCCTCGATGGCCTTGATGGCATCACCCGTACTATAACCCGGCTTGGGTGTACCATTGATGGTAACGGCATTGAACATGTTGTTGCGGGTTACCGTTTCGGGACCATATACACGTTTCAGCGACACCATCGATTTCACCGGCACCATTTCACCCTGGCTGTTCTTCACGTAAATTCCATCGAGCGAGTGGATGTCTGTACGATAAGGTATATCAGCCTGCGCTACCACACGATAGTACTTTCCAAAACGGTTAAAGTCCGAAACATAACTGCTGCCGTAATAAATCTGCATGGTCTGCATCAGATCGCTGACGGATACGCCCAATTGTTTGGCCTTAAAATTATCCACTTCTACCTTGTACTGGGGGTTACCCGCGGAGAAGGTGGTGAATGCCGCGCCGATCTCTGGTCTTTGCATCAGGGCGCCGATAAAGGCCCAGGCGTTGTTGCCCAGCTGGTCCAGCGGGCGCCCTTGTTTATCCTGCAGCATGAACTCAAAACCGCTCACGTTACCAAAACCCTGCACCGTCGGGAAGTTGAAGAAGAAGGCGCTGGCGTCTTTCAGCTCGCTTGCCGGTCCATACATCATGCCGGTGATCTGGTCGATATTATCCACGTCACCTCTATCCTCTTTGTCTTTCAGGCGTACAAACCCTGCGGCATAAGGAGATGCGGCGGCATTGCTGATGAAGTTAAAGCCGTCCACCGTCCAGGTATGTTTCACCGATGGGAATTGGCGGAGCTTTTCGTCTATTTTTGACGTAGACTTATGCGTTCTGTCCAAAGAGCTGCCCGGAGGCGTGTTCAGGGCATATAATACAAAGCCCTGGTCTTCCGTGGGAATAAATCCGGTAGGCGTCTTTTGAACCAATATAAAAGATACGATGGCTACAATAACCAGCAGACCGATGGCAATCGCCTTCCGCTTGATCAGGAAATTAAGGCTCTTGATGTACCGGTTGGTCATAGAACGGAAACCGGCGTTGAAGGCGTTAAAGAAACGGCTGCCGAATCCTGTCTTCTGGCCATGCTCACCATGTTCAGGTTTTAAGAACAGGGCACACAGCGCGGGGCTCAGGGTCAATGCATTGATCGCAGAGATCATGATAGCGATGGCCAGCGTAAATGCAAACTGCCTATAGAACACACCTGCGGGGCCTTCCATAAAACCAACGGGTATAAATACCGCCATCATCACCAGGGTAATGGAAATAACGGCTCCTGATATTTCATCCATTGACTTCAGGGTGGCTTTTCTTGCGGGCCATCGCGTATGTTCCATTTTGGCGTGCACCGCTTCCACCACCACTATCGCATCATCCACCACGATACCGATTGCCAGCACGAGTGCGAACAGGGTGAGCAGGTTGATGCTGAAACCAAACAGCTGAAGGAAGAAGAATGTGCCTAAAATGGCCACCGGCACTGCAATAGCAGGGATCAAAGTAGAGCGGAGGTCCTGCAGGAACAGGTATACCACGAGGAACACCAGCAAAAATGCGATCACGAGCGTTTCACGAACCTGGTGTATGGAGGCGTCCAGGAAGTCCTTGGCGTTGTACATCACCACCGTCTTTACGCCGGTAGGCAGCGTGGCCTTAAAATCCACCAGCAGATGCTCGATGTTATCAAGGATCTCATTGGCGTTGGAGCCGGCCGTCTGAATAATAGCAAAACCAGCGGCCGGTTTGCCATCCAGCAGGTTATTCGCGCCGTAGTTGAGCGCTCCGAATTCTATACGGGCCACGTCTTTCAAACGAAGCATAGAGCCGTCGCTGTTGGCTTTTATGACAATATTCTCGTAGTCCTCATTCAGGCTCAGTTTGCCTTTGTATTTCAATACAAATTCAAAGGTCTCCGAGCTGCTTTCGCCCAAACGGCCGGGGGCGGATTCGATGTTCTGGTCCCTGATCGCGTTCAACACGTCCTGCGGGGCCAGGTTATTGGCTGCAAGGCGGTCGGGCTTCAGCCAGACACGCATGGAATAGTCCTTGGCGCCGAAGATCTGCGCCTGCGCTACGCCGGGCACACGTTGAATTTGGGGGATCAGGTTGATCTTGATATAGTTTTGCAGGAACTTTTCATCGTATTCCTTAGGGTTTTCGCTATACAACCCCATGAACATAATGAAACCGTTCTGCACCTTCTGCGTGCTGATGCCCGCGGTCACCACTTCTGCGGGTAACTGGCTGGTGGCTTTGGACACCCTGTTCTGCACGTTCACGGCAGCGATATCAGGATCGGTCCCCTGTTTGAAATAGACGGTCAACACCATGCTGCCGTCGTTATTGGAGTTGGAGGTCATGTAGGTCATGTTCTCCACCCCGTTCACCGATTCCTCTATTGGGTTGGCCACGGACCGGGCCACTACTTCAGCGTTGGCGCCGGGGTAGACGGCCGTCACGGTCACGCTGGGCGGCGCGATGTCGGGAAACAACGTAACAGGCAGGGCAAAGTAGGAGATAATGCCCAATAATAGCAGGATTATCGACACTACCGTTGAAAGCACCGGCCTTAATATAAATGTTCTTAACATGATAAATTCACTTTTAGATCGTAAGTAAAATTTGATGCTTGCATGTCATACTTTACGAGCAAAGTATGGCCTGTTACTTACAATGTTTTTGATTGAAGCACACTGTCTGCCGGTACCGGCTGCGGTGCGATGACTGCCCCGTCTTTTAAATTGCCGGTTCCGGACAGCACGATCTTATCGCCTGCTTTCAACCCGTCGCTTACATAATAAAAGTTGGCAGTCTTTCCGAAAATCCTGATGGGCCTGCTGGCCACTTTGTTGCTGTCTGCCACGGTGTATACCAGCACTTTGTCCTGGATCTCGAACGTAGCTTCCTGCGGAATGGTGATAGCAGCGGGAACTTCCTGTGCAAATCTTACTTTGCCCGTATTGCCCGTACGCAGTACGCCATCGGGGTTGGGGAAAGTGGCGCGGAATGTGATGGCGCCGGTGGTCTTATTGAACTGCCCGTCTATCGTTCCTATTTTTCCTTTCTCAGTGAACGTGCTGTTATCTGCCAGTATCAGTTCAACCGGAGGTGCATTCTTCAGTTTCTCTTCCAGCGTTTTGCCGGGGAAGTTGTTCTTGAATGTGATGAAGTCCGCTTCGCTCATTGAAAAGTAAGCGTACATTTCACGTACTTCGGAAAGCACCGTAAGGGGCTGGGCATCGGCGTTGCTTACGAGGGCGCCCACCTTATAGGGGATCCTTCCGATGTAACCGCTTACCGACGCGGTAATCAGGGTATAGCCTACATTGATCCGCGCGCTGCCTGCTGCTGCCCTGGCCTGGGCCAAAGCGGCTTTTGCTGCCTCATAGTTTGCTTTCGCCGTTTTTAGCTGTACCTCAGAGATCACGTTGCTGGCCACCAGAGGGGTCAGGCGGTCCACTTCAACCTGCGCCTTTTCAACGTTAGCCTGCGCTGCAAGCTGGTTAGAAGAGGCGCTGTTCAATTGTTCGGCATATACCTTCGGATCTATTTTAAACAATGGCTGCCCTGCTTTTACATAAGCGCCTTCATCTACAAATATTTTTTCGAGGTAGCCGGATACCTGCGGGCGCACGTCTACATTCACCTTTCCTTCCAGCGAAGCGGGAAACTCCAGGTAAGTGGTAGCCGGGGCCGAAGTAACCACCATTACGGGCAACTGCGGGGGACCCTGCTGGGGGGGCCAGCCTGGGGAGATGAGCAGCTATATAATAATACAGCCAACATCAGGATGCCTGACAAGTAACCGAGTGGCTTGTGTGTGGTCATTTTTTTGAGTGATAGTTCCATTTGTTATAGTGTTATAGAATTGAACGTGAGTCCGGTTTAACCGGCAAGGCAGGCCCGTGTTGAACATGTTACCGTTAACAGACCCATGCCTTGGTATGCTGTATTTCAGATGTTTTTTTGTTCGCCAATAATTGTTTCAATATCGTCCGGCCTTATGCACGCGGCATAAGCATTGCTCTTTTTATGTAAAAAGCAATAGACATTACAGAACATTCAGGCATGGACGTGCCTGGCTATTCAAAACATGGTGTGAAAAAAGGAGACTACATACTGCCTGGGCCGCAGTAAAGCTGTAACGATCAGGGTTTCGGCACAAGTTGCTGTCCATGTGCCTTCGGATGTTGTTACAGTTAGGTTACTTAACTTTCATGATCGTAAGAATTGATGCGTTGCAATTGACACTGCAAATCTATAAAAAGTCTCATTCGCGTGTACATTCCATATCACGGGATTAATTGTACTTTTCGCGGATGCTTTTTTGAAAAAGCGCGGGGGTTTGTCCCGTGTGCTTTTTGAAGAATCTGGAAAAGTAGGCGTCGTCGTCGAAGTTCAACTCGCCCGCTATCTGTTTGACGGAATGCTTCTGCCAGAACAGGAGCCGCTTGGCTTCCATGATCCGCTTGGCGTCTATCACCTGCTTGGCGCTCCGCCCGATGGTGTTTTTTACCGTATCGTTTAGATGCCCCGGCGTTACATGCAGCATTTCCGCATATTCGCTCACCTGCACCTTGTCCCGGAAATGTTCATCCACCAGGATCTTGAACTGTACGCCCAGCGCATTGCCGCCGTAGTGCTCCGTCCGGTATTCTTCCCTGCCGGGGCGCGCAATGCGGCCGCAGGCGATGATGAAGGCAGACAGCACGTTTCGAATGATGGCTTCCTTACGGGGCCGGTCGCTGCGGTACTCGTGCAGGAGGATGCGGGCGAACGACAAAAGCTCCTGCAACTGGTGTTCTTCCAGGTGAAGGATGCTGTCTTTAAACGTGCATTGCCAGCAACTCAAAACCCCCAGCGTTTCTGTAATAAGAAAATCGCGGGTGAAGTACATGGCAAGCACTTCGGCATCGGCGCTCCGGTCGTGCTGGTGGATCTGATCCGGCTCCAGCATGATCAGCGCAGGCGCATGTATGGTATGTTTTTCGAAATCAATGTATTGCGTCACACTCCCTTTGAGCAGTAAATCCACGGTGTAGCCATCGTGCCGGTGGGGCGAGGCAATCCCTTCCCAGTCGATTTCCTTTAAGTTAGCCAGGTGAATAATAAATTGCGATCCTTCCTCTGCCAGAGGGGAATCCTGTACGCTCACCAGGGGTATATGGTTGTACTTGGTCAGTTGCATGGGTCGTGTTTTTAAAGGTCATCTCTCCCGTGCCAGACGGTTTCAATAAGCATAATTCCAGTCTGTAAAGATACGGCTATTCCACCTGCTGGCGTTCCTGGACGAGCACGAGATCGGCCAGCTTCACCTGGATAGGGATGTTCCCGACCTGCACCACGGCGGCTTTCGACCGCAATTCGAGCACTTTGCCCACCTGGTTGTTGGTCCGGATCTTCACCTTGTCGCCTACCTTCACTTCTCCTTTGATCTCCTGGAACTTGTTGTCCACCTTCTTCTGTATCTTTTCGTTGATGGCTTTGGAGCGTTTATGGAAGAGCAGCTCTTCGGCCTGGCGGATCACTTTCTGTTTATCGTCGGTCCGTTTCCATTCGATCACGATCTGCTTGAGCTTGCGCTCCATGTCTTTCAGATACTGGATCTCCTCTTCCCGGATCTTATTCTGGAGTTTCTGGAGGGTATATTCATGCTGTTTTCTTTCCTTGTCCGACAGCAATTCGTATTCTTTCTTGAGTTTCTCGTTTTCTTTCAGCAGCTTCTGCAGTTCTTTTTCCTTGCTTTCCACTTTCTGCATATCCTGCTCGGCTTTGTTGAGGAGCTTATCGAGCCGGAAGTGGCCGTCGTCCACAAGTTTCCTGGCGCGGTTGATGAGGCTCTGGTCGAGCCCGATGCGCTGGGCGATGGAGAAGGTGTAGGAGCTGCCGGGTTTGCCGATGATGAGCCGGTAGAGGGGCGCGAGCTTTTCCTCGTCGAAGCCCATGGCGGCGTTTACGATACCTTTCACCTTGCCGGCCATGACCTTTAGGTTGAGGTAGTGGGTGGTAACGATCCCGAAAGCATGCTTGCGGGCCAGTTCTTCCATGATCACTTCGGCGAAAGCGCCTCCCAGGTTGGGATCGGAACCGGAGCCCAGTTCATCGATGAAGAAGAGGGTTCTCCCGTTGGCGCTTTCCATGAAATGCTTCATGTTTTTGAGATGGGAGCTGTAGGTCGACAGCTCGAACTCCAGACTCTGGGTATCGCCGATGTGGATCATCACCTGCCGGAAGATGCCGAGCTGGCTCGTGGGGTGCACGGGCACCAGGAGCCCCGCCTGCAACATGAGCTGGATCAGCCCTACGGTTTTGAGCGTCACAGTCTTACCGCCTGCATTGGGCCCGGAAATCACGAGGATGTGGTTATCCTTGTCCAGCGTCATGTTCACGGGTATGGTGGGCTTGCCCTGCTTGCGGTTGTACAGCAACAGCAAGGGGTGGTATGCTTCCACCAGGTGCACCTGTGCATGGGGCACCAGCATGGGATAATTCCCGTTGATATCCAGCGCCAGGCGGGCTTTGGCCCGGATGAAATCAAATATCCCCAGGATATCGTGGTAGCCGGTGAGCAGGTCGTGGTGTTTGGCCAGGTTGGACGTGAGGGTCCGCAGGATGCGGTACACCTCTTTCTCCTCCTCCCTTTCGAGGGAAAACACCTCGTTGTTGAGCTGGATGGTTTCCTCCGGTTCGAGGAAGGCCGTTTTCCGTGTGTCCGACTCACCGTGCAAAATCCCCTTCACCATGCGCTTCTGCTCTGCGAAAATGGCCACTACCCGGCGCCCGTTGAGGAAGCTCTCCTCGATGTCGGCCAGGTAACCCTGTTTCTGGAGCTTGCCCAGTATCCGGTCGAATACCCGCCGCAGCTCCATCCGTTTCCGGTAGAGCGACATGCGGATTTTCGCCAGCTCCGGCGTGGCGTTATCCAATAACTGTCCCGCTTCGTCCAGCACCTCGTCGATCATCGTTACGATCTTTTTTTCGTAATGCGTTCGCTCGATGACGCCGTACAAGGCGGAATAGGTAACTCTCCTGTCGTTATCAAAGAACCTGAAAATGCTGCCCATGCTTTCCGTCAGCTTGCGGATGAGCATAAACTGCTCTCCCGTGAGCACAGCCCCCTGGATTTCAAGGAGGCGGAGCTCCTTTTTCAGGTTGAGGATGTAATCGTTCGGGAAATGCTGCTGCAAAAGCACCAGCTGTTTGTATTCATGCGCCTGTTGCAGCGCCGTCCTCACAAAATCGATATGCGTATGCAGGCGCAATTCGGCGGCCATCGTTTTGCCCAATTCCGTCTTGCAATGTTCCTGCAGCAATAACTTTACCTTGTCAAATTCGAGCTGGTATAGCGCCGAATCCGGAAATAATTTCA
Source organism: Chitinophaga pollutisoli (assembly GCF_038396755.1). Lineage (NCBI taxonomy): Bacteria > Pseudomonadati > Bacteroidota > Chitinophagia > Chitinophagales > Chitinophagaceae > Chitinophaga > Chitinophaga pollutisoli. Next base: position 5,121,487 of record NZ_CP149822.1, on the reverse strand, counting down.
CTTGTCTGTCAATTTTTAATCATGGCGCCGGCCCAGGGCAGCCTTCCTTTTTTCGTTCCGCAAAGGTGGCCTATCCTCGGGAAATGCTGAAAACTGATTGATCAACAACCGGCAACGAATGACAAATGCCGTTCATCAACCGTCGGTTTTCAAAAGAATGTTAAAGTTACTTAACTTGTTGATCCAATCCGCCGTTGATATCGTTAATTTGAAGACAATACTTCAAAATGAACTTACTGAAACATAGCTTGTTTGTACTGTCGTTGCTCGGCACCAGCCTGGCATCCTGCGGCAGGCAGACGGCTCAAAAAAACCAAGAACCTGGAGACATGACTATTTCGAAAGACCAAAAGACGGCACAGGCTACCTTCGGCACGGGGTGCTTCTGGTGCACCGAAGCCCAGTTCCAGCAGCTGGAAGGGGTATTGACGGTGGAATCGGGGTATTCCGGCGGCGAAAAGCCCAATCCGACGTACGAAGAGGTTTGCACCGGCAATACCGGGCACGCGGAAGTGGTCCAGATCACCTACGATCCGGCCAAAATTACATTCGCCCAGCTGCTGGAAGCGTTCTTCCTCAGCCACGACCCTACCCAGCTGAACCGCCAGGGGAACGACGTAGGTACCCAATACCGCTCAGTAATCTTCTATCATGATGCCGAACAGCAGCGGGAAGCGGAGTTTTACAAGAAGAAAGTGGAAGAATCGGGAGCGTACGACAAACCGATTGTCACGGAAATCTCCCCTTATTCGGCGTTTTTCAAAGCCGAAAACTATCACCAGAACTATTATAACGAGAACGGATCGCAGCCGTATTGCTACTACGTGGTGAAACCAAAACTGGAAAAATTCAAAAAGGCCTTCGCCGGCAAACTAAAAAAATAGACGCCAGGAGCGTCTATTTTTCTTTACAGTATTTCTATATCCCTGGAGCCCTGGTAGAGCCATGACAGTAAAAAATACGCTATGGCTGTGATTATCAGGACGTATCCCGCAAACCCCAGCGCCATGGCCGTTTCGGTCCGCATCCAGCTGTTTATTTCCGAGAAGTAGGCAAGAACCGCCAGGATCACGCCTGTTATTCCGCCAATAATGGTTACTGTTTTCATTTTAGGTTAAACTTTAAGGGTTAAGCTTGCGAATTATCACATTTTATACATCCTATAACGTGCCATACCGCACAAAGTTTACAGGCGTGGATAAAGTTACTTTCCGTCCCTAAAATGTGGATAACCCGCCACGGTGCGCGGTCCTTTTCCGAGGAATTTTGACACAAAAAAGGGACCGCCCGAAGGCGGTCCCATATCTTGCGATGCCTTTGCGGCAACCGGCTATTTCTTTTTCTTCTTGCCTTCTGCTTTGGGCGCGCCGGCAGTCAGGTCCTTGATACGGATGTTGCGGAATTTCACCACAGATCCGTGACCCAGAAACCCGATATGACCGCTGGTCCTTTTCAGACCGGGGTGATCTTTCTTGTCGAGGGTGCCATTGTCGCGGGCGTCGGCGATATCACCGTCGAGGATCACCGTACCGTTAAGTTCCACGGTGATACGGGTGCCTTTAACGGTCACCTGCTCGTAGTTCCACTCGCCAACGGGCTTCAGGAAGCCGCGTTTGGCGGCGATTACGCCGTATACGGAACCATGGTACTGGTACACCTGGAGGTTCTTGTAGATATCGGCTTCGTTATCCAGTATCTGGAGCTCCATGCCCTGGTAAGCGGCGTCGCCGGTGAGGGGGGCGCGGATACCCAGGCCGTTGTTGGCGCCGGGCGTCAGCTGGAACTCGAAACGGTACACGAAGTCGCCGTATTCGTTTTTGGTGTAGAGGTTACCACCGCCGTGGCCGCCGGGGCGGCAAACGATGGCGCCGTCTTCCATCACGTAGCTCGTGGTGTTGCCGGTCCATTCGTGCATGTTGGTGCCATCGAACAGGATCTTGTACCCTTCTTTCCTCTCTTCAGCGCTCAGCTCGAAAGGTTTCGGGCGTTCGAACTCACGTACATACAGGTTCCTGTAATATACGTTGGTGCCATGCGCCTGCAGCTCGATCTGCTCTTCAGGGAAGATGGGAAGGCCGCGGTCCCAGAAGTTTTCCAGGATCACGTTGTCCACTACTTCCACGCCGTTGAGGTAAACCGTTACGCGGTCGCCTTTCATGATGATGCGGAAGTTATTCCACTCGTTGATGGCATTATCGGCCAGTTTGAGCGGTTTGGAAGGATTTTTCTGGTTGTTGTACAAACCACCGGAACCTACTTCAGCGCCAACATCGCGGCGGGTAGTATCCCAGATCTGCACCTGCGGGGTACCGCGGAGGTAAACGCCCGCGTCGCCGTTCGGCTCGATCTTCCAATCCACAAACATTTCGAAATCACCATATTTTTTGTTGGTGCAGAGGTTGTCGCCATGGCCGTTGAACCACAGCACACCGTCTTTCACGCTCCAACCTTCGCGCATCTTGGCATCGGCTTTCTCCTGTTCTTTTTTCAGGGTAGCCGCGTCCATTTTGGCGCGTTTGATGGGGTCGGCCACGAGGCCTTTCCAGCCGCTGAGGTCTTTGCCGTTGAACATCGACACAAACCCTTCACCGGCAGGCATTTCAGAGAGATATTTACGGATCGCCTCGCGCTGGTAGCCGGCATCGCCGCCTTTCAGTACAGTGGAGGTTTTCTCGAGGAGATTTTTCACGATAGCGCCGCTGTAGGATTTATCCGCCAGGGCGATGTTCATGACAGCCTGCGCCGCTTCCTGCTGTGCGTCTTTGTCATCCAGGTACTGGCCTGCGAAAACGAGCGCGGGGAAGGTTTTGCACTGCTCCGCCTGGCCAAGGATGGATTTCTTCAGGCCGGCGTCGCTGGTCAGCTCCATCGCATTGATGAGCATGAGCAGGCGCTGCTCTGCGCGGGTTTCGGCTTTGGCAAGGCGAACGTAGCCTTTGAGGGCTTCGGTACGCGCGCCGGCGTCTTTCCGGGCGATATCGAGCAGGGGCTGCATAGCGGAAACGTCTTTCCAGGCGCTCAACGCCGCTACGGCCGCTTTCTTTTGTTCCGCATTGCCTTTGTCAAATGCTTCCTTCACTACGGCGAGCGAGGATGCGCCGCCGATACCACCGAGAACGCTGAGGTAACGGTCGCGTTTGTCAGCAGGAGCGCTTTTCATGGCGGCAACTACCTGGGCGGCGTTATCGGAACCGGAAGCGGCTGCGATCACGGCTTCCTGCAGGCCCTTCACGTCCTGCCCACCGGCAGTGTTCAGGAGATCAAGCAGGGTGGCGAGGCTGGCGGGGCTGGCCAGGTCTTTCAACGAAGCGAACGCAGCTTTGCGAACAGCTTCATTTTTAGATTTGGTGAGCGGCAACACCTGTGTAAAAGCAGCGTCGGCTTTGCGGGTGGCCAGCACGTCGAGCAGGGCTACCTGCGCACCGGCGGGCACGCCTGCAACGGCGGCTGCGGATTGCGTGGCTACTTCATTGCCTTTGATGGTTTTGAGGACCGACTGCACAGCGGCTACATCCGCGTCATTACCCTTGGAAATCACCTCGATGAGCGCTGGCACGGCCTGGGCGCCACCGATCTGGCCGGAAGCGGTAATGGCGGCGAGGCGCACTTCGGGGTTCTTGTCGGCCAGGAGGCGTTGTACAGCAGGCAGCGCAGCGGCTACTTTATTTTCACCCAACATGCCGATGATGGCTGCTTTGGAAGCGGGAGACGCCTTGCTGAGGGTTTTAAGCCATGCGGCTACGCTCACCGCGTTCAAGCGCTTGCCGGCCAGTTTGAGGGCGGCGTCACGGTATTCCGCGTTGGCGTCGCCGGCGGCGGCGGTGAGGCGGGACAGGTTACGGTCGCCATACACCTGGTCCAGTAGGGCCAGTGCGGCGGTGCGTACATGCACTTCCTTCGCGTTGCCGAGCAGGCTTTCAGCCAGGCGGGCGGCTTCGCCTTGCTGGCCATTTTGCGCCAGCTGCTGGATGTAGGCCAGGTAAGCGGTAGTGGCGTTGGTTACATCATATTTATAACCGGTTTTGGAAGCGAAGCCTTGCATGGCTGCGGCCGAATTCGGCGAAGCGATATAAGACAGGGCATACAATGCGGTTTTCGCCAACATTTTGTCGGGCGAGGAAGCCAGCGGCACCAGCACGGAGGCGGCTTCAGGCACTTTCGCGTCGCCGATGGCGAGCACGAGGCTTTGCTTGTTGCGGCCTTCGGCTTTGTTTACGGCATCGAGCAGCGCTTTGCGGGAAGCGGCGCTGTTGATCTGCACCAGGGTGCGGGCGGTGATGGCGGACAGGCGCTCATCGGCCAGGTAAGGCGCCAGTGCGGGCACGGCGTCGTCGTTACCGATGGATTCGAGGCGGCGGATGAAAAATTCCTTCACCTCTTTATCTTGCACTTTACCGAGTGCTTTTACGTAAGATTTGACAGCGGCGGCTTTGAGGCTTTCTTTGCCGGGCTGGGTTACGTAGAATGCGTAACCAGTGAGTGCGAATTCGGCGGGGGCGTTGTCGCCTTTGCCGGGGGCGGTCATCATGGAAGCGATGCCGAGCACGCCTTCTTCGCCCATTTCGGCGAGGGCCTTCATATTGGCTTCGAGGGCGGCTTTATCTTTGGCTGGTTGCTGTTGCAGCAAATCCGCCACTTTCGTATGCGCGGCCCGGTTATCCTGCTTCGGCTGGGCGAAAACCGCCAGCTGGGCGAGGCAACAGGCTGCGATCAGGAATGTTTTTTTCATCATGGTGCTGTTGGAAGGTGAAGGGCTAGATGGTCCAGGGTCCGCGGAAAGCCGGGAAGAGGAGGCGGTTGGCGCCTTCGTCGTTCACGAATTCCTGCTTCACGGGGTCGAACTGGAGGTCACGACCGAGTTGCAGGGCTACTTTGCCGATGTTGACGATGGTACAGGAACGGTGGCCGTTTTCTTCGTTGAGCGCAAATTTCTTGCGGTTCTTCACGGCGTCCACGAAGTCGGTCACCTGTGGCGCCGGGTCGGGGAATGCAGCCAGTTTCTTTTCCAGGTCAGGGATCGTGGATTTGAAGCCGGGGAACAGTTTGCCATTGGGCCCTTCGATATAGGCGGCGCCTGTTTCGGTGCCGGCGCCGTCGAGCACGATCTGGCAGCCATCTGCGTACGTATAAGTGATCTTGCGCCAGGTGCCCACCGCGTCGGAGTGCTGCTGGGGTGCGTCGATCTCTACTTTCACGGGGCTGGTATCATCCTTGCCGAGGAAGTACTGAACGGGGTCCAGGTAGTGCTGGCCCATGTCGCCCAGGCCACCGCCATCATAATCCCAGTAACCGCGGAAATTGTTATGCACGCGGTGCGGGTGATAGGGCTTATACGGGGCGGGACCGAGCCACATGTCGTAATCCAGTTCTTTGGGAACGGCCTGGGGCTCGAGGTTGGTTTTACCTACCCAGAAGAATTTCCAGTCGAAGCCGGTGTGGCGGCTTACGGTCACTTTCAGCGGCCATCCGAGCAACCCGCTTTCCACGAGTTTCTTGATGGGGTGAACGGTGGTGCCCATGCCGTAGAATCGGTCTGCGAAGCGGAACCAGGTGTTGAGGCGGAAAATGCGGCCATGCTGCTGCACGGCTTCCACCAGGCGCTTGCCTTCCCCGATCGTGGCGGTCATCGGTTTTTCGCACCATACATCCTTCCCTGCGCGGGCGGCGTCGGCAGCGATAATACCGTGCCAGTGCGGCGGCGTGGCTACGTGAACGATGTCCACTTCCGGCAGCTGGATCAGCTCGCGGTAGTCAGAAAACGTTTTCACTCCTTTGTCGCCCAGCTGGTTCATGGCCTGCTGGATGTGCCCTTTGTCGACATCGCAGATGGCCACAACGCGGGTGCCTGCATAACCGAAGTGACCGCGGCCCATGCCGCCGGTGCCCACTACGCCCTTCGTCAGCGTATCGCTCGGGGCCAGATAGCCGCGACCCAATACGTGGCGGGGAACGATGGTAAAGGCCGCTAACGCTCCCAGGGAATTACGGACAAATGACCGCCTGGAAGGATGATTGACTTTTTTTCCCATGATCTTTGTAAAAAAGGTAAAACGTGATTTGGAGGGACAAAATACAAATTCAATTCACACATTCTAATACTATTCGCTAAAAAGGTGATAAACTTTAGCTCACTATTTATCGAATGAACAGACTTCTATAAATATTTTGCAAAAGATAATTTAACTTTAAGGAAATGTTCGCCACTTTTGCGCCACCACCGCAGCTATCCGGGCTTGTCCGGATGTTCTGGGCCTTCGAGCACGAGGTGCCCGGAAACACCCCATATGTTTATCGTTCGATGGCGGACGGATGCGCGGAGCTGATCTTCCATTACCGGAACCGGTTTTCGCCGTTATCGGGAACGGAAGGTGCGGGATTTTCTCATCTTCATGCCCAAACCAGCCGGTATTCGCGGTTCCTCACGCACGGGAGCTTCGGCATTTTCGGCGCGTACCTCTACCCCACGGCCGTTCCCCTGTTCTTCGGCCACTCAGCGTCTTCCGTCGTCAACAGCATGCCCGACCTGCAGAGCATCATGGGCCGCGACGGCATCGATTTGGAAGAGCGCATCATTACCGCCCGCTTCCATCATCAGCGTGTAGCCATCTTATCAGATTATCTTCTCGCGCTTCTCTCCCGCCGCAAACCCGCCAACGGCGCGGTGCAGCTGGCGGTGCAAACGATCCTCCGGGCCAACGGGATGGTTAATATTAAAGCGCTGGCCGGTTCCATCAGTTTATCCACCCGCCAGTTCGAGCGCAACTTCAAAGCCGCTGCGGGCTTCTCCCCGAAACTCTTCACCCGCATCATCCGCTTCCACCGCGCCCTCGATGCATACGGACAATACGACGGCAATCTGACCGGCCTCGCTTACGAATGCGGTTATTACGACCAATCACATTTCATTCACGATTTCCGTGAGTTCTCCGGCTACCTCCCCCGCGAATATTTCCTGGGCCGCCCGGAAGGCATCGAGTACCGCGAGTAAATGCATGTCGCATTTCTCCAATTTTCCCGGCAACGCCGCGCCTACCTTTGGTGAAAACTTATTTATTATGGCAACTGCAAACAAACCTGCGGGCATGCGCACCGTGAGCCCGTACTTCCTGGTGCACGACAGTGAAGGATTCCTCGGTTTTATGAAAGAAGTTTTCGGCGCCACGGAAAGCGGTGTGTACCGCAACGACGAAGGGCAGATCCTCCACGCCGAACTGCGCCTGGGCGATGGCAGCATCATGTTCGGAGGCGCCACCAAAGACTGGCCCGCCGAAACGGGCGGCGTATTCGTGTTCGTCGAAAATACCGATGATATATATAATAAGGCCATCAGCCGGGGGAGCGAATCGCGGCAGGCGCCGGAAAACAAAGACTACGGCCGGGCTGCGGGTTTCCGCGATCCGTTCGGCAATACCTGGTGGATTACTCAGGCGTGAGCGGTGTAGTAATCCCACATGATGCGGAAGACTTTTTCTTTCAGCGCGGGCACATCGTCGCGCGTGAGGCCGGTTGTTTCGATCGGTTCGAGGAAATGGTAATCAATGCGGTGGGGCCAGGCGTAGAGGAATTTCCCGGGCACCTGGATTTTGAGCGTATGAAAAAGCAATGATGGCATGATGGGCGTCTGCGTATCCACTGCGAGATTAAAGGCGCCGTCGTAAAATTCTTTGAGCGGCTGGCCGGTGCGGTTGCGGGTGCCTTCGGGAAAGAGGACCATATGCATCCCCATCGCCAACGCTTCCTTCATTTTATCGACGCTTTCACGGCGGCTGGTTTCGCTGCTGCGGTCGACCATGATACCACCGATCCTGTACATCATGCCGAACAGCGGGATCTTTGCCATGGAGGCTTTGGCGAGCGTTTTATTGACGCCGGGCACGCCGGGCGTGGTCACCGGAACGTCGATGAGTGAGTTGTGGTTGCAAACGACTACATACTGGCGGCCTTTGGCGAAGTGATGGAGGCCTTTGCGGTACACGGGGCAACCGATCATGGGCATGTAAAACTTCATCCAGACACGCCCGAGGGCGAGGAAATACCTGGTTTTTCTCGGGTCCGGCATGAGGGAGAAGATCCAGATAGGGATAAAGACGATGAGCAGGGTTGCCGCGAAAAGGAGCAAACCGTATACGGCGTACACACGTCCTGCGATATTTTTAAACCAGTTCATCATGTATGGGATTGTGGAGGAGGGTTTCCGGATCATTATAATTGCCAGTTGACCGGCTCCAGGCCCTGGCGAACAAGCAGTTCATTGGCTTTGGAGAAATGCCGGCAACCGAAGAAGCCTTTGTCGGCGCTGAACGGCGAAGGATGGGCGGCTTTGAGGATGTGGTGCTTCGTGGCGTCGATGAGCACTTGTTTATCCTGTGCGAAGCGGCCCCAGAGCATGAAGATCACCCCTTCCTTTTCGTTGGAGATCTTGCGGATCACGGCGTCGGTAAAGGATTCCCAGCCGATTTTGCTGTGCGAGGCGGGCTCGCCGTCGCGCACGGTGAGGAAAGCGTTGAGGAGCAGCACACCGCTTTCGGCCCAGGGAGTGAGGTCGCCGGTTTCGGCGATGGGGATGCCGAGGTCCTTATTCATCTCTTTATATATGTTCACGAGGGAAGGCGGCGGTTTCACGCCTTTTTGCACGGAGAAGCACAAACCGTGCGCCTGACCCGGGCCGTGGTATGGGTCTTGCCCCAGGATAACCACTTTCACCTGGTCGAAAGGGGTTTTCTCGAACGCATTGAAGATGTTACTCCCTACCGGGTAGATGGTTTTCCCCAGGGCCTTTTCATGCTTCAGGAACATCACGATCTGCTCGAAATACGACTTCTGGAACTCTTCTTTCAGCGCTTCTTTCCAACTGCTTTCTATCTTTACGTCCATTGCTGTAACTTTGTTTCAGAGGATAATTTTGATTTATTGACGGAAAATTATATAAATTTGCACTCCCAATAAAAATAAATTTATTGCGTGAAGCCGGACCGGTAGCTCAGCTGGATAGAGCAGCTGCCTTCTAAGCAGCAGGTCATTGGTTCGAATCCAATCCGGTTCACTCCAGGGATAAATCTGAAAATTGCAGATTTGTCCCTTTTTTTATACCCTATATTTATAGCTTATCTCTTGAACACAAATAAGGTTAAATAAGGAATAAATCTAACAAGCCCCCTTTTCCAGGTCACGCACCGCTTTCTCCAGACGCTTATTTTCATGTTTGAATTGCCTGATTTTTTTGTCAATCTCCTGCAATTAATTTGGAACAACGCCGACGTTTCGGATACACCTGTCTTCTTGGACAATTCGTTTGTTAGCATTGACTTTTAAAAATTGTTCAACCCTATATTTGAATGGATTATTTAGCAGCGAAAGCTGCGCGCACCCATCCCCTGCATTGCCAGAAAGACGAAAAAGCCTGCCGGGTGCAACGCGTACAATTTGCTATCTTCATTGCGATTCCCATCTTGAAAAAACGCCAGGAGCGAAACTGTTGGACCGGCAAGGGCGTAAAAAACGGACGCATGAACAAAAAATTACTGGCGGCCCTTGCGCTTGCCGCCGCGCACAGTATGGCGTGCAATGATTCCCGTACTCCCGGCAACGTTAGAAGCGATTATTCCGGCTGGACGGCCTATGCCGGCTCGAAAGACGGCATCCGTTATTCTTCCAACGATCAAATCAATACCGAAAACGTATCCAGGTTGCGCGTAGCCTGGACTTACAGCAGCCATGACCGGGATACCGCCAACCGCACCCAGAACCAATGCAACCCCGTCATGATCAACGGCGTGCTTTACGGTACCACGCCCACGTTGAAATTGTTCGCGCTGGATGCCGCCACCGGCGAACAGCAATGGTTATTCGACCCGGCGGATGAAGACACCGCGTCCCGGAAAGACCCTTCCCGGTTCTTTAAAGTCAGCCGTGGCGTGGCATACTGGGAAAGCCCCGACGGCAGGGACGTCCGCATCTTTTACAGCGCCGGCGCCCATACCTGGGCCATCAACGCGAATGACGGCAAACCCATCCGCACCTTTGGAGATAACGGACATATCGATTTGGCGGAAGGGCTCGACCGGGAAAAGAACTTCCATCCCTACATCGCCGCCACCACACCGGGCATCATTTACAAAAATCTGCTGATCATGGGCGGCCGTGTAGCCGAATCGGCGGATGCGGCGCCGGGGCATATCCGCGCATTTGATGTGCATACAGGCAAACGCCAATGGATCTTCCATACCATCCCCCATCCCGGCGAAACCGGTTACGACACATGGCCCGATAAAGAGGCATATAAAAAACTCGGCGGCGCGAACAACTGGGCGGGTATGGCCCTGGATGAGGCTACCGGCATGCTGTATGTGCCCACCGGCTCCATCGGCGGCGATTTTTACGGCGCCCGGCGCGAAGGGACCAACCTCTTCGCCAATAGCCTCATCGCGCTCGACGCTGCCACAGGAAAGTACTGCTGGCATTTTCAAACGGTCCACCACGACCTCTGGGACCGCGACCTCGCCGCGAATCCCAACCTCGTGACCCTGCACAAAAAAGGCCAGCGGATCAGCGCCGTGGCCCAGATCACGAAGCACGGCTTTATCTTCCTCTTTGATCGCGCAACAGGCCAGCCTGTTTTCCCCATCGAAGAGCGCCCGGTGCCGCAAGCCGCGCTGCCCGGCGAAAAACCCTGGCCCACGCAACCCTTCCCCACCCTGCCCGAACCCTTCGCGCGGCAAACCTTCACGGAGGCCGACCTCACCGATATTTCTCCCGAAGCGCGCCTGGAAATGTCCGAGCGGTTCAAAACGATCCGTTTCAGCGAAATGTTTACACCGCCCTCCAAAGAAGGCTCCTGGATATTCCCCGGATTCGACGGCGGCGGCGAATGGGGCGGTGCGGCGGTGGACCCTGAAAGCGCTATATTATACGTCAACAGCACCGAGCTGCCCTGGTCCCTCACGATGATCGATGTGCCGCCGGCGGAAGGGCTAAGCAGCATCCATGCGAAAGGGCGGCAAGCCTACAACCGGCATTGCCTTTCCTGCCATGGCCCCGAACTAAAAGGCAACGGCTCCGCGTTCCCTTCCCTGCAGGACATCGGCCAGCGGTACAATGCAGACCAGCTTCGCGGGATGATCGATAACGGGCGAAATATGATGCCTTCCTTCCAGCACATTCCCGCATCCGAAAAAAGCTCCCTGCTGGCGTTCCTTCTGAAATTAGAAGGAAACAGCAAAATAACTGCAGTATCCAAAGAACCGGTGAGCGAAACGATCACCGATCCCTACGTTATGACCGGTTACAACCGCTTCCTGGACAAAAACGGCTACCCCGGCATCAAGCCGCCCTGGGGCACTTTGAACGCGGTGGATCTGAATACAGGCAAGTTGCTGTGGAAAGTGCCGCTGGGTGAGTTCGAGGCGCTGCGGCGGCGGGGAATTCCCGCAACCGGCACGCAGGTATACGGCGGCCCTGTAGTCACGAAAGGCGGATTAATCTTCGTCGCCTCCAGCCAGGATGATAAAATCCGGGCGTTCGATAAAAAAACCGGCAAAATGTTGTGGGAAGCCCGGTTGCCGGCGGCGGGATATGCAACGCCCGCGGTTTACCAGGTAAACGGAAAACAATACGTAGTGATCGCCTGCGGTGGCGGTAAGATCGGCAGCCCTTCCGGCGACCAGTACGTGGCGTTTGCGCTATAGCATCATTTAAAAGCGGCATTTCCTGAAATAATTTTTAGTTTGCAGCCCCAAACGCAAACCATTCCGTATTGACTTCCGGCTCATTACCATACAGCGACAGCAGCCTGCTTTCCAGGATAGCGGAGGGGGATGAAGCTGCATTTGCCGACCTCTTCAACCAATATTCGGGGCCATTGTCGCGCATTTCCATGCGAATGCTCCAGAGCGAAGCGGCCAGTCAGGAAGTACTGCAGGACTTTTTCATCAAATTATGGCTGAACAGGGCCCGCCTGGCGGAAGTAACCGCTCCCGGTCCCTGGCTCCGGAAGGTCCTCATCCGCGAATGCCTGCAATACCTGCGCAAATCCGCATTGTACAGAAGCAAGCTGGACGGCCTTCCCACAATTGCCGACAGCCAGAACCGCGCGATCCAGGCGCTCTCCGTCAAGGAAATCCAGGAAGCAGTGGGCAGGGCGCTCGATTCCATGCCACCCCAGCGGAAACTGATTTACCGGATGAGCCGCGAAAGGGGAATGACCACGAAAGCGATAGCGGCAGAGCTGGGATTGTCGGACGGATACGTAAGAAACGCACTCAGCGCGGCTTTGCAGACCATCCGCGGCTTCCTCCCTCCCATGGATTTACTGCCGGTGGTCGTTATTTTATATTTTTTTAGCAGAGATAGTGACAACACTCTCCCACGCGCATCATCTATAGGAATGGACCACTCCCGTATCACATATATCGTAGGCCGCTACCTCAGCCAAAGCCTCACGGAAGCAGAACAGGCCGCGCTCGGCGACATGCTCCGCGACCCGGCGTACCACGATGCCCTGCTGGCCGCGTTTGATGCGCAGGCCGGTGAACTGGACATGTCGGTACCAATGGATGCATCGCTGCTGCCGATGCTGCATACGGCATTGGCGAGCGACCGGCCACCGGTGCGCGTGGCTTCCCGCCGCCGCTGGTTGTGGACGGCAGCGGCGGCGGTGCTGGCGGTGGTGGCGGGCGGATACCTGTGGCTGTCGCGGCCGGATGCCCCCTCAAAACCGGCTGTGATGGCGGAAAAGCGCGCTATCGTACCCGGCCGGGAAGGCGCGGTGCTCACCCTCGCAGATGGTTCGGAAGTGGTGCTGGATAGTCTTTCCAACGGCACGATCGCGCAGCAGCAAGGCGCGCAGCTGGTGCTGGACAATGCGCAGTTATCATACCGGCCGGAGGATGAAGGTTCGGGGAAGATGGCGTACAATACCATTTCGACGCCCCGCGGGCGGCAATTCAGGATCGTTTTGTCGGACGGCACGCAGGTGTGGCTGAATGCGGCCAGTTCTCTGAAATACCCGGTGGCGTTCGGTGAAGGGGAAAGGTTGGTAGAAATGAAGGGTGAAGCATACTTCGATGTGGCGCCGGACGCGAAGAAGCCGTTTCGCGTGCAGGTGAACCAGCGGGCGGGCATCACGGTGCTGGGCACGCAATTCAATGTGAACGCATATGATAATGAAAAATCTATTGCTGCCACATTGCTCCGTGGCTCGGTGCACGTATCCGCACATGCGCAGGGTCAGGCGGCGGGTGTGATATTGCGGCCGGGGCAACAGGCCCAAATCGCCGGGAACGGGATACGGGTGGATGAACATGCCGATACGGAACGGGTTACGGCCTGGAAGAACGGGCTGTTCAGTTTTGAAGGCCTCGCTTTCGCGGATATCATGCGCCAGCTGGAACGCTGGTACGATATAGAAGTAGTATATGAAAAGGGGATTCCCGACATCGAATTCGAGGGACAAATGACCAGAGACGTGCCGCTGGACGGGCTGCTGACCATCCTCAGCCGTAGCGGCGTGCAGTTCAGGATCGAGGGCAGGAAACTGATTGTTCAGCAATAGCATACATAACAACCAACATCAGATATGAGACGGTAAAAAAAATTACCGCCACAGTTACGACCTGTGACGGTAAAGGATTCAGCTGGCGAAAACAGCCTTTAACATCAATTTTCTAACAACCAAATCTGCTTGCAATTTATGCAAAAAAAACGCTATTGGCCATTGCCCGGTTTGCGGGTCCGCGGGCCTGTGAAACAAATCATTCGGATTATGCGACTCACCACTCTTTTACTGACGGCAGTATTCCTGCAGGCGCACGCCACCGGCAAGGCACAACAGGTCACGATCACGGGCCGGCAGCTGACCCTGCGGGAGGTCTTCAAAGCCATAAAGGATCAGACAGGCCATGTAGTGCTGAATCAGAAAGGCGTTCTCTCCGATGCGAAACCGGTTGCGGTGTCTGCCCAGGATATGCCTTTGCGCCAATTACTTGCGCTCATTTTCAAAAGCCAGCCGCTGGAATACGATATCCAGGGGAAAACGATACTTGTTACACGGAAGCGGCAACCCGAGCCGCAGGTCGCGGATGTCGCTCCTGTTCCCGCCATTGAAATAGCCTTTACTCCTATCAGCGGCGTAGTCCGTTCTGCGGACGGCAAACCCATGCCGGGCGTGAATATCGTGGTGATGGGGCAGACAAAAGGAGCCGTCACCGCCGCCAACGGCACGTTTTCACTGGAAGTGGTGGATGGCGACGTAGTGCGCATCTCGGCAGTAGGCTTCATGCCCCTGACGCTGCGCCGGGTCAACGGCAATTTTGTGATGGTGAAAGCACCAACGGAAAGCCGTCGGGGGAATACAGAAAGCGACGAAGCTGTATCCGCCATGCTTTCGGGAAACGGAAACTTCCTGTCGGTGCGCCTGGTCCCCAGTCCTTCGCCTTTGGATGAAGTGCAGGTGATGGCCTATGGCACCACTACCAAGCGGTTCAATGCGGGGAATATCACATCTATCGCTGCGAAAGAGATCGCCAAAAACCCGGTGAATAACGTGATGGAAGCGCTGCAGGGCAAAGTGCCGGGGCTCTTCATCCAGCAGGTGACCGGCCAGCCGGGCGGGGCTTTTACAGTGAGGATGCGCGGCTCCGCCAACCTCACGACGGGCGCCACGCAGCCGCTGATCATCGTGGACGGGGTACGTTTTCCCGCAGGCACCCTTCCTCTTTCGTCCAACACGCTGTACGCCACGCAGAGCTTCCTGCAGGGAGGCAGCGGGCTGAATTACCTCAACCCGAATGATATCGAAAGCGTGGATGTGCTGAAAGATGTGGACGCCACGGCCATTTACGGCTCCTCCGGCGCCTATGGCGTAATACTTATCACGACTAAAAAAGCACGTGCGAACCGGCAGGCGTTCAATGCCAATATCTATACCGGCGTGTCCGTAATGGGCAAAGCGCCGGAACTGATGAACACCGAACAATACCTCATGCTCCGCCGCGAAGCCCTCAAAAACGACGGCATCACCGTAACGGCGCAGGACCTTGATCTGAACGGCACCTGGCCCGAGGACCGCTACACCAATTGGAGAAAGGAACTCATGGGCAAAGCAGCAGCTACCACCAACGCCAATCTCTCCTACAGCGGCGGCGCGGGTAATACCACCTACCTCTTCAGCGGTAGCCTCCGCAATACCGGCAACATCCAGCGGCATAAAGGCTCCAACCGGGACGGATCCCTGCGGTTTGCCTTGAGCACCGGCACCACCGACAACAAATTCAACCTGTCGCTGACCGGAACTTACCTGAGCGCGGTAAACGATATGGTACCACAGGACTTTTCCGGCTCCGTGATGGCTGTCCCCAATGCTCCGCGCCCGTTTAACCCCGACGGCAGCATCAACTGGGATGCCATCGGCACCAACCTCAACAGCACCAGCTTCGCTTCCAACTTCTACAAACAATACAAACATACGACCGATAACCTCCTGGCAAACGCCACGCTGACCTACCGTCCGGCGAAGAACATCACGCTGAACAGCGTTTTCGGGTACAATACGATCAACGGTAAGGAGCTGGTCGGCAATCCCACCACTACGTTCCATCCCTCCAACATACAGGCGGCCACGCAAACGGTGGGCATCCTGCATAATTATTCAACCCGGTCGATCACGATTTCCCCGTACGGCGAATACCGGAGAACGGTCGCCACACAGGGTAACCTTAGTGTGAAGCTGGGCGCGGAAATCAGCAACCAGGTAACGCAATCGACAGACATCACGGGCACCGGCTTCCCGTCAGACGCGCTCCTGGCCAACCCGGCAGTTGCCACATCGGTTGTATCGCGTTTCGAGCTGAACGAATACCGTTCCATCGGTACCTACGGCATCGTGAAATTCATCTGGAACGAGAAATACATCGCCAACGTCAATTTGCGGTATGACGGTTCCACCAAGTTCGGTCCCGGCAGGCGGTTCGGCAGCTTTGGCTCCGGAGCGCTGGCGTGGATCTTCAGTGAAGAACGCCTGATAAAAAACAATATTCCCCTGTTGAGCTTCGGCAAGCTGCGCGTGAGCAGCGGCGTAGTGGGCGGCGATGCCATCGGTAACTTCCGGTACCTGGAAACATATCAGGCCATGTCCGGCAACTACGACGGCAAAACCGGCCTGCAGCCTAATGCCCTGCCCAATCCCCTGCTGAACTGGGAGCGGAATTTCAACTCCGAGATCGGTTTGGAATTAGGTTTCCTGCAAGACAGGATCATGGCGGATTTCAGCTACTATCACAATCGCGCCGGCAACCAGTTGCTGGGCCAGCCGCTGTCCAGCGTTACCGGATACACAAGCTATACGCTCAATTCCGACGCGCTGATCCGTACCAGCGGTTACGAAGCCAGCATCACTTCCAACAACTTCCGGAAGAAAGATTTCAGCTGGACCACCCGGTTCAACATCACCATTCCTGAGAGCAAGCTACTGCGGCTGCCCACGCAGGCCAATCAGAACTCGAACTATGTGCAGGGCAAACCGGTGACGGGATTGTTGCTGTACAAATACAACGGCGTGAACCCTCAAACCGGTTACTACAGCTTTACCAACGGAAAAGGTGTGACGGATGATTTTTCCAACGTGTTCACACAGGCGGATAAGACCGAGTTCATCGATTTGGCGCCCAAATACTTCGGCAGCCTCACCAATTCGTTTACTTATAAACAGTTCGTGCTGGACTTTTCCATCAACTTCACCAGCAGGATGGGCAAGAACCTGTTGTCCAACGCCATCCTGCCATTCGGTATTTTCGGCGGCAACGGTTCTACCATGTGGCTCGACCGCTGGCAGCAGCCGGGCGACCAAACAGCCGTTCCGAAAGTAAGTACGCAGTTCAGCAACTTCAGCCGCCAGATGCTTTTCAACGAAAGCACGGGCGCCTATTCGGATGCTACGTATGCGCGGCTGCAGAACGTAAGCCTCCGTTACAACTTCAGTGAAAGCCTCAACAAAACGCTGCATCTGAAAAACGGCGGCGTATACCTGCAGGGGCAGAACCTGCTCACGATTTCGAAATACAACGGGCTGGACCCCGAAAACCTCAACCCATCCGTGATTCCGCCCCTGCGGGTGATCACCGCCGGGATTAACGTCACGCTTTAATGTCTGTCAACATGAAACATCGCTTCCATTACAATATTCTCAAAAAACTGCCTGTAATCGCCATTTCATGCGGCATCGCGTTTACGGGCTGCGACAAATACCTCGACGGCACGCAGCTGCCCTCCGGCACTATTGAAGCCGGCGACGTGTACATTAACGACAACATGGCTTCCACCGTTGTTACCGGCATGTTCATCAGCATTAGCCAGAACGCGGGTTTCGGCGGCGGTTCCGGCAGCAACCTGGGCTATGTGCTAGGCCTGTACGCCGACGAACTGCGAAGTACGCTCAGCGGCAATTTCGCGGATATCATCTTCAAGAATGCCATCACACATAGCAATAGCGGGTACTGGTCGGGATACTACGGGATGCTGTTCACCGCCAACGCAGCAATCAGGGGCATTAACAACAGCACCGGCAACCTGGTGTTCAAAAACCAATGGCTCGGCGAAGCATATTTCCTACGCGCGCTTTACCATTTTTACCTGGTGAATATGTACGGTCCGGTGCCGATCGTACTGACGCCGGACTATACCGTCAATAACCGTTTGAGCCGTTCGCCCGTGGCGGATGTATACAAGCAGATCATCGCCGACTTGAAGCTGGCGCAATCGATGCTCCCGGAAGATTACACGAATGGATACGGGGCTGCAACCAGCAGCCGTGTGCGTCCCAACAAAGGCGCCGCCACGGCCCTCCTCGCCCGGGCCTACCTGTATTCCGGCGATTGGGAAAATGCAGAGATACAGGCGACCGAAGTGATTGGCAACAACCGGTACGATACGGTGGCGCTCAGTAACGTTTTCCTGGCCAACAGCAAGGAAACCATTTGGGCGGTGGCACAAAGAGCCCCGGCACGGGCGTATGAATACGGGTTTTATAACGGCGGCATGCCTGCCACCATCACACCGCCGCAGGGCCCTAACTCGTTCAGCGTCTTTGCATCCGCGAGCGAGAACCTCGTGCATGATTTTGAGCCCGGCGACCAGCGGTTTACCGAATGGCTGCGGATGACCACCATCCTGGCTTCTGGTACAAACCCGGCCAGGGAGGTTTACTTCCCCGCCAAATACAAATCACCCGCCAATAACGTAGAATACCAGGTACCATTGCGACTGGCGGAACAATATCTCATCCGGGCTGAAGCCAGGGCAATGCAGAACAAAGGCAACGCCGCCGGCGATCTCAACGTGATCCGCAAACGCGCCGGCCTGGCGGCCGTCCAGCCCGGAAACCAAACCGCGCTCCTTGCCGCCATCGCAAAAGAAAAACGGATTGAACTGTTCGCCGAGTACGGCCATCGCTTCTTCGACCTAAAAAGGACCGGCAAGCTCGACGAAGTGATGAAGCTGGTAGCACCCACCAAGCCGGCCACCTGGGAAAGCTTTATGGCCAACTGGCCCATTCCGCCCAACGACATTCTTTCAAACCCGAACCTTACACCCAACCCCGGGTACGCGCAGTAACCCGACCACAGCACAGGATGGGTAGCCACTCCCCTCCTGTGCCTTATTCATCATGCTTAAATAGTTTTATTACATGAAACATCTTATTCTGGCAGCATCGTTAACGATGCCTGGCATCGCCATGGCCCAATCTTTCGACTACCAGCTGAACGTGCAGCTGAAACAGGCAAAACCCTCTGCTGTAGCGTATCTTATCTCCAATTATGCCTGGTCTAACAGCAAGGTCCTTGATTCCGCCGTATTGCACCATGGCAAAGCTACCTTCAAGGGCAAACTGGAAATGCCTACCCTGGTGCATGTGTTCATCGATCATGACGGACTAGGCTCCAAATGGAGAAAAAACGGGGATGCAATTGATCTGTACCTGGAGAAAGGCAAGCTCTCCATTTCCGGAAAAGACAGCATAAAAAACGCCCGGATCAAAGCCGGCGCTGTCAATCGGCAATACGTAGATTACAAGGATGCGGTGATGGTGTATTACCGGGAAGCGGCAAAAAAACCGGCGCCTACGCCCGAAGAGCTGAAAAGTCCCGGTTATATGGAAACGGTCATGCAGGGATTCCGGCAAATCGCTTTGCAAACCGACACGCTCAAAATGGCCTACATCCGCAAGCATCCGGATTCGTTTGTAAGTCTGGTAGCGCTGGAAGAACTGGCGGGGAAAGATATGGATGTAACTATGGTGGATCCTTTATTCAAAGGTCTTTCAGCCAATATCAGAAATACGCAGTCGGGTAAAAAATTCGCGCAGCGCATCGAAGCGGCCCGGCAGTTCGCGATCGGCGCTCCCGCTCCTGCCTTTACACAAAATGATGTCGACGGCAAGCCCGTTCAACTGTCGGACTTCCGCGGGAAATACGTGCTGGTCGATTTCTGGGCTTCGTGGTGCGGCCCCTGCCGTGCGGAAAACCCCAACCTGCTGAAAGCATACAACACATTCAAGGACAAGAACTTCACCGTACTGGGGGTTTCGCTGGACATGCCCGGCAAAAAGCAGGATTGGTTGAATGCAATCGCAAAAGACGGCCTTACCTGGACGCACGTTTCCGACCTGCAGGGCTGGAAAAACGAAGTGGCCGTGCGCTATAACGTGAAAGCCGTGCCCACGAACTTCCTCATCGGGCCCGACGGAAAGATCGTCGCTAAAAACCTACGCAGTGAACGGCTGCATCAGGAACTTGCGCGCATCCTTCCGCAATAAAACCATATCCTGTGAACCCTGTTTAAACCGGCGCCCCACAACGGGGCCGCCGGCGTTTAACGGCAAAGGCCACCCTGCTGGATGGCCTTTGTGCGTGTATTCAGGTATAAGTAAAGCGTTATTATTTCTTCTCCGCCTTCACCATACATTCCGTATTTGCAACTTTCATGATGAAATAAGGATGTTTTGCCTGTTGTTCGCGGATCATAATGAGGAAGGGTTTGTCGAAATGGAGGAGTTTGGGGGGCGCTGCATTGGCGGAGCTATCTGACCCTACCACCGATTCGCTTTCAAGGATGATGCCTTTTTCGTCAAGAACGAAAGCGGTGCGCTGCGCCGCTTCGATGATGTGCAGCGTCTGCCCGCGAACCATCACCTGTTTGTTGATCAGTTCCCGGTATTCGGTGGAAAGGTGAAAGCGAATCTCGGGAATATACACCTCGTCTTCTGCCCCGATCACGTATTTCCAGCCATCCGCTCCCTTCGCCTGCGCCTTCTTTCCTCTTTCGACGGCGGCCTCCACCCGGCCTGTCATGACCGATAATCTGACCCCATCGCAAAATCCCTTGGCCAGCAATATTTCATCGCGCTCCGGGCCTGCCGTAAGGCGGAGAACAAACAGGTCATCGTTGCTATAGTACAGTAACTGCATCTGCGCCGCCTGTGGTCCGTCGTAACGCGCCATGCCGAAAGCCCTGACTTTTGTTTTCCGGTCAAATAACATCCCTCTTTCCAGCCGCGAGAACGGCACGGCGAAGGGCAGTGCTTTCGCAAAAACGGCGCTCGCCCGCAATTCATCATCGGTAACGCTGGCCTTAACTTCGTATGCCTCCTTTGCATGGGCGCCCTCATGAATGTCAGCAGCATTCAGTCGCCGCACGAGCGGATCCGTGCCTGCGGGATCACTGCCTAAAATGCGGGCCAGTTCGTCCCAGGCCAGGGCAAAGCTTGCGGCATACACGATATTGTCTCCCGGTTCGCCGGGATGATCGGGAACGGGTACGAAGACGGTCCGCATGGAGGAATCGAGCTGTTTTTCAGGCGGAAAGCCTGCTGAACCGGGCCCAGAGCCGTAGTTGCAAGCAGTTGCCAGCAGCAGGAGGAATGAAATGAAGAGGGTTTCGCGCATAGGATTTACTTATAGAAAAGAGCAGGCCATCATAGGTCCTTTTTCCCCATGAAAGTCCGTTTCAGCCACCGCTTGATCCGTTTAGTGGTTTTGTTATACCTGCGCCAGCGGTTCTCCAGGTCGTGTTCCTGCGAAAGAAATACGAAATCGGCCTCCCGTATGGGCTGTAGCTGCGCGGGATGCGTAATGGGAAGATCCATTTCCACGATCGGCATGGCCGCATGCGGATTAACGGCCTCCGTGGTGTGGGTGGCCCCTTCGCCGAAACCGATGTTGCTGATCAGGTTCACATTCGGCACGAGACAATGGCCGTTTTCGAAGAAAGACAGGAAATTGAACTGGTAATCCCAGGTATCTATCTGGCCGGCTTTCAGCCGTAGGAAAATATTACCCCAGTCGTGCACCATAAAGCGGTCGCCAAAAACTTTCTCCAGCACCGGCGCCACGTCTCTTTCGGGGAAACGGCTGAGCTCGCGGTCGTACCGCTGCCAAACCCTGCGCCAGCTGGCCCATCCCCAAACGTTGGTGTACCGCGACACGTAATAGCTCGCTTCGCCCCACTTCCGGCCCATTTGCAGGTTCGTGCCCGTTACGGAAAAAATGGAAGTTTCGTGGCGGTAGCGCTCCAGCATTTCGTCACAGTACGCGAAAAAAGTATATGCGGGGAAACAGTCATCTTCCAGGATAATCCCTTCCGGTTCGTTCTCGAAAAACCAGGTGATGGCGTCGGAAACTGCCACTTTGCAGCCAAAGTTCACGTCGCAGAAGCGGGTTTTCACTTCACAATCCCAATCCACCAGCTGCGCAATCTCGCGGACCTGCCGGCAGGCTTCCACATCACCGGGCCGGGAAGCGCGGGGGCCATCGGCAGCGATGTACAGTTTATCCGGCTGTACCTCGCGGATGCGGGAAAACACTTTCCGGGCTTGTTCCGGGCGGTTAAAAACGATGAAAAGGACAGGGGACTTGGCTTTATAAGCTGGCATATGGTGCTTTTTGAACTTGGCCGCCAAATTAGGAATTACAGTTCAGGAGGGCAAATTATATATTATTTTTGCTTTTCAACTATGATGAACAATACGAACGCACAGCCCAGGGTAACCATTGTTATTGCGACATTCAACGCCGAAGCGCATCTCCCCGATTGCCTGGCATCCATTGCCGCGCTGGAACTGGACGCGCTGGAAGTAGTGGTAGCCGACGGCGGCAGTACCGACGGCACGATGGCGATCCTCCGGGAAAGCCCCTACCCGTTTCTTCGCTGGACGAGCGAGCCCGACAAAGGGATATATGATGCATTGAACAAAGGCGCAAAGATGGCGCGCGGCACCTGGGTACACTTCCTGGGGTCCGACGATCGTTTGCTGCCGGGTTTCGCGGAGCTGTATCATCAGTTAAAAGACCCCAACACCATTTACTACGCCAACAGTGAAGAGTGGTATAGCGGGGAAGGCAAGCCGAAATATCATCTCCTCGGCGGGAAATTCAATAAATATCGCATGGCGAAATACACCGTCAATCACCAGGCGATCGTATATCCTTCGGTGGTTTTCAGGGATCATGCCTATGACCTCAAATATAAGA
This sequence comes from Chitinophaga pollutisoli, assembly GCF_038396755.1. Taxonomy (NCBI): domain Bacteria; kingdom Pseudomonadati; phylum Bacteroidota; class Chitinophagia; order Chitinophagales; family Chitinophagaceae; genus Chitinophaga; species Chitinophaga pollutisoli. The sequence goes on along the minus strand of NZ_CP149822.1, from coordinate 5,098,970 downwards.
TCCTGGCCGATTACGCGCTGAATATCCAATTATGGGGCAGCAGCCGTTTCCGGAAGCAATACCTCCCGCTTTACATCGCGAAATATAATATGAACGGCTTTTCGTCTGACATCGAGGATTGGGTTTTCAAGGCCGACAAGCCCATGCTGATCCGCCGTTACCTGGGGCTGATCGTGTACTGGCGGTACCGGTTGAAAGTGATGAAAAAGAAGCGGGAAGGCCATCATGATTTCTGATCAATGTACCCTTTTGCCATGGATGGGATGGCTGGTATTATTACCGTTGTTGTCGGCGGGATGGATGTGAAAAAATGTGACCGGGTGCACCCGAAGGGCCTGCGCCAGCTCCAGCAGGGTGGATAATTGCGGGTCTACGTCCGCCCGTTCTATTTTGGAAATATCCGCATGATCGACACGGCACAACGCGGCGAGTTTGCGGAGACTAAGTCCCGCAGACTGCCTGATCTTTCTAATATTCTGACCTATGGCTTTCCTTTCTATATGTTGGTTGCCGTTCGCCATGCGATTGCGGCAGCCAAATTGATTTTTTCTTTCCAAAAGTTGTTGGGCCCTGACCCAACAATGTATAATTTCCTTAACTTTCCATTCACAAATGCACCTGACTCCATGCAATCGACTGAATTTGAGCACCCCGTCCACGAGAAAATACTGCGCTTCCTGGAGCAGCTGGAACCACTGGGTCCCACATTCGTGCATATCCGTCTTACCGGCAACGATTCCCATTTCTTACGACAAGTAACCGTCCACTCCGTAAAAGTGGGCACAGCGCCGTACTCTTCCCAACATTATTTCCCATCCTCCACCGTTTCATCCAGCGTGATTATCCTCTCAAAGGACATTCCCCGCTAAAAAATATTTCAATCAATGGATTTTTCAAACGACCGGGTAATCCTGCCCGGTTTTTTTATCTAGATAAGCCTCCAACGCTTTCATTTCTAGAAACGGATACCTATTTTTATAAATATTAAAATTTAATTAATCCCTTTCACTACACACCCACATGAAAAAACTGCTATTGCTGTTTGGCGTATGCCTGACGTCTACCTGTGCCTGGTCTCAATCCTTTATGCACGGCGCCGGCGCTACCGCTTTTTTTGAAAAGTACAAGGACGTTGAATCTTCCACCACATCCGTGGGCTTCACCTACTCCCCGCGGTTCAATTTCGTGGAATCGGAAAGCATGTCGGTTTCCGTAGGCATTCCTATCAGCCTGGCCTTTACCGGCAGCGGCGCGTACAATTCCCGGGAAGGCGCTTCCGAAAGTTCGAAACTCGGCATCCTCATCAACGCCCCTGTGATCGTAAACCTCAACTTCGGCGCCGGCTCCTCCCCTGATAACGAAAACCGCGTGGGCGGCTTCATCGGCGGCGGCGGCGGCTTCCACTGGGGCGCTTCCACCGATCAGCTCGACCAGAACGGCAACGTCAAAAACGTTGGCGGCACCACCTTTGGGTATACCGGCAACGCCGGTGTCCGTTTCGCCATCGGTGACATCGGCAACACCGTCGAAATCAAAGCCTCTTACTTCAAAGGCGTCAACGAAAACAAAATGGACCTCATCGGAGTAGGCCTGATCTACAACTTCTGATACCGTCACTTCCCAATGAAAAAGGCTGGTCGCATGGACCAGCCTTTTTCATTATGATAAATTAAAATTCAAACAGGTATGCGGCTCCCCCTTTACAAATCCAGGAACTGCCGCGTTCGGTTGATGCGGAGATCGCGCAGGATGCCGGCTTTGGGGTTGATGGTGATACTGAACTGCCGATAGCTGCCGAAAGGCACCAGGTTGATGCTCATTTGCCAGCAGTGCAAGTCACGCGATATGGTGAGCGTGGTGTAAGAGATCTGTTTCAGCCGGAAATCGAAACCGCTGCTCATGATGATCTTCCACTTGGGCGTAAGGCTGAAATCGCCGTTAAAACCCAGGAACTGCGTGAAAATAGTGGTATCGCGCAGCAGGTCCGCCGAGCGGCCGCGGGTATAGTTGAGGCTGTAAGACAGGTCTAAACGCCATGGAATATCGAAATCCACGTAATCGCCCGGGTTGGCGCGCATCATTTCCAGCTGGCGGCGCTGTTCTTCCAGCTGTGCTTCGGGCAACGCCCCCTCTTCCTCCATTTCCTCCTTCTGCCGCTGTTTCTCCTTCGACTTCGGGTCCTGGCTCTGGAACGACGTGCTCATAGCGATATTTGCATTGGTGAGGCGGCCCAGGCTGAAGTTTTCGCCATTCCAGGCATAGGCGTCTATCCGCCGGCCAAACTGGTTCACCTGGTAGGGGTCGAAGGTACCGCTGGCGGAAATGTTCACTTTCTCCCACAAATTGGTGCGGGCGTTGAGCATGAAGGGCGACAACTTGAAGCTGTCGGCCACAAGGTTGTAGCTGGAACTGATCCCGAAACCGTCCAGGATTTTCACTTTCCGGTATCCCGAGGTGTCTTTGCTGGATTTCACCTTCATTTCCAGGTTGTTATCGATCCCAAAGGTCAAACCCGCGAAGGTTTGGTTGGGAGAACCGCCGAAGGGCGCGCCCTGGTAGAAGCTGTAAAGCATCTTACGGCCCTGGGCGTCCACCTGCAGGGAGTCGTACTCGTGGGCGGCCAGGTTGGGCGAATAGTTGAACCCTACGTTCGGGCGCATCACGTGACGGATGGCCTGCACGCGCGAATTCTTGCCCTTGAACCCGTACATCCCGTAAAGCGCCGTGCTCAGTGAGGCGCCGGTAGACATGGCGCTGCTGCGGAAAAACCCGTTCTCGTAAGTGGTGTCGAGGTTCTGGTCTGCCGCATTCCAGGCCAGCCTTTGCCGGCGGATATACCATTTTTCGGTATAGTTCACGTTCGGCGTCATGATGATGTTCCGGGTCACGGGGATCGACAGCGTGATGGGGATCTGGTGCTGCATGCCGGCCTGCAGGTTATCGAACATCGCCGGCTTGCCGAAAGTGGAATCGGCGAACCGTATGTTGTTGCGCAGCAGAGCGTTATAACTTACGCCGATCTTCTCGTACCATTTCGGGTTGCCAACCATTTCCTGGCGCTGGAACGGATAGAGGGTATTTACGTTGAACGACCCGTCGGGGAAGTTAATATTATATTGGCGGGTCAGGTTGTTCTGGTTGTGGTTGGCGGCGAGCGTCAGGTTGTAAGGCTTGCCCACCCAGCTTTTGGAATAGTTGATGGACGACGACATGTTGTTGTTCAGCCTCCTCGATGCGTCGAACACGTTGTACTGGTTGAAGGTAGAGGTTCCGAACTGGACGCTGGCGCCGAAATTCGTACCGGGACGGGCCTTACCGTCCTGGCTATGGCTCCAGGAGAACTGGAAGTCCTTCGAGCGGGTGAAATCCTCTTTCACTTCCTGGTCGCCGGTCCGGGTGAGGGCATAGGAAAAGTTGAAACCGCCGTTATATTTATATCGTTTGCGGTATGTGGGGCTGATGGTGGTGCCCCAGCTGCCGTAGGAATAGATGTTGGCGCGGACGGTGACGTCGAGGTATTCGCCGAGGCCGAAGTAGTACCCTCCGTTTTCGAGGCCGAGGCCTTTCTGCTGGTTCACGACGTATTGCGGGGGCAGCAGGCCGGTACGCTGGCCGGAACTGATGGGGAAAATAGCGAAGGGGATGAAAAGCGGCGTGGGGATGCCTTCGATCTCCAGGTTTGCCGGCCCCGACACGATCAGTTTGTTGGGGATCACCTTGATCTTTTTGGCGCGGAACGAGAAGTGCGGCGTATCGAGGTTACAGGTGGTATATCCATTGCGGAAACCGAAGATGGTATTGTCGGGCTGCTTTTTTACTTTATCACTGGCCACGAAACCTTCGCCGTATTGGGCACGGGTTTGGTAGATCATGGCTTTCCCGGTATTAAAATTGTACTGGACGGAGTCCATTTCGGAACTGGTGGCGCCGTCGTTCAATGCGGCCTTATCCATGGGTTTGCCGGCGGTATCAAGGCCCATGCGGGAAGTGAGGATGCCGGTGGCCTGGTTGAAGTCCATGGTATTCCCCGTGAGCTGGGTGTTTTCGTATTTGACGTCGGCTTTTTTGTAGAGACGGAATTCTTTCCTTTTGACGAGCATCACGATGGAGTCTTCCGCTTTATAATTGACGGGTGCGGTGAGGCTGTCCTTCGAAAGGCGTATACCGGTAGTGTCGGTTTGCACGACGGAAGTAGTATCGAGATGGATGGAATCGGCGGTGGCCGGCGGGATGGAATCCGGCACGGGCACGGGGCGCGGGCGGATCGTATCGGCTTCCAGGGCCTTCCGGTCGGGGAAAGCGACGGGGTGCGGCTGCGGAACGGTGTCTGTGAAAATTTTGTTAAAGTGAACCGGCTGAAACCCGGCAGCAATGGCTATTTCGTCTTTCAGCAAGGACCAGGCCGTGAATAAAAGTACGATCAGCGGCAGGAACCGCCGCCTTAAAAAGTTTTTTAAATTATTTTTGCAGAAAGGGTCCATGTGTTAAGCGGGCACAAACCTACATGATTTTATACAATTTATTACACAAGTCGTAAAGACAAATGCATGTAGGCGCGGCGGCAGGGAACGGACCTTAAAAGACAGGAACTGACTCAACCCATTAAAACATAGTATTGACATGCGCTGGAAAAGAGTTTTATTTTCAGGATTAGGCATAGGACTGCTCTATACCTTTTTCATTCAAGCAAAAATTGCACCGGATTACGGCCCGCCGGTGCAGGATAAACCTATACGCACCATCGTAGTCGACGCCGGCCACGGCGGGAGCGATCATGGGGCTACCGGGAAATTTTCGAGTGAGAAGGACATTACTTTAGATGTTGCCCTCAAGCTCGGCAAGCTCCTGGAAGAGATGTTCCCCGATGTAAAGATCGTGTATACACGTAAAACCGACCGTTTCGACGATGTGAACCGCAAAGCCGCCATCGCCAACGAAGCCAAGGGCGACCTCTTCATCTCGATACACTGCAACGCCGCCCCCGACATCAAACGTACCGTGGGCTATAAAACCGTTACTTACCGCGACAAAAAGAAACGCAAGCGTACCCGCAAGGTGCCCATCTACCAATCTTCCCCCAACCCCGCCAAAGGTACGGAAACCTATATTTGGGCCACCAGCAAGAACAATGCGAAGTCCGAATCCCTCCGGAACAACTCCGTGATCGTGTTCGACGCCAATTCCGAGGAAACGCAGCAGTTGATGGACACCAAGGACCCGGAGACCATCATCATGCTCAACACCCTGCGCAACGCGTTCTTCGACCAGAGCCTCCGCCTGTCGAACCTCGTGGAAGACGAGTTCACCAACGCCGGGCGGATCAGCCGCGGCGCCCGCCAGCGCAACGAGAAGGGTATCCTGGTGCTGCATGCTACCGCCATGCCCAGCGTGCTGGTGGAACTGGGCTTCATCAGCAATCCCGAAGAAGAAAAATACCTCAATTCGTCGGAAGGCCAGCACGAAATGGCAGGCTGCATTGCCCGTGCGGTTAAAAGATATAAAGAAGAACTGGAAGGACGGCACAAACCGGGCAGTATTGCGCCCCGGCAGGAAGAGCCCGTCCAGCCCGCCACTCCCCCGCCCGCGCGGGTAAATCCTGCCCAGGAGTCCCCCGCTGCCGGGGGGCCCTCCGCCGCGGATGCCGATAAAACGGATTATCGTGTACAATTGCTCACTACCGAGAAGGTGTACACGTCCCAATCCTCGCTGTTCAAAAACCTGAAGGGCGTGGAGCGCGAAACGCTCCGTCAGAAAGGGAAAAGTATTAATAAATATATATGGGGCAACTTCCGCACCGAGGCGGAAGCCAACGCCGCCCTGTACAAAGCCCGGAAAAACGGATTCAAAGACGCATTCGTGCTCACCTACCGGAATGGTGAGCGCATCGACTGACCCCTTCGCCCCCCATCTGGCCCGCCTTTTGCATTAATTCTGCTACCTACGACTGACGCACGATTGTTTTAACTATTTTTGCAAACGAACTAATTCTACCCGATGCTGAAAGTTAATAATGAAACGAAAGTAGGTATTCTGACCGTGATCGCCATCGTGCTGCTTGTGCTGGGGTTCAACATCCTCAAAGGCAGAAGCCTCTTTTCCACTAAAAAGACCATCTACGCTGTATATACGCAGGTAAACGGCCTGCAGCCCTCCAACGCCGTTATGGTCAACGGCCTGGGGATCGGCACCGTCCAGAGCCTCGAAGTGATGGACCAGCGCGCAGGGCGCATCCTCGTTACCCTGCAAATCAATAAAAACATCGAAATCCCCAAAAACTCCGTGGCCCGCATCAGCGCCGACCTGCTCGGCACCCGGAAAGTGGAGATCGATTTCGGGAACACCGAAGAAGTCCTCAAAAACAAGGACACCATTTACGCCGCGGTCGACGGTTCCATCACCGACGCCCTGAAAGAACAACTTTCCCCCCTCGTCAAGAAACTGGAGACCACCCTCGGCGCCGTGGATACCCTGCTGCTGACAGTCAACTCCGTGTTCGACACCACCACCAAGCATAACATCCGCCAGGCGGTAGCCGGCCTCAACGGGACGCTGAACAATCTCAACAACGCCACCCGGAATATCAACGGCATGCTGGCCGACGGCGGCAAGATCGCCGGTACGTTCGACAACTTCAACGCCGTTTCCGCGAACCTGAAAAACAATAACGACAAGATTTCCAATATCCTCACCAATTTCGACAAGGCATCCGGCTCGCTTGCCGGCGGCCAGATCGATTCCACCCTGGCCTCGCTGCACAGCACCATTTCGAGGCTGAACGAAGTGGCCGGGAAGATCAGCAGCACCGACGGTTCGCTGGGCCTCCTCATGAACGACCGCCAGGTGTACAACAACCTCCAGCATTCGCTCGGCAGCCTCAACAAGCTCCTGGAAGACCTGCGGTACAATCCCTGGAGATACGTACACCTCAGCGTGTTCGGCAGAAAAAACAAGGTAGTGCCCATTCCTTCCGATTCCGCCACCGCACAATGATACCAGCGAAAATGTTCAAACTTACGATACCAGGCCTCGTTCTCATCGGCGGAATAGGCGCGGCCGGGGCCATCACCTCGCCCGAAACTTCGCCGGGCCGGTACCAGGCGCACTATCAGGAAGATACATCCAAACTGATCCATCTGAACAGAGCGAAAAGCTTTGTCAATCTCCGGACCGATTCCAGCGAGGTACAACGCTTCGTGGGCGACGTGGAATTCCGGCAGGGCACCAGCCTGCTGAATTGCGACTCCGCCATGCTCGATAAAAGCAAAAACATCATTTATGCGTGGGGGCGCGTCCACCTCAACCAGGCCGACAGCGTGCATACGTATTCCGATGTGTTGACCTACTACGGAACAGAGCGCAGGGCCATGCTCACCGGCAACGCCAAACTGACGGATAACAAAATCGTCCTCACCTCCCCCGCCATCAATTACGAACTGAACAGCAAAATCGGGACGTACAACCTCGGCGGCAAACTCGTCAACGATTCCACCGTGCTCACGAGCCGCGAAGGGATCTATTACGGGGAAACGAAGGACGTGTATTTCAAGAAAGAAGTCGTGGTGATCGATCCCGGGTTTACGCTCGGTACCGACACGCTCATGTACAACACCGAAACCAAAATCGCGACCATCATGGCGCCGACGACGATCAACGACGGCAAAATGACCATGTACGTGACCGACGGTTATTACAATACCGACCAGGGTTACGGCCAATTTAGCCAGCGCCCCGTGATTGAAGACAGCACCAATACCTTCACGGCCAACGAGATCCAGACCGATAAAGCGACCGGCATATCGATCGCCACGGGTAATATGATCTGGCGCGACACCGCCCAGAAAATAGCCGTGCTGGCCAATTACGGCATCATCAACCAGCAACAGAAAACGGTGCTGGCCACCCAGCAGCCCGTTACACTGATCGAAGGCAAAACGGATACCCTGTTCGTGCGGGGCGACACCCTCTTTTCCGGCGTGATTCCCAGAACAATCGACAGCGCCGCGCTGCAGACCGACAGTTTGGGTATGCTTGCCAAAAAAGACACCACCACGCAACAGGACACCACCGAAAAGCGGTTCATCATCGCCTATCACAACGTGAAAATATTCTCCGACTCGCTGCAGGGTGTGTGCGACAGCCTGTACTATTCCGGCGTCGATTCCACGTTCCGGCTTTACCGCGATCCCGTATTGTGGGCCAACAGCAACCAACTGATCGGCGACACGATTTTCCTGTTTACCAAAAACCGCAAGGCCGACCGCCTCCTGCTCGACAATAACGCCATGATCATCAATGAAGTGGGGCCAGATATGTTCAACCAGATCAAAGGCAACACCATTCTCGGTTATTTCGGGGAAGAAAAGCTGGATTCCATGTACGTCAACGGTAACTCCGAAAACGTATACTACGTGCAGGACGACGACAGTGCTTTCATTTCCGTGAATAAACTGTTGACGGCCAATACCCGCGTTTATTTCGAGAAAGGCGAGCTCGAAAGGATCGTTTTTGTGAAAGAACCCGAAGGAACGATGTATCCCTTATCCCAGATCCCGCAGGAAGAAAAAAAGCTGAAGGGATTCCGCTGGGAAGTTGGCCGCAGGCCCAAATCCAAATATGAACTGCTCGGACAGTAATTTTTTCACCTAATACCAACTGATGAAGCTATTCTCCATTAAGGACCGTTTACTATCGCCTATCTGGCAATTTTTGCATGACAGCCGCGCCGTCGGCATTGTACTCATCGTTTGCACGGTAGTGTCCATGATTTTGGCAAACTCCGCATGGGGAACAGGATATACCACTTTCTTTTCCAATCTTTTCGACCCGCAAACCGGCCACCATCTTGAGTGGAACGGCTTGCACCTGCCCAACTCCTGGCTGTTGTGGATCAACGACGGGCTGATGGTGCTATTTTTCTTCCTGGTGGGCATGGAAATAAAGAGGGAGCTCATTTCCGGGGAGCTCGCTTCTATACGCAAATCGATCCTGCCGGTATTGGCGGCGGTTGGCGGGATGGTTGCGCCCGCGCTGATTTATGCCCTGTTCAATAGCCAGACCGACTACAATCATGGCTGGGGCATCCCCATGGCCACTGACATCGCCTTTTCACTCGGTGTGCTGTCGCTGCTAGGCAACCGCGTGCCCCTGCCCCTGAAGATCTTCCTGACCGCCCTCGCCATCATCGACGACCTCGGCGCGATCCTGACGATCGCCATTTTTTATACCGACGAGCTGCATACCACGTACCTGCTCGCTGGCGCAGGGATCATCGCTTTGCTGGCAGTGTTCAACTTGTTGAAAGTAAAGCATCTTATTTTCTATATCGTGCCCGGCGTCGTGCTGTGGTACTGCGTTTTCAATTCGGGGATCCATGCCACGATCGCGGGCGTTGCGCTGGCGTTCTGCATCCCGATGAGCAAGATCTCCATGCTGGAACATAACCTGCACGACCCGGTGAATTTCATCATCATGCCGTTATTCGCGCTGGCCAATACGGCGATCATTTTTCCCAACGATTTGATATCCGCCTTCTCGCATACCGTGAGCTACGGTATTATCGCGGGATTGGTGCTGGGCAAGCCGCTGGGCATTTTCGGCATGAGCTTCCTGGCGGTGAAGCTGCGTATCGCCAGCAAGCCCGACCAAACCAGCTGGAAGCAACTCTGGGGCGTGGGCATGATCGCCGGAATCGGGTTTACGATGAGCATTTTCATCGCTTCGCTCGCATTTAATGAAGCGGATATCCAGGTTGTATCCATCATGTCGGTGATACTCGCCTCGCTGATCGCTTCCGTAGCCGGATTTATCTTTTTGAAACGTTTAAAATAAATCCTTCGCCGCACCGTTTATGTGGCAACCCGTGTTGCCTTATTCCCCTGTCCGCCTTTGGCATTGTTATTGCAAATGTTTTACTGCATGAAGAACCGTTTCATCTATGCCATGATCCTGCTATGCCTGGCAGGCAGCGCCAGTGCGCAGCAGTCGCTCAAAGGACAAAAAGAAGCCGGTGTAAGAATGGGCCTTCCGCTCGGTGTTACAGTCCGGTATTTTTTCGCGGACAAATCCGCTGTGGAAGGGATCGTCGGGTTATATAACCGGACGTTTTCCGTGACGGCGCTGTATCAATATCATTTCGACCTGTCGGCCCTTACCATTCCCGGATTCGGGTGGTATGCAGGCGGCGGGGCGCACCTGGGCACCAGGGATATCGACGGCTCCTGGCGATTTCTGGCGGGAGTGGACGGTGTGGCGGGGCTCAATTACAATTTCGGCCCCATCCCCCTCAACCTCAGCCTCGACTGGAAGCCCGCAGTGCATTTCGGCGAATCTTCCGATTTGGCGGATTTCGCGGTATCGGCACGTTACATTTTCGGCAGCAAGAAATAAATCCATCCATACACCACCGTTTAATCTAAAATGCACATATGAAAAGGATTCTGTTGCTCTTCGGAGTACTTTCACTGATGATGACAACCTTCCAGGCAAACGCACAACGCAGAAGCAGCGGCGGCGGCAATCCGGCCGACTACAACACCGCGCTGGGCGTCAGGCTGAACCCCTGGCTCGTGGGCTTCACCGTAAAGCATTTCCTGAAAGGGCCGCATGCCATCGAAGGCATTGTCAGCCATTACTTCAATGGAAACGACGAGCCCACCAACGTAACCTTCACCGGTCTTTACGAGTATCATTGGAACGTGTTCGGTAAATCCGAATGGAACATGTACGCCGGCGGCGGCGCACATCTCGGCCTCTGGCGCGCTTATGAATGGGACAACGGCCGCAGGCGCGACCGCACCACCAAAGCCGTTGCAGGCCTGGATGGTATCTTCGGCGTGGAATATACTTTCAAGAATATTCCCCTGAATCTGAGCGCCGACCTGAAACCGTACGTTAACTTCAACGGTTACAACGACTTTATCGGCGAACAGATCGGCGGCGTTTCCGCACGTTATACATTCTAAAAGTTCACCCGCAAATCACCAGGCGGCTGCTCCGGCAAGGGGCAGCCGCTTTTTTTTGTTATCTTGGTGGATATGAAAATCTTATCCGCCCCGCAAATCCGTGAAGCCGACGCTTACACGATCGCACATGAGCCCGTTTCGGGACTGCTGCTCATGGAGCGCGCGGCGGCGGCGTGTGCGGACTGGATCTTGCGCAGGTATGCGGGCAGCTCCCGCCCTTTCTATATTTTCTGCGGGCCGGGGAATAATGGCGGCGACGGGCTCGTGATCGCCCGGCTGCTGGCGGAGAATGGTTTTGCCGTGCAAGCGTGGCTCGTGGCGGCGGGGAATGTTTCACCCGACAACCTCGCCAACCAGGCGCGCGTTCCCTTTTTACAAAAGATTAATGCCCCTGCGGATTTCCCGCACATGGAAGAACCCGGCGTGATCATCGACGCGCTTTTCGGGACGGGCCTCAACCGCCCGCTGGACGGCTGGGTGGCGGGGATCATCCACCAGATCAACGACCAGCGCGGTCGGCAGGAGATCATCGCGATCGATATGCCTTCCGGGCTGATGGCGGATCAAAGTTCCAAAGGCCATGCGTGCGTTCATGCCCGTTATACCATCACATTCGAATACTGGAAACTTGCGCTGTTGCTGCCGGAGAACGGCGGGTTCGCCGGGGAAACGGTGTTGATGCCCATCGGCCTGCACCCGGCGTATACAGCGGCGGTGCAAACGGAATTCCATCTGACGGATATGGAGATGATCCGGACGGTTTACCGGCCGAGGGATCCCTTCGCGCACAAAGGCACTTACGGCCATGCGCTGCTGGTGGCGGGAAGTTATGGCAAGATGGGCGCAGCGGTGCTGGCAGCCCGTGCTGTGATGCGTGCAGGCGCAGGCTTGCTGACGGTACATATTCCGCGTTGCGGCTATGAAATTATGCAAACGGCGTTCCCCGAGGCCATGTGCGAAACGGAGGAACTGGCATCGCATTCCGCACATTTCGACGAGCCTTTCCGCCTGCGCCGCGCGCCGGATTACGACGTGATCGGGATCGGGCCAGGCATCGGGACGGACCCTTCCACCGCCAAAGCCTTCGAACGCCTGCTGGGCCACTGGCAGGGGCCATTGGTGCTGGATGCCGACGCACTCAATATCTTGTCCAAATGGCCGTCTTTAATGCCGCTGGTGCCGAAGCTCAGCATCCTCACCCCCCATCCGAAAGAGTTTGAAAGGCTTTTCGGGGCGGCCGGAGATCATTTTGAACGGCTGGCTCTGCTCCGCGCCAAAGCGAAGGAATGGCAGTGGTATATTTTGCTGAAGGGGCGGTTCACAGCGATGGCTTGTCCGGACGGGTCGGTATTTTTCAATCCCACGGGGAACCCAGGCATGGCGACCGCCGGCAGCGGCGACGTACTCACCGGAATACTGACGGGGCTCCTGGCCCAGGGGTACGGCCCTAAAGCCGCGCTGATCCTCGGCGCCTGGCTCCACGGAAAAGCCGGTGACCTGGCCGCAGCCATCTCCCCCGAATCCCTCATCGCTTCCGATATCGTCGATTACCTCGCCAACGCTTATGCGGAAATACAACAGTAGCGTCCATATTACACTTATACTAAATATATAGGACGACTAGTAAAATAAATTCTAATACATTATCTTCGTCAACCTTGAAAATCATAATCTAAAGCCTTGAAATTTTAAAATGGATTAAAAGAGTATGAGTATAGCTTACATTATTCCACTGTTCGGACTGATTGCACTATTATTTACCGCGGTACAGAGCGCCTGGGTTTCCCGTCAGGATGCAGGAAACGAGCGGATGCAGGACATTGCCAGGCATATAGCGGAAGGCGCCATGGCCTTCTTGAAAGCTGAGTACAAGATCCTCACCTATTTTGTGATCATAGCGGCCCTTTTATTGGGCTACATGGGTTTTTCGCATGAAAACTCGGACTGGACGATCGCGCTGGCGTTTATCATTGGCGCCATTTTCTCCGCGACGGCCGGTTTCATCGGTATGAGAATCGCCACCAAAGCCAATGTACGTACCGCGCAGGCGGCGCGCACCTCGCTCTCCAAAGCCCTGAAGGTTTCCTTCACCGGCGGCTCCGTGATGGGCATGGGCGTGGCGGGCCTGGCCGTGCTGGGGCTCGGCGGGTTGTTCATCATCCTCAAAGCTTATTTCGGCGCGGAAGCCAATACGGCCGAAATGGTAAAAACCATTGAAGTACTCACCGGTTTCTCGCTCGGCGCGGAAAGCATCGCGCTGTTCGCCCGTGTGGGTGGCGGTATTTATACCAAAGCGGCCGACGTAGGCGCCGACCTCGTGGGTAAAGTGGAAGCCGGCATTCCGGAAGACGATCCGCGCAACCCCGCCACCATCGCCGATAACGTGGGCGACAACGTGGGCGACGTAGCCGGTATGGGCGCCGACCTCTTCGGTTCCTACGTAGCCACCGTGCTTGCCACGATGGTGCTGGGCAGCGAGGCGCGCACGGCCGACAACTTCGGCGGCCTGTCTCCCATCCTGCTCCCCATGGTAATCGCCGGAATGGGCATCATCTTCAGCATTCTCGCCACCTTCTTTGTGCGCATCAGCGACAGCGCCGGTCTTAGCACCAGCGCCGTACAGAAAGCGCTCAATATGGGTAACTGGGGCTCCATTGTACTGACGGCGATCGCTTGCGTGGGCCTCGTATACTGGATCCTGCCCGCCGAGCCTTTCTACCTGCAACGCGACTGGATCGGCGGCGACGCACTCCGTGAAGGCGCTATCGCCATTACGCAGAACGGCGTGCTGGGCGCGATCTTCGTAGGACTGGCTGTGGGTACGCTCATGAGCATCATTACCGAATACTATACCGCGATGGGCAAGCGCCCCGTGATGTCCATCATCCGCCAGTCTTCCACCGGCCACGCAACGAATGTGATCGGCGGTTTGGCCGTTGGGATGGAATCCACCCTCCTCCCCATCATCGTGCTGGCGGCCGGTATCTACGGTTCCTACGCCTGCGCCGGCTTATATGGTGTTGCGATCGCGGCAGCGGGCATGATGGCCACCACGGCCATGCAACTGGCCATTGACGCCTTCGGCCCCATCGCCGACAATGCGGGCGGTATCGCTGAGATGAGCGAACTGCCGAAAGACGTTCGTGAAAAAACCGACATCCTCGACGCGGTAGGCAACACCACGGCCGCTACCGGTAAAGGTTTCGCCATCGCTTCCGCGGCACTCACCGCACTGGCGCTCTTCGCCGCTTTCGTAGGCGTAGCGGGCATTTCCGGTATCGATATTTATAAAGCCGACGTACTTGCCGGCCTGTTCATCGGCGCGATGATCCCCTTCATCTTCTCTTCCCTCGCCATCCGCGCGGTAGGCGAAGCGGCGATGTCGATGGTGGAAGAAGTACGCCGCCAGTTCCGCACCATTCCCGGAATCATGGAAGGCACCGGCAAACCGGAATACGACAAATGCGTAGCCATTTCCACTGAGGCTTCTATTCGTAAAATGATGCTTCCCGGAGCCATTGCGCTCGCATCCCCCCTCATTATCGGCTTCATCTTCGGACCTGAAGTGCTCGGCGGTTTCCTCGCAGGCGCCACCGTGAGCGGCGTGCTCATGGGCATGTTCCAAAACAACGCCGGCGGCGCCTGGGACAATGCCAAGAAATCTTTCGAGAAAGGCGTAGAGATCAACGGTGAAACTTATTACAAGAAATCCGAGCCGCACAAGGCTTCCGTAACCGGCGACACCGTAGGCGATCCTTTCAAAGACACCTCCGGCCCGTCCATGAACATCCTCATCAAACTGATGTCGATCGTTTCGCTGGTAATTGCTCCTACCCTGGCCGAAATCCACGTGCACAAGCAGGAACCACCGGTTGCCAAACAAAAGCCGGCTCCCGAAGCGCCTGCCAAGGAAGTAGCCGCAGTGAAATTCTAACTGTTACTGATTTTCTATAGAAAAGCCGGTCTCCGCAAGAGACCGGCTTTTTTGTTTGCACAAACCTAATTGTTGTTTCCACAGGAAAAACCGCCTCTCGAAAAGCCAATTCCGGCTTCGCGTAAAATATTGAAAAGCAAGAGCTTTGAATTGTAACCATCAGCCTGAACCGTCATCCTTTGTTAAAACCTAAATGTTCTCTCATGCAACTCACAAAGCAAATCCACAGAACGGACATCGAACCCCATATGTCCGTACTGAAGGGCTGGCTCCGCGGCAACGTCGTGGGGATTTACGCCGGCGTCAAAAAGAAAAACGGGAAAAAGACCGGTGAATGGTCGATCGTCATGCACGTCCAGCAGAAAAAATCGGCCGACAGGCTCGCGCTGGACAAGGACACGCCCATCCCTCCGTTCATCGAGCTACCCATCGCGCAACGCGACGGCGGCACGGAGATGGTGAAAGTACCGACCGACGTCCAGGAAGTGGGCCTGTTCTCGGATGACCCTGACCCGCTCTATACAAACCCGTATGAGCGGATGCGACCTTGCCCGGGCGGCTACTGTGTACAGCCACAGGGCTTAAACCAGCGTGGGACACTGGGCGCCAACATCACCATCAACGGCCAGTACCGGATGATCTCCTGCAACCACGTGCTATCCGTCAACGGCCAGTATACCCAGATCTACCAGCCGGACACGACGAACAACCTGAATTTTCTCTGTCCCGTCTCAGGTTTCGAGTTTATGTACACCTATCCGACCAACGATGTGTTCGACCCCATGTACAATGATACCGACCTGGCCTGGTGCAATATCACGCCGCAGGATGGGGCGCCCAATGTCGCCGAAATCGGGACGCCGGTGGGTTTTGCCGATCCGGTGGTAGATGAGGAGGTAAAGTATTTCGGGTCGTTTACGGGCTTGAACGAAACGAACCTGGCCTCTACCACCTACCTGGGCATCATGAAAGTTTTCGGCAATCGGTATGCCTGGTTCCAGAACATGATCGTACTGACGGACAACGTCCAGATGGCGGGCGATTCCGGCTCCGTCCTCATCAACGGCCAGATGCAAATCGTGGGCATGATGTGCGGCGGCAATATGTTCCGCGCGCTGGCCTGCCGCATTCCCCTCAACGTAATCCAGTAATTGCTTAATCATCCTAAAAAACAAGGAGGTTTACCATGAACATTATTCCCGGCGCCGATGTCGTAGGTTTCGGCTTCAACATTTTGGGCGAATATGATATTTCTTCGCTCACTTCCCAGCTTTTCATCCACAAAACGGACCAGGCGTCTACTTACACGTATGCCGGCATTACGTATGCTGTGCCCGACAACCTGGCCGTAGTGCCCAATTCCAATGAATACGGCACCACGGAAGTATTCGAAGGATCGCAACAGTTCCAGCAATTCTTTTCCGCCAAAGCGGGGGTAAGCGCTTCTTACGGGGCGTTTAAAGGGCAGTTCAATGCCGCCTATGCCAACACTTTCAATTCCAATTCGAGCTATTGGTACTGCATGTCGGAAGCTTCGTTCAATTGCTGGGACCTGGTGCTGGAGAATTCTTCTTTCCAGTGGATGTCTCCCAACTTTTCGCAGGACCCGTCCGTAGAAACCCTCCCGGATGTTTTCAACCAGGAAAACAAGGAACAGTTCTTCCAGGTATTCCGCAAGTTCGGGACACACTTTGTTAGCCAGGTGATCTGCGGCGGCAACCTGAACTATTACGAAGCGGTGGAAAAGTCGTACAGCAGCAACGAACAGGAAATCAGCGCCAACGTTTCCATGGAATACAAGGCCCTGTTCACTTCCGGCAAAGCGGAATCTCAGGCGGAATGGAACCAGCTGGGGCAGAACTGGGCCAACAGCCGCATCGTTACGATCGCCTGCACCGGGGGCGACGCCAGCATCCTCAACGTTCTCAACCCGGGCTTCGGCGACGACTACAGCAACCTCTACACAAACTGGTCCGGCTCCGTGAACACCAATCCCGCGGTGATGCAATTCACCCTCCGCCCGTTGTCCGCCATGTTCTCCGGACAAGCTGCCGATGCCGTGCAACAGGCGCTCATCGCTTATATGAATGGCGCCGTGCTCGTGGAAGCCAACGCCAATTTCACACCGGGCTCGGGCCAGAACGGATCCAACTTCAGCACCAGCGCTTCCATGATCTGCAACGGCAACATCATCAACCCTGATCCCGTTATTCCTCCCTCCACGCCGCAAGGCTGGCCGGTAGGCGCGCTGCAGGTGGCTTTGCTCGACCGGCAAACGCAGGAAGTGCAGATGTGCAAGATCTATTACCAGGACAACAACGATTTCAACAACCAGCCGCTCATTTACACTTATATGTTGCAGGACATAGAGCAATACGGGCAGGGCAATTACATCTGCGTGGTGAGCGCCTTCGCGGTGAACCTCATGAACTACCCCACGGCTCCTTTCGCCAACTGGCTCGCGTCCTGCGGCGCCGCGCTTACCGGCTGGAAGGAATACATCGGGTTCACAGGCTCGCCGGGCATGGTCAGCTACACCTGTATCGGCATGAAAGGCCTGATGCCGGGCAAAGCCACCGAAAGCTTTTCCTGCACCACGGATTGGTACGACAGTCCCTGGCTGGTAGGCAGCATCAACGCCGAATCGGAAATCCTCCTGTACGATCCTATGGTTATGGGAAAACAGGTGGAGGAAAAAGTGCTGCAGGACAAAGGATAGAAACCACGAAGTATACTCATGAAATGCGGCGGCGGAGTTTCGTTCTCTGCTGCCGCAATTTTCAGCTCTCAACACCGTATGAAACTCTTACTCATAGGACAATTCGCCCAACAAACGGGCATGGCGCGCATTACCCGACTGCTCGCAGAGGGACTGGCCGCCCGGCACGAAGTGCACGTGCTGGGGGTCGACGCATTCCAGACAGCACCATTCAAAGGCACTTTTCAGTTGCACTACAATCCCAACCCGGCGGACGTTTTCGGGGAATCCGTGCTGCCGGGATTAATTGACACCGTTTGTCCGGACGCGATATTGCTCTATTGCGATATCTGGTTCATGGGCAGGTACATGGCAAGCATCCGTCAGACGGCGCACCGTTGTCCGGTGGCGGGATATGTACCGGTTGACGGGCGCCTCAACCACGCGGCGTTCGCGAAAGGGCTGGAGCAGCTCACTTCGGTGGTGACGTTTACTGCCTTCGGGAAGCAGGTTTTGAAGGAATGCGCCACATCGCTGGGCCTGAACCGGTTGCCGCCATTCCGGCGGATGGCCGTGATCCCCCATCCGCTCGATGGCGGGAATTTTTATTCGCTGCCCGGAAGCACTGCGGGGCGGCGGATAGCGGCGCGGGAAGCGCTTTTCCCCGGTCGCAACGAGCTGCGCCGGGGCTTTTGGGTACTGAACGCGAACAAAAATCAGCACCGGAAACGCATAGACCTCACGCTGCGGGGCTTCGCGGAATTTGCGCGGAACAAGCCGGAAAACGTGCGGCTGTGCCTGCATATGGCCACAAAACTACCCAGCACGGACCTGGAGCGCGAGGCGCGGTCGCTGGGCATACACGACCGGCTGGTGCTCACTGCCCCGGGGCGCAGGCATCCGCATTGGCCAACGGACAAGCTCAACTTGCTATACAACGCCTGCGACGTGGGACTAAACACCGCCATGGGAGAAGGTTGGGGCCTGGTGAGCATGGAGCACGCGGCGGCGGGGGCGCCGCAAGTGGTACCCGATCATACCGCCTGCGCGGAAATCTGGAAAAGCGCCGCGGCGATGGTGCCGGCGCAGCCGCATGTGTACGGAAACGGTTGGCTGACAGGCGGAGTGGTGGAGCCGCGGGAGATCGCCGAGCAATTGGAGCGACTGTACAACGACAATGGCCATTACCACAACCTTCTGCAGGCGGGGCTCCGTAATGCCACGCAGGTGGCCTGGTCGCAGGGGGCCGTTACGAAAATGTGGGAACAACATTTAGAACAAATCCTTTTAACCGATCATGCAAACATTCATTAAGCAATACGGCGAAAAGCGCACCGGTACCAACTACCTGCGCGCCCTCCTCACTGCCGCCTGCCCCGATGCGAAGGTGCTCATGCACGTGCTGGGCGACAAACACGAAGCGCCACCCGAAGCCCTGCTGGCCGCAGTCGGGGCGCTCTCACCCCGGGAGCTGACACTCCGCCACGCCTCGGCCACCACACATGCCGCCGATGCGGATCAGGAAGCGTATACCGGCGCACTGGCAAATGAATTGGAAGCGGCGCTCCGGCGCAGGGAGCTGTTCTTCTGTATTTCCGTCAAAAAACCTTATGCCTGGGCCTACAGTATCCTCAAACAGCACGGCGCGGCAGACTCCCGGCGACTCCCCGCGCAGCGCCTCCGCCTCCTGCAAACCGTTCTCAGCTCCGCTTTGCATGAATTCAACCGCAAATACGCCGCCTGGCGGCAGTTGGAGGAGCATTGGCCGGGCCGGAGCGTTATCGTGCGCTACGAAACCCTGCTCGACCAGCCCGCGGAAATAATCGCGGGAATCTGTAGAAAAATGGCACTGCCACTCGACGCATCGAAAGCGCAGCCCATCGAGAAAATTGTACTACCGGCGCATTGGGACTTCTCTCCTCCCCAAACCCACCACGAAAACTTCGATGCGGACTTTTACCGCTCCGGTGGGTATCTCGGGAAAATGCACGCTACCCTGATCGAAATCGTAGACCAGCAAACGGATTGGCCGCTAATGGCCGCATACGGATATCGAAACGTTTCAACCTTCCAGAAATGATCATCCAGTTCTGTGGCATGTCGGGCGCGGGAAAATCTACCCTGGCGCGGATCGCGGAGCAGAAGCTCAAAGCGGCCGGCTGCCCCGTGGAAGTGCTCGACGGCGACGATTGCCGGCGCTATCTGTTCAAAGAACTGGGCATGAGCCGGGAAGACCGCGCGGAAAACATCCGGCGGCTCGCCTGGCTGGCGCATCGCTTTTCCCGGCACGGCATCCTGACCATCATCTGCGCCATCAACCCGCTCGACGCCATCCGGCAGGAAATTGCCCGGGAATTCCGCATCGCGGCCACCGTTCAGATCGACTGCGCGCTGGAAGAGCTTATCCGCCGCGATACGAAGGGATTGTACAAGCGTGCCTTCCTGCCCGACGGGCACCCGGATAAGATTTACAGTCTTTCCGGCGTGAACGGCGTTTTCGAATATCCCCTCACCCCCGATTTGCTGATACACACCGACCGGGAAAGCGAAGCCGAATCCGGACAGCGGCTGTATGAATTCCTGTTGCCGCTGGCGATTGGCCTGGCCGTACGATAATTTTTTGGCGGTAATGAGAATTCCCCCTATTTTTGTACTGTAATATTTAATATTACAGAATGATCCGCAGTAAATTCGCCATATACGTTCACATTCTTTCGCTCATGGGCAGTTTCCCGGAGGAATGGCTGACATCCGACTTCATCGCGGGGTCACTGAACAGCAATGCGGCGCTGGTGCGCAAAGAACTGAGCGCGCTTCGCAACGCCGGCCTGGTCGAAAGCCGGGAAGGCAAGAACGGGGAAGCCGGTTGGCGCGGCCCCTGGAGGATGTCCGATTGTCGGAAGTGTTCGCCGTGGTGAAATCGGACCATATTTTCGGGTTTTCGCCAAACGATCCGAACCCCGCCTGCCCGGTCGGCCGGAACATTAATAAAGCCCTCGACACCCTGTTCACCGGTATCGATGAAACAGTGGGCCGGGAGCTCTACCCTATCACCCTGGCGGCATTCGTTCAAAAACACTTTTAAATTTTTTTAACCATAACTGTAATAATATTTATAACATTTTAAATTATTTACAACATGTCAGATACTATTCTGGTACTCGGTGCAACCGGTTTTGCAGGCAAAGAAGTGGTAAAAGCGCTGGCGCGGAAACCCGGCGTGCAGGTGAAAGCGGCCACCCGCTTCCCGGAGAAATACTCGGCCCCGTCGGCTAACGTAAGCGCGGTGCGCCTCGTGCAGGAAGATGCCGCTACTTTTGCTCCGGCCCTGACCGGGGTCGACCTCGTTTTTCTGTCTGCCCTCCCGCTCGACGCCGACGCGCATACCAAGCTGCGCCCGTTTATTGACGAGGCGAAGAAAGCCCAGGTGAAAAAGATCGTCTTCCTTTCCGCCATCGGCGTGGAGCATGTGGAAACCGCGCCCCTCCGCCAGATCGAGCTGTCGCTGATCGCATCGGGTATTCCGTACAACATCATTCGACCCAACTTCTTCATGGAGAACTTCTCTGAAGGGCCCTTCAGCCCCACCATCAAACAACTGGGCAAGATCCTCATCCCCGCCGGCGACGGCAAATACTCCGTGATCTCCACTTCCGACATTGCGGCCGTGGCGGTAGAGCTCTTGCTCAACGAAGCGCATGCGGGCAAGGAACTGACGCTCACCGGTCCTGCGGCCATCGACAATCACGAAGCAGCAGCCATAATCACGGCGGCGTCCGGCAGAACCGTGACGTATGAAAATATCCCCGAATCCGCGCTGATTGAAGGTGTTATCGCCTCCGGGGCTCCGGAAAGCGCGGCGCATTACCTGGCAATGCTCGTAGCCGCGGTAAGAAACGGCCATTGCGCCGTGATAACCACTGCCGTGAAAGACATTACGGGCAAAGATCCTGTAACTTTTGAAGCTTTTGCGCGCGCACACAAGACAACTTTTTCCTGATGGAAACATCGGTTTGAATAGCAAAAGGCCGCACTGTCGGACAGTGGCGGCCTTTTTTATGTCTTTTTCCAACCGGGTTACCGTGCCTGGAACTCCCTGGGGCTGCAACCGAATTTTTTCGGAAAGCATTACTGAAGTGCTGAAGGGAGGAATACCCCAGTTCGTCCGCGATTTCGGTAAAGCTATGCGCGCCAGTCCGGATGAGCCTTTGGGCTTCGTCGAGGCGGTGCTCGCTGAGGTAACCGAACACGGTATTGTTAAATACTTTGCGGAAACCGCTTTTCAGTTTGAATTCGTTGAGGCCTGCCAGCCGCGAAAGTTCTCCCAGGGACGGGGGCTCCTGGGCATTGGCCAGCAGCAGGTCGCGGGCGTAGCGGATACGCTCTTCCTCCGTCCGGTTGACTTCCGGACGTTCTATCCCATACCGCCCGCCCGACAGCAGTTCGATCTGCTCACATTCGAGCGCCAGCAGTTCGATGGCTTTGGACTGGAGAAATAGTTTTTTGAGGCCGCCGGAGAAATGGCAGTCCCGCACTTCATCGATCACCTGCATCATGCGCGGGGTGATCTGGTAGGAGCGGTCGGGGAATACCGGCCGGTCGTTTTCCACGCTTTCGCCGAATTGTTCCAGCACGGGGCCGTTGCGGCGGGCGAGCTGCACGAAGCGGTCTTTCATAAAAGTGAGGGCAAACACCTGGATTTCAGGCTGGCGTTCCACTTTAATCTGTTCTTCCGGTTCGGGCGTGTACACGAGGTTGTGTTCGAGCTGGCGGGTGCGCATGGCGCTGCGCATGCCTTTGATATTGGCCGTTACTTCCCCTCTGATCATGAAATGCATACCTACGCGCTGCAGGGTATCATGGCTCTCGACCTGAACCTTTTCGTTGATATAAGCTTTCCCGAAGCCCATCAGCACGCCATCGAAGCTGATTTCGTGGAAATCGGCCTTTCCGGCCTTGATATCGAGTTCGTGGTGCCGCTCGGTCAGTTCCTGGCCATTGTAATAGTCAGGGCACAATACCGTATCGTCGTGAAACAAGATTTCTTTGCGTTCGTTTGTGACGGTCATTGGCATAAGAAAATCCGTTTTATGTAAGTTTTAATCCGTTTAATGCAAGCCGGTTACGCTTCCAGGAGCGAATTTTGAGCAAATTAATTCAAAATCGGACCATGATCGGCATCTTCAAAACAAATATCAATACCCAAAAAGAAAAAAACTGGTGATCCGCGCCTTGTCCGGCGAGTTTTCCGTTACCATGTGTACCCTCGACCTGGAGGATTGCGACAAGGTGCTGCGGGTGGAATGCCTGCAGATGGAAGAGCATCAGGTTATCTCATTCGTGCGCGACCTGGGGTACCAGTGCGCCGTTTTGGACTAACAATATTCGTACGCAATCATGAAATTGCGCCGTTTCGGCGGGAAAAAACATGATTTCTATCAGATTCGTAACCGGTTATACCTGTTAATCCCCTTTGAGACGCCCCCCGGGGCGGGTATCCCCTATCCTCCGGCAGAAAAACCCCTGATCCGCCGTTTCCACAGAAATAATTTCCCAACGATAGGGGTATGTTCTATTTTGCACGTCATATGTTCGGAAAATGTAACGGAACCCTTTTCCGGCCATCCTTCTGCCATTCACACAACACTGAAAACCAATATATGAAAACAACAGCCAGACTGCTGATGCACATCTTACTCGTTTTGTTCGCGGCCAACACGGCCTTCGCGCAGCAACGGTTCACCATCAGCGGTTACGTTAAAGACGAAAAAAACGGCGAATCCCTCATCGGCATTTCCATCGGTAAGCCCGGCACTTCCGTTGGCACCGTAACCAACGAATACGGTTTTTATTCGCTCACCCTGCCCGCCGGCAAACACGACATCCAGTTTTCCTATATCGGCTACCAGGCGCAACAATTCACCATCGACCTCACTTCCAACAAAAGGATGGATGTGAAACTGGGGCAATCGGACCGCCAGCTGAATGAAGTGGTAATTTCCGCCAAGCAACAGGAAAAAAACATCAATACCCTCAACACCAGCCTCAACAAGCTGGACATAGCGGAAATCAAGAAGCTGCCCACGTTTATGGGTGAAGTGGACGTAATCCGCACCATCCAGACGCTGCCCGGTGTCAATACCGTGGGCGAAGGCGCCGCCAGCTTCAACGTGCGCGGCGGCAACGGCGACGAAAACCTCATCCTGCTCGACGAAGCGCCGGTGTACAACTCCACCCACATGCTCGGCTTCTTTTCCGTTTTCAACCCAGACGCGGTGAAGAATATCAACCTCATTAAAGGCGGATTCCCCGCGGAATACGGCGGTAGAACGGCTTCGGTGCTGGATATCAGGATGAAAGACGGGAACAACCAGAAATTCGGCATGACCGGCGGCATCGGCAATATCTTCAGCCGCCTGGCGCTGGAGGGGCCCATCCAGAAAGACAAATCTTCCTTCATCATCGCGGGGCGCAGGTCTTACATGGACGTGCTTATGAAACCCTTCCTCAAAGGTGATATGAAAGATACCAAGCTCTACTTCTACGACCTCACGGCCAAAGTCAATTTTCAGCTGAATAAAAACAACAGTCTTTTCGTAAGCGGCTATTTCGGCCGCGACGTGTTCGGGTTCGGGAAAGAAGCCAATATGAACTGGGGCAACAACACCGCATCGCTGCGCTGGAACCACATTTTCAATAACCGCCTGTTCATGAATCTCACCACGTATTATACGAAATACGATTACAGCCTGAAGTTCCTGAGCGATGAGAAATCCACCTCCAGCCAGGAGTTTAGCTGGAAATCCAACATCATCAACTACGGCGTGAAGCCCGCCTTTACCTATTACCTGAACGCCAGCAATACGTTGCATTTCGGGGTGCAGGGCACGTATTATACGTTCAGGCCGGGCCGGAGCCTCGCCCGCGAAGGCGACCAGCAGTTCAATATCAACCTGAAAGATAAAAACGCACTGGAAGGCGCGCTATACCTCGACCACGAGTGGAAAGCGGGCAACAAGTTCGGTGTTCAGTACGGCGTACGCCTGTCGGGCTTCCAGTATATTGGCAAAGGCACTGCCTACTATTATGCGGATACGGTGGCTGGCACACGCAAGCGCTTCCTCGGCACGAAGGATTACGAAAGCGGCAAAACGATCGCCGACTACTACTTCCTGGAGCCCCGCATTTCCGCGCGCTATGCCATCAACAGCTCATCGGCCATCAAGGCGGCTTTCAGCCGGTCGGCCCAATACATGCACCAGCTGAGCAACACCGCCTCCCCCACCCCCGTGGACATCTGGACGCCGGTTTCCAACAACGTGAAACCGCAGCTGACGGACCAGGTGACGGCCGGTTATTTTTATAACGCGCCCGGTGATAAGTTCGAGCTGTCGGCCGAGGTGTTTTATAAATCCATGCAAGACCAGCTGGATTTCATCGACAACGCCGACCTGGACCTGAACGAGTACATCGAAGGCGATCTGCTCGCGGCGAAAGGGCGCGCATACGGGTTGGAATTGTATGTGAAGAAAGACATTGGCGCCACAACAGGCTGGGTGAGCTACACCCTCAGCCGTTCGGAACGCAAAACGCCGGGGCTGAGCCTGAACGAGTGGTTCATCAACCGATACGACCGCACCCACAACCTGAACATCGTGATGAGCCATGAGCTGAACAAGCGCGCGAGCTTCAGCGCCAACTGGATGTTCGCTTCGGGTACGCCGGCTACGTTCGCCGATGCGCGCCTCGAGTTCCAGGACTGGGATGTTCCCTACAACACCACCGAAAAGCGAAATAACTACCGCCTCAAGCCCTTTCATCGCCTCGACCTTTCCTTTACCTACAAAGGCAAGCAGCTAAAACGCTGGAAAGGGGAATGGGTAGTGAGCCTGTATAACGTATATGCCCGGAGGAACGCTTACACCGTGTACTTCCGCCAAAACCCGGACGATCCTTCCAAGAAGGAAGCGGTTCGCCTCAGCATCATCGGGTCCATCATCCCCGGTATCACTTATAACTTCAAATTCTAATCTCCAAGCACGATCATATGAAAAGGACATTCACCGCCATCGCCCTCCTGTTTGCCGCCGCCGGATTTACTGCCTGCGAGGACGCGATCGATATCGATATTCCGAACGGGAAAACTTTTACCGTCGTGGACGCCTGGATTACTTCCGTGCCGGGGAAACAGGATATCCGCATCACCCAAACCGTACCGTACACCAGCAGCGGTTCCGCTCCCGTGGTGAGCGACGCCAAAGTGACTTTGACAGATATTACCGCCAACAAGACGTATGACTTTACTTTTGCCAACGGCGTATACAGCCACGATCCGGGTGTTGAGCGCATCGGCGTGATCGGGCACGTTTACAAACTGCGCGTGGAGTTGAAAGAAGGGATTTTTGAGGGGGTGGACACGATCAAACGCGTGCCGCAGGTGGATTCGCTGGCCTACGATTTCAAAACGAAAGAGGAATCCATCAGTAATAAAGAAGGGTTTTACGCCCGGTTTTATGCTAAAGACATCCCCGGCGGTACGGATTACTACTGGATCCGGAGCACCCGTAATTCCGCCACCAGCGCGGGTCGCGTAGAAGATATCTTTGCCATCGACGGATCCTTCGCGGAGAACATTTCGGACGGGCTGAACTTTATCCAGCCGATTTCGGAAGGGATTACGGATTACGACAAGCCTTTCCAGCTGGGAGAAAACGTGACGGTAACCATCAGGTCGTGCACGAAACCCAGTCATATGTTCCTCAGCCAGGTGCAGGCGCAGATCGACCTGGGCGGATTGTTCGCCAAGATCCTGGAGAACGTACCCACGAACCTGAAGAACATCGACAATACTTCGCAGGGCCGTGTGCTGGGATGGTTCGGAACATCGGCAATCGAATGGAAATCAATACAAATGGAGCATTAATCAACCTAAAGATCACCCCATAAAAAATCAATGAACATGAACAAAACAGGTAAGCGCCTGCTGCTTGCCCTGGCCGTGCTTTGCACCGTTCCGGCACTTGCGCAGGAGAAAATCGAAAGTCTCGCCAAAGGCGGTAAGGTAAGAGTGGGCGGATTCGGCGCCCCCACCATCAAATTCACCAGCTTCGACGATGAACTGGGCGTGCTGCTGGGCGGATACGCCGGCGTGATGCTCAACAGCAAACTTATGCTGGGCGCGGGCGCCTATGCGCTGGTCAACAATATCGAAGCCCCCCGCACCAATCCTTCCGACGCAACAATGTACTGGAACATGTGGTATACCGGCTTTGTTCCGGAATATACCATCAAGGGCAACAAGCTCGTGCACCTCGCCGTGGGCGCCCTCGTTGGCGGCGGCGGCGTGTTTATGAACGAGCGGTACAAGAACTGGGAAGATTACGAATCTATCGGTTACAGCAGCTTCTTCGTGGGAGAGCCGCACCTCAACCTGGAAATGAATATCACTTCGTACCTGCGGCTGGGCATCGGCGGATCGTACCGCTTTGTGCGGGGCTCGGGGACGGCAGGAATAACCGACGAGAAACTGAGCGGGCCGTCCGCACATTTCACCATCAAGGCGGGCCGCTTCTAAGCCCGTCACCAGCGGATCATCTTTTCCGGTAAAGAAGGGCCGGTACGGGAATTTTCGTTAACTTTTGGCAAAAGGAATATTCCGCACTCCCTTACCAGTAAAGATGATCCGTTTTTTATGGACCTTATACATTTCGCCATACCGGGTTTTATCCTGCTCATTACCGCCGAGGTGATTTTTTCCGCGGTGGAAAAACGGGATCTCTACGAAACGAAAGACGCCGCCAGCAGCATCGCCATGGGGCTGGGGAACGTTATCATCGGGCTTTTCACGAAAGCCGTCATCTTTCTCATTTATTCTGCCGCTTACGAATTCCGCTTCTTCACGCTCGACGCATCGCTCTGGTGGGTATGGGCGTTGTGTTTTTTTGCGGATGACCTCACCTATTACTGGTTCCACCGCAGCAGCCACGAAATCCGTTATTTCTGGGCTTCGCACGTCGTCCACCATTCCAGCCGCCGGTACAATCTCTCCACTGCCCTCCGCCAAACATGGACGGGCAACCTGAGCGGGGCATTCCTGTTCTGGATCTGGATGCCGCTCCTTGGTTTTCATCCGGCGATGGTCATGGCCATGCAATCGATCAGCCTGCTTTATCAGTTCTGGATCCATACCGAAGCCATCCATAAACTCCCGCGCCCACTGGAGTATGTGCTGAATACGCCCTCGCACCACCGGGTGCATCATTCTTCCGAAATCAAATATCTCGACCGTAACCATGGCGGCGTCCTGATCATCTGGGATCGCCTTTTCGGCACTTTCCAGCCGGAGGAGGAAAGGCCGGTTTATGGGTTGACGGTGAACATCGAAACATACAATCCCCTGCGCATCGCCACGCACGAATGGGCGGCGATCTGGCGCGACCTGCGCCGGGCGCGCACCTGGAAAGAAGCGTGGATGTATGTTTTCGGGGCGCCGGGCTGGGACAGGGATGGCAACGGAAAGACTGCCAAAGCCCTCCGCAGCTCCGTTTCTCCCCCTCCGCTCCTCCTGCCGGCATACCGCTTATCCAAAAATAATCCCCGGCATTTTGCATTTACGAAAACTATCGTACATTTGATTACGAAGAAATTCGTACAAAGGAGAGATATCATGGAGAACAAGGCAAACAACAAACATGTACGTCCAACCGAAAGCGAGCTGGAAATTCTCACGATCCTCTGGGAGCGTGGGGCCAGCACGGTGAGGGAAGTGCATGAAATCCTGGAGAAGCAGAAGGAAGCGGGTTATACCACTACCTTGAAGCTGATGCAGATCATGCATGAAAAGGGCTTGCTGCAGCGGGATGCAAGCGCGAAGACACATATTTATGAAGCCGCCGTTCCAAAGGAAGAAACACAGGCGCAGTTGTTGAACAAGATGATCGATACGGTTTTTTCCGGTTCCGCGTCCCAGCTGGTTTTGCAGGCGTTGGGCGGTCACCGTTCGTCGCGCGAGGAGCTCGACCGCATTCGGGAATATCTGAACGAAATCGATAAAAAACAGTCGTAATACTCGTTTTATGCACGCGTTATTTCCTTTCACGACAGACCTTATCCAGGCCTTCGGCTGGACGATCCTGCATTCCTTCTGGCAGGGCTGCTGCGTCTTTTTCTGTTTGCGTATCGTGCTGTGGCTTTGGCCACAGGCCGGGCCATCCATCAAATATCATCTCTCCTTTCTGTCGCTGACAGGTATTGCGGGATGGTTCGGCGCCACGTTTCTTACGCAGCTGAAATCGATCCGCGAGGCTTCAGAGGCGGTGGTAATGGTTGCCGGGGCAGGGATGCCCGCGATGCCCGTTCCGCTTGCTTTTGCGAGCACGCCGGCGCCAGACGAGGGGCTGAAGGCTGTTTTCCCTGGCATGGAAGCTTACTTCCCGCTGCTGGTGGCGATTTACGTGGTGGGTGTGACGTTGATGACGATCCGCCTTTGCGTGGACCTGGCCCAGCTGAAAACGTTGCGCAAACAGGGTTTATCGTCGCTGGGGAACGTTTGGGAGGAACATCTCGGGGCCCTTTCCCGCAAAATGGGCATCGGGAAGCGTGTGGGACTGTTCATTTCCGCCAACCTGCAGGTGCCGGTCATGATAGGTTTCCTCCGTCCAGTTATCCTGCTCCCGGCCGCCATGGTCAACAATCTCAGCCCGGAACAGCTGGAAGCCATCCTGCTGCACGAGCTGGCGCACATCAAACGCAATGATTATCTCCTGAATATCTTCCAATCCATTGTAGAAACGATCCTTTTCTTCAACCCGTTCGTATGGTGGATTTCCCGCAACATCCGCCTGGAACGCGAACATTGCTGCGACGACCTCGTGCTCGCCAGCACCGTTCAGCCCATGCACTACGCCAAAGCCCTGGTGGCACTGGAAGAATTCCGCCTTACCGTGAACCCGATGGC